>DATJLK010000113.1:0-49941 GCA_035509615.1 Allostellaceae bacterium | reverse complement strand
GGAACCGGAGCATGGGCCAGAAGATGTTCGGTCACGCCACCGAGAAAACGTTGCCGCAACCGACTATGCGTATAGGCGCCCATAACGATAAGCGTAGCCCGTTCTCTTGTCGCGGCGCCGACCAAGGCCTCGCCCGTCGATGACCCGGATCCCGGGGATGCGATCATATGGGCTCGGATACCGTGCCACGATAGCGCCTCGGCGAGATCGTCGGGATCAACACCGTCGGCGTCGTATTGCGGCGCCGCGAAAATCGATACGCGGTTGGCGAGATGGAGCAACGGCATGGCGCCGAGTACCGCTCGGCTCGCTTCCAGGCTGCCGTTCCAGGCGATTATCACATGGTCGGTGATGTCGAATGGCAGCTTCTCGGATGCCACCAGCGCCGGCCGACCACTCTCGAAGACGGCCGCATCGAAGCAGCGCTGGGCCTCGATCGAGCCCGGCCCAATGCGATGCAATACGACAAGGTCGCTCACCCTGCCAAAACGCGCCACCACTGTCTCGATTTCGCCGACCCTATCGGCCCTGTTGCAAAGCAGCTGTCGAGACGCACTCCCCCAACGCCGGGGATGCGGTTGCCAGTTTGCCATGCCTCGAAGCGGGCCTTTTCATCAGCGGCAGCTTCCAGGCTCGCCCGCTCAATGGCTTCTCTGGTGACGCCGGCGGTGATGATGACGTCCGGCATGTAGGCGAGCGCAGTTTCCGGTTCGGGACGGATGAACATCGCGCGGATATGAGAGCGGGTACGCTTTGCCACCAACCACGCAGCGTCGAGGAGGAGCTGACTCGAAAGCCTTTCGGCCAGCGGCACGAAAATCGTACGGATCATCACCTCTGCCCTTTCAACGGCATGCAGCAGCGTCTGTCGCTGCCTCGCGGCACCGTTTACGGGCTGGCGCCCTGCCTCGCCTTGACCCAGGTCAATCGCCGTCCAGTGGTCCAATGCGCATGCCGGATCTTTGATCTGGAGCAGGGGAACCTGCGGTCCGCGAACGCGGAGCGGATTGTCGGGACCGGGTTGTCGCGGGTGGGCTCTGCTCGCACCGAACCCTGCGTTGCGTTGCCGCCTCGGTCGCGGGCGGCCCGTCGCGATGATCAGGAGTGGCGATCTTGCCGCGTGCTGCGTCCCGGGCCCTGCGCCCGACCGCGAGCCAGTCATTCGGCGAGCCGGGCGCGCGCCAGGCGCGATTGCGGCCGCTCGCCGATCGTGCCACGGGCGAGACCAAAGGCGGCGCCGGCGCCGATCAGCGCCAGTACGCCCGCGGCGATAAAGGCGGAATTAAAGCTGCCGGTCGCTTCGACGAGATAGCCGGTGACAATCGGCGCCAAGAGTCCGAAGGTGTTGCCGCCGAGCACCAGAAAGGCAAAGGCGCGCCCGGCATCGGCCGGCGAACGCAACAGATCGCCGACGAGCGCACCGTTTGCGGCTGGTCCGACATTAGCAAACGACACCGCAATCGTGACCAGCGCGATGACCGCCGCCAGCGATTGAACCAGCGGGATCAGCAATCCCACCGCGGTCAACAGCAGACAAAGTCCGACCAGATGGCGGCGCCTGCCACCGCGGACGGCCTCGGCGCTCATCACCCGGTCACCGCACCAATTGGCGACGATGTTGACGGCGGCTGCGACAAAAAACGGGATCGCGGTGTAAAGGCCGGATCCGACGATCGACAGGTGACGCACGGTCTGCAGGTAATTCGGCAGCCACGACATATAGAGATAGACGGTGTAGACGAGACAGCCTTGCGAGATGAACAGGCCCCACATCGTCGGGTTGCGGATCAATCCGAGGTAGCCGACACCGCCATGGTCGGGCGGTTTGATCCCGGCATGGCGCTCGGCAAGGATCATCTGCCGCTCGGGTTCCGGCAGCCATCGGGTCTTTTCCGGCGTCGAAACCACAGCCGACCACACCACGACCCAAGCCATCCCGACCGCCCCGGTGATGACAAAGGACCAACGCCAAGACACCACCTCGATCAACCAGCCGACCGCGGGCGCGCCGAGCGCCAAACCAAGGCTCGACCCGGCCGAGATTGCCGCGATCGCCGTCCCACGCTCGGTATAGGGAGACCATGAGCGCACGCTGCCATAGCTGACCGGCGCAAACGGCGCTTCGCCGACACCGAGCCCGAGCCGGGTGGCCAGCATCACGGCGAAATTGCCCGCTGCCCCGGTCAGCATCTGCGCCAGCGACCATACGGCAGCAGCAACGGAGGCGACGGTATGCGTACCCCAGCGATCGATCAGGCGCCCGCCAGGCAGCATCATCAGCACATACGCCCATAGAAAAGACGAGAACAGATAGCCGAGTGCAACCGGAGACAGGCCGAATTCATGTGCGATCGGCTTTCCCGCCACCGACATGTTGACGCGGTCGACGTAAGCGACCGCATTGAACAAGAACAGCAGCAGAAAGACCCAGTACCGACGTCGCGTCGTCTTCATCGGTCACTCCTCGCCAAAGCGCATTCCCCGGCCGAGATCCAGAGAGCGGTTCGTTAAAGGTCTCCCGCTTCGATCAGCTCCCTTGCTCCGGCCTTGAGCACACGCTTGCCTGATGCTTCTGGCGGCGGTGGGTCAAACGCGCTTCTGTCTAAGCACATTTCCTGTGATGGAGCGACTCCCACGACCAGGAATCAAGCCTATGCCGCCGTTGCGTCTCCCGATCGGCTGAACCCGAGTCACTCCTCCGGTAGGCGAGCGGCGCGACTGCGGTGATTGATATCGCTCAGCAGCCAGTATAGTGTACCCAGCGCTACCGCTAGGCCGCCAAGCCCGAGCATGGTCGGCCAAGTCGCCGCAGAGTAGTCGAGCAGAATGAGTTTCCGTGCGATCACGATGATGGCTATCATCACGATGACGCGCACTTGCAGCACTCCTGCGCGCTGCCGCATCGACAGGACGATCGAATGGTTGAATTCGATGAGGATCAGGATGCTCAGCATCAAGCCAAATGTATCCTTAAGCGCGGTCCCGTCGGCCAAATGAACACCAGCGGTGAGTTCAGAGAACAGTGTCGTCGCCAACACGACAATCGAGTATAAAATAACAATCGCGATAGAAATCAGCAGCACCGCCGACACCATCAGTTCGAATCGGCCGTATAGTTCATAGAAACCGCGCAGCTGTTTGAAGGCGCGGGACCCATCCATACGAATCTCCATCGAACAAGGCGGGTTGGCACAAATTGCCGTCGCGATAATATGGGTGAAATCTTGTCGATCTTTTGGCACGGTTGGACATGTCAGGCATGCTGGGCCAAGCTCGCTGCAGCGGTCGATGTCACGGGTGGAGTCGAGCATGGTACAGAACTTGGCGGCGACGCCGTCCAGACATTACCTCAAACGAGAAGCGGCGCAGGCCCGGGGTTATTCGCAAGCGGTGGTCACCTCGGGGGGCCGGACGATATGGCTCGCCGGCCAGGTGGCGCCGACAAATGCGGCCGGCAGACCGCTCGCCGGCGATTTTGACGGGCAGGTGCGAGAGGTGTTCGCGCGCCTCGGGCAGACCTTGGCCGAGGTCAACGGCACGCTTGCCGATATGGTCACGATGACCGTCTTTATCACCGATGCGCGCTATGGCGATCGCTTCACACAGCTGCGCAGGGAGATATTTGGGGACAATTTCCCGGCAAGCGCCTTGATCACCGTTGCCGGGCTGGCGCGCCCCGAGCTGCTCGTCGAAATTCAGGGGGTCGCGGTTCTCGGCTAGAAGTCAGCGAGGGGTGGGTTCAAGCGAAAGGCGGGTGCCGTGCGCAGATGCCATGGGGCCGCTGCCCTGTTGCTGGTGGTGTGGGCTGGGCTCATCTTTGGGGAAGCAGCGCTGGCACAGGATTGCCGGCCGATCCGGGAAGCCGAGTTCTCGGTCACGCCGCTGGGCAATATCCCGATCGTTACGGTCGGGATCAATGGCGGAACCGCCGATTTTCTGTTCGATACCGGAGCCGAACGCACGATCATCTCTCCGGCGGCGGCCAAACGGCTGGGGGTCGACGCGCATTATGAATATGCCCGGCCGATGCGCAGCCTCGGAGGGGCCGTCTCAGGGGGTGACGCAAGGTTGCGCAGCTTTAATCCCGGTGGGATCGAGCTGAGCAATTTCAGGATCCTTGTCGGCCCGGTGTCATTGCCGCCAATCGACGGCAGGCCGATCGACGGATTGCTCGGCGCCGATTTTCTCGGAGATTACGAGGTTGATCTCGACTTGCCACGCCGGCGCATCATCCTCTACGCGCCGCCGCCCTGTCCGATCACTGCACCTGCATGGAGTGGAGACTACGCGACCATCGCGGCCAACCGCTCTTTGCACGACCGCTTGTTCTTTCCGGTAAGGCTCGATGGACACCCGCTCGCGGCGCTGATCGACACCGGCGCGCAATTGACCACGCTCGATGCTGATGCCGCAGCGGCCGTCGGCGTTGGCGTCGCGGCGCTGGCTCACGACCCGGTCACCACCTTGCGCGGCGCTACCGCCGAATCGGTCAATTCGCGAGCGCATCGCTTCGCCGAATTACAGATCGATGGAGAACTGTTGCGCGACCAGACGATCATGGTGACAAGACTCGGACTGCAAGACGCCGATCTCGTATTGGGCGCGGATTTTCTGCGCTGGCAGCGGGTTTGGCTATCCTACGCGACGCACCAGATTTTTTTGGAACGAGGCTCATGACCCGATTGCGTCGCGGCGGCATGCCGGCCCGCTGCACATCTCGCTGCGAACAAGGTCAGCAACGATCGCTCTTCAGTTGTGGCAGGGTTCGCGTCAGCATCGCGTACGCCTCCTCGTCGGTGCGGTCGTAGCGCAGCGGGGTTACCACGACACGCCCGGCTTTGAGCGCCTCGACATCGCTCTCGGGGCCCTGGTCGCGGTCGCCGCGGCGGAAACTGACCCAATAATAGGTGTAGCCGCGCGGATCGGTGCGGGCTTCGACATCCATCCCCTCGACCGATCCGGCACCTTGGCGCGCCAGGGTTAGTGGACCTGCCTTTTCGGCAGGAAGATCGGGAAAATTGACACTGAGACAGGTGCCGGCACTCCAGCCGATTGCCATCAGCTGATGTACGATCCGAGGCCCCAGTGTCGCCGCTGTCTCCCAAGGCACATTGGCGCGATCGCTCCAGGCCTGGCTCAGTGCGATCGACGGGATGCCGAGCATCATCCCGGTCATCGCCCCGCCGACAGTGCCCGAAAACACCGTTTCGATGCCGAGATTGATGCCGCGATTGACACCGGACAGCAACAATTGCGGCGGCGTTGCGCGCATCAGATGGCTGAGGGCCATGACGACGCAATCTCCCGGGGTGCCGGTAACCGCCCAGCGTCGCGGTCCGCGCTCAGTGGCGCGGATCGGGTGGTGCAGGCTGACTGCGTGCGAAACGCCGCTCTGATCGTGCTCGGGTGCCACCACCCATAGCTCACGGGCCAGTTCTCGAGCGATCCGAACGAGGATTTCCAGCCCGGGAGCATCGATGCCATCGTCGTTGATCAGTAAGATGCGGTCCAGCACGCTTTGCTCCGGGCTCTCGGGTTGCGGGTTTGAGCGGGCCTGGCATCCTGCCGCAATAGTGGGGTCGGCTTAGGATGAGGCAGGACCCGTCCGCGCCTTGGTTTCTCGATCACCGTTTCTCGTTCCAGGTTTCGCGCAACGCGAACCACGTCACAATCCCGGACGTCCTTGTGCCACCGACCGAAGTGCGCGATGGCACCGCTGCCTGCGACGTTGGCGGCGAAACCGCAATCATCGTTCCGACCCGACGGTCAGTGCCAAAAAACCGGCGCAGCGCTGCTCACTCACGGCTTCCGAGGCAAAGAAATCGTCGACGAGATCAAGACCTGCGGCCGGACGCTCGGTCAGGAAACGCACGCCCTGCTGGTGTGCGATGTCGGCGAGGCGGAAGGCGGGATCGGTGCCGCCGGTGAAGATCACGCCCTTCACCCCTGCGCGGATCGCGGCGAGTGCCGCACCTGGCCTGTCGCCGCAATCGAGCATCGCCAAAAAAAGCGCCTCGGGAACCGCTTCTCGCGCCGCTGCGACAATTGCGCCAAACCACCCGGGGCCGGCGTAAATGCCGGCATCAGGAGCGCTCAACAGCATCAGCGGCCGGGTGGCGTGGGCCGCTGCTCTCAGTGCGCCGACCGCATGCGCCAGGGTATGAACGATGACGATGGTCGGCGCGAGGATGCCGTCGCCCTCGGGGTTGCCGGCGGGAGTCGCCTGCCCGACCTCGGCCGTCGCAGCGATCTCCAGCCTTGTACGAGGTTTCAGTGCATCTGGCCGAAAAGTGCCGCGACTTCGACCATGCGGTTCGAGAAACCCCATTCATTGTCGTACCACGCCAGTACTCGTACAAAGCGCTTGTCGATTACCTGGGTCTGGGTCACGTCAAATGTCGCGCTGTGCGGGTCGTGGTTGAAATCGACTGATACGGTCGGGGCCTTGTTGATGCCGACGATGCCCTTGAGCCGGTTAGACTTGGCCGCGTCCTCCATCAGTTCGTTGACCTCGCTGGGCGAGGTGTCGCGGGCGGTGTCAAACTTGAAGTCGATCAGCGAAACATTGGCGGTCGGGACACGGATCGCGGTGCCGTCGAGTTTGCCTTTCAGCTCGGGCAACACCAGACCAACCGCGCGCGCCGCCCCGGTCGAAGTCGGGATCATCGACAGGTTCGCCGCCCGCGCCCGGCGCAAATCCGAGTGCAGCGTGTCCTGGAGGCTCTGATCGCCGGTGTAGGCGTGGATCGTGGTCATAAAACCGCGCTCGATGCCGACCCCCTTGTGCAGGACATAAGCGACCGGCACGACGCAGTTGGTGGTGCATGACCCGTTCGAGATCACCGCGTGCGCCGGCTTCAGTTCGTCATGGTTGACGCCCATCACCAGGGTCAGATCGGCACCGTCCGCCGGAGCCGAGATGATGACGCGCTTGGCGCCGGCTTCGAGATGCTTTGCCGCGGCCTCCCGCCTGGTAAAGATGCCGGTACATTCGAGTGCCACATCAACGCCGAGCTTTTGCCACGGCAGCTTTGCCGGATCTCGTTCGGCGGTCACCGTAATCTTGCCGCGACCGATGTCCATCCAGCCGTCACCGCTGGTGATTTCACCAGGAAACCGGCCATGCACGCTGTCGTAGCGCAAGAGGTGCGCGTTGGTCTCGACTGGGCCGAGATCGTTGATGCCGACGATCTCGATATCCTCGCGCCGGCTCTCGCAAGCGGCTCGCAAAACCAGCCGTCCGATGCGGCCGAAACCGTTGATCGCAATCCGTACCGTCATCGTTCGCTCCCTCCGCTCGATTGTGGCAAATCTATAGGAGCGAGCGGGCGGCGTCGGCAACCTTTTCGGGGGTGATGCCAAAATGATGATAGAGCGCCTCGCCCGGTGCGGAGGCGCCGAACCCGTGCATGCCGACAAACGCGCCGTGTCGTCCGATCCACCGCTCCCAGCCGAACGGCACCGCAGCTTCTACCGCGACGCGCGGAGCGGTGCCGAGCACCTGATTGCGATAGTCCTCGGGTGCGGCGTCGAACAATTCCCAGCACGGCATCGACACAACCGCGGCGTGGATGCCGTCTTTTGCCAGCGCGTCGCGCGCCTCGATCGCGATCGATACCTCCGAGCCCGAGGCCAGCAAGGTCACCTGCCGTGCGCCTGCCGCTTCGGCCAGTACATAGGCGCCATGCGCCGAGCGATTGGCCGCCGTCGGTTCATGGCGCAGCAGCGGCAGGGCCTGCCGGGTCAATGCCAACAATCCCGGCGCGTCGCGGCGGCGCAGCGCCAGCGCCCAACACTCGGCGGTCTCGACCGCGTCAGCCGGGCGATAGACGTAAAGACCCGGGATCGCGCGCAACGCCGCCAGATGCTCAACAGGCTGGTGGGTTGGGCCGTCTTCACCGAGACCGATCGAATCATGCGTCATCACATAGACGACGCCGGCCCCCATGAACGCCGCCAGGCGGATCGACGGCCGGCAATAGTCGGAAAATGTCAGAAAGGTCCCGCCATACGGGAGCAGGCCGCCATGCACCGCGATCCCGTTCATCGCCGCCGCCATGCCGTGCTCGCGCACCCCCCAATGGATGTAGCGGCCGGTGTAATCGCCGGGCCTGACCTCCTTTAGATCTTTGGCGCGGGTGTTGTTGGACGGTGTCAGGTCGGCCGAGCCGCCGACGAGTTCGGGAACAACCTGGGTCAGGGTATCTAGCACCGTGCCCGAAGCCTGCCGGGTCGCGATCTTGGCGTTCCCGTTGCGGAACGCGGCACAGATCTCGGCGATCGCGTGGTCGAAGCCCGCCGGCAGTTCGCGGCGCTGACGGCGCAGGAAGTCTTGGCGCTTCTCCGCCGGTTGCGCCTGCAGGCGCGCCTCCCACGCGTGGCGGACGGCGGCACCACGCGCGCCGGCCGCGCGCCACCAGGCGAGCACATCCTCGGGGATGACAAAGGCCGGCGCCTCCCAGTCGAGCCGTTCGCGCGCGGCCGCGATCTCCGCGGCGCCAAGTGCGGCACCATGCGCCGCTGCGGTGCCGGCCTTGGTCGGCGCGCCAAACGCGATCACCGTGCGGCAGGCGATCAGGCTCGGCCGATCGCTGTGGTGCGCGCGCTCGATCGCCGCGGCGATCGCGTCGGTGTCATGGCCGTCGATCCGTTCGGCAGCCCAGCCATGCGCACGGAAGCGCAGGATCTGGTCGTCGGAAACCGCGAGGCTGGTTGGTCCGTCGATTGAAATCGAGTTGTCGTCGTAGAATACGATCAGCTTGTTGAGGCGCAGATGCCCCGCAATCGACAATGCCTCATGGCTGATCCCTTCCATCAGATCGCCGTCGCCGCAGAACACATAGGTGTGATGATCGACGATCTCGCCGCCGAACTGCGCCGCCAGCATGCGCTCGGCGAGCGCCATGCCGACTGAATTGCCGAGACCTTGGCCGAGCGGCCCGGTCGTCGTCTCGATCCCGCTGGCATGGCCGCGCTCAGGATGCCCGGCGGTGCGGCTCCCGAGCTGCCGGAAATGTTCGATCTCGGCCATCGTCATATCGGGATAGCCGGTCAGGTAAAGGAGGCCGTAGAGCAGCATCGAGCCGTGGCCGTTGGACAATACAAAGCGGTCGCGGTCAGGCCAGTCCGGTGCCTGCGGGTCAAACCGCAGGTATTTGGTGAACACCACCGTGGCGATGTCGGCCATGCCCATCGGCATGCCGGGATGCCCGGATTTAGCCTTTTCGACGGCATCCATCGCGAGCGCGCGCAACGCGTCGGCCATATGGCGAAGTTTCGGGTCCCGGGGTGCCGGAAGCGGAGCGGCCGAGGCGGCCGAAGCGGAGGGATTGTTCATGATGGCAAGATAGTGACCGCAGCCGCGGGAGCAAGCTCGCCGCGGCAGACGGATGATCTTCCTGCCAGCCCATTCCGCTGTCTCGGGACGGGTCTTGCCGGTGGTCGTCACCGCGGGTTTTGATAGCGCGCCGAACCGCTCAGAGTGATGATCAGTCTCGCGTTTTTGATGAACCTGCCATAGATTGAGGGAGCTCAGGGTCCAGAGCGGCCAACGATCAACAGCCGCCGTCTTCGATCATCGATCGAAGACCACCGCGAGCGACAGGAGGACTTAACCAAAGGCAGCGGGATCAACCCGCGCCTGCGTCGAGGGAGGATTGTGATGCAGCAACGTTTCGCCCGCATCATCGTGACCACTGCCGCTGCAGTCTCTGTGGCATTGGTCTTCGGTTGCTCGACCGCCGCGACCGATCCCGGAGGCCGCCCGCTTGCGGTTGCAGCACCTTATGCGCCGCCGCCAGAACGCGCCGAAATCCCGCCGCCCGCTCCGACACCCAATTCGTTGTGGCAGTGCGGGCACTGGGCTTGGGATGGCACAAAATACGTCTGGGCGCATGGCTCCTACCTCCAGCGTCCGACGCCAACGGCAAACTGGATGCCAGGCTATTGGGAACAGGATCCGGCCGGGTGGATCTGGACCGGCGGCCATTGGGAGTCCTGACACCCGCCTCGGAGCGCCAATCGGGTTCCAGCTTGTTGGCAGAATGGCCGGCCGGTCGGACCTCGATCGCCGGCAACCCCGGAATGGCTGCCTCGCTTCTGCCAAGTCAGCGATCGGCGGCGAGCGCGAGCTCGATCAAAGGCAATAGCGCGGGGGCGGTCGCGAGGCCGCCTTCAATGATGTCAGCCCGACTGAGCCAGGCGACTTCGTCGGCATCGTCAGCCGCCACACCCTCGCCTGAGCGCCAGCGACCGCGAACCGCGACCAAGGTGTAGTGAAATCGCACCCGGTCCTCCTCGTCGCGGTCGATCGTGTCGATCACGGTAAGCGGCCCGATTGCCTCGGCGACGACGCCGGTCTCTTCGAGAAGCTCGCGCATAGCGCCTTCGGCGATGGTCTCGCCGAGTTCGAGCACGCCGCCCGGAAACCCCCAGCGCCCGGCCATCGGCGGGTTCGCGCGGCGCACAACGAGCGCACGCTCGCCGCGCAACACAACGGCGAGCACGCCGACGATCGGCCGTTCGGGATAGCGCCGTGAACCGCGCCGATCGTTCTCAGCAGTCGTTGGCATTGTAGGGATCCGTGCGTGTGATCGGGTGGTCATTGCGAGGAGCGCGGCGACGAAGCAATCTCGACGAGGATGGCGCGCCAGCGGCGCGAGATTGCTTCGCGAAGCCTGTCCTCGGGCCGCGACAAGCGCGGACCCGTGGGCTCGCAATGACGCTTCTTTAATCGGCTGCGGCGCGCGGCTGGCCGTGCTCGTCGGTGTAGATCTCCGCACCCTGCTCGATAAACGCCTTCGACTTTTCCGCCATGCCGGTGCGGGCGTAGTCGCGGATCTCCTGGGTGATCTGCATCGAGCAGAATTTCGGCCCGCACATCGAGCAGAAATGCGCAAGCTTCGCCCCTTCCGCCGGCAAGGTCTGGTCGTGGAACTTCTCGGCGGTTTCGGGGTCGAGCGACAGGTTGAACTGGTCGCGCCAGCGGAACTCGAAGCGCGCCCGCGACAGCGCGTCGTCACGCTCGCGCGCCGCCGGGTGACCCTTGGCGAGATCGGCGGCGTGGGCCGCGATCTTGTAGGTGACCACGCCCACTTTGACGTCGTCGCGGTCGGGCAGCCCCAAATGCTCCTTTGGCGTCACATAGCAGAGGAGGGCCGTCCCAAACCAGCCGATCATCGCCGCCCCGATGCCGCTGGTGATGTGATCATAGCCGGGGGCGATGTCGGTGGTCAGCGGGCCAAGCGTGTAGAACGGCGCCTCGCCGCATTCCTCGAGCTGCTTTTCCATATTGATCTTGATCTTGTGCATCGGCACATGGCCCGGGCCCTCGATCATGACCTGGACGCCGTCCTCCCAGGCGAGCTTGGTCAATTCGCCCAGGGTTTCGAGTTCGGCGAACTGGGCGCGGTCGTTGGCGTCGGCGATCGAGCCGGGGCGCAGCCCGTCGCCCAGCGAATACGACACGTCATAGGCCCGCATGATCTCGTTGATCTCGCGGAAATGAGTGTACAGAAAACTCTCCTGGTGATGCGCCAGGCACCATTTCGCCATGATCGAGCCGCCGCGCGAGACGATGCCGGTGACCCGGTTCGCGGTCAGCGGGATATAGGCGAGCCGCACGCCGGCGTGGATCGTGAAGTAATCGACGCCCTGCTCGGCCTGCTCGATCAGGGTGTCGCGGAACAATTCCCAGGTCAATTCTTCGGCCTTGCCGCCGACCTTTTCGAGCGCCTGATAGATCGGCACGGTGCCGATCGGCACCGGCGAGTTCCGGATGATCCATTCGCGGATTGTGTGGATGTTGCGCCCGGTCGACAGATCCATGACCGTATCGGCGCCCCAGCGCGTCGCCCACACCATCTTCTCGACCTCCTCGGCGACCGAGGACCAGACGATCGAGTTGCCGATATTGGCGTTGACCTTGACGAGGAAATTGCGGCCGATGATCATCGGCTCGGTTTCCGGATGGTTGATGTTGTTCGGAATGATCGCGCGGCCGCGAGCGATCTCGTCGCGGACAAACTCCGGCGTCACGTAATCGGGAATCGCGGCGCCGAACGATTGGCCATCGGCGGCGCCGTCGCGCCGCAGCTTCTCTCGCCCGAGATTCTCGCGGATCGCGACATATTCCATCTCCGGCGTGACGACGCCGCGCCTTGCATAGGCGATCTGGGTGACCGCCTGTCCCGGTTTGGCGCGCAGCACCTGGCGGCGGCCGCGATCAAACAGCGAGACTGAACTTTCCTCGCCGCGGCGCAACCCGTTATCCTCCGGTTTCACGTCGCGACCGTGGTAAAACTCGACATCAGCCCGCGCCAGGACCCACGGCTTGCGCAGTTCGGGCAGGCCCTTGTTGATGTCGATTTCAGCAACGGGATCGGAATAGATCCCGGAGGTGTCATAGACGCGCACCGGTGGCTCGCCGGCCGAGGCTTCGAGGTCGATCTCGCGCATCGCGACACCGATTTCGGGAAAAAGCCGGCCGGCGACATGGACCTTGCGCGAAGACGGGAACGGCCCGGTGGTGACCCGAAGCTCTTCGATCTTCGGCATCAGCTTCGCAGGAAGTGGAGCGGAATCAGGCATGGTGCCTCCGTTATGGAACGAAGATCCGGGGGATTCCGCGAAGAGGAGGGGCGACTATTGCCGCGGTGTTCCTGTCCCTACGCCGGTACGACCCGGATCAGGTTCGAAGGGTTTCCGCGCCCCACCCTTTCCTCGTCAACATGGCGAAGCGAGAAGCGGGTAGGCCGGCGGCGTCTCAGCCCCCTGACGGGGCACCCCTTGGACAAGCGATTATCCGCAGACTGCGGGTTCGTCGTCAAGGTTGCGGTTTGATGACGCAGCGCCTGGCACGTCTCGCGGATGTGGAGGTCGGGCACGACATCATGTAGCGGCCGCTCGGCAGGGTTCTGTGTCTCACTGGACTGAGACCGGCCCGGGCGCGATCATCCCTTCTGCTGGCGCGAACCCGCCAGTTACCGCGCTAGCGATCCTGACGACGCCGATGCCGGCGAGCAGCCGGTTAGGGCGCCTTGACGATCGCCTGTTCCGGTGCGGGAGTGCGCGGCGCCGTCTCAATGGCCGCCTCATCTTTGACTCCCACCTCCGTGACCGGCGCCGCTTCAGCGAGAACCGGCGGGGTCAGGTCGAGAAGGCCGGCGGCGCGCAACTCGTCGATCCCCGGCAGGTCGCCGAGCGTGTCGAGCCCGAAATGGGTTAGAAACTCCTTGGTCGTGACCCAGATCAGCGGCCGGCCCGGGGTCATCCGCCGGCCTCTGGGATGCACCCAGCCCGCCTCCATCAAGGTGTCGAGCGTGCCCTTGCCGAGAGCGACGCCGCGGATCTCCTCAATTTCGGCGCGGGTCACCGGCTGGTGATAAGCAATCACCGCCAAAGTTTCGATCGCAGCACGCGACAATTTACGGGCTACCGGCCGCTCAATCCGCAAATGCGATGCCAGATCGGGCGCGGTGCGGAATGTCCAGCCGCCCGCCAGCCGCACGAGGTTGACGCCGCGGCCCTGATAAAATTCGGCGAGTTCGCGCAGCAACGCGGCGATATCGGCTGGCTGACCCAGCCGCTGCATAAGCGTTTCTTCGGACAGCGGCTCGCCGGCCGCAAACAGCAATGCCTCGACCACCCGCAGCTCCTGCGCCCGCTCGCTCATCGCCTCGCCGGCTCGGTCGTCTGACGCAGCGCCGACGGACTGCGCAGCCAGACCGGGCCAAAGGCGCGATCCTGGCGCAATTCGATTTGACCGTCGCGACAAAGCTCAAGCGCGGCGGCAAAAGTGGCGGCAAGTGCCGAACGCCGCATCTGATCACCGCGCGCGTCGTCAGGCAGAAAGCGCACCAAGGCGCGCCAATCCGGCACCCGGCCGAGAAAGCCGGCAAACCGCCGCAACGCATCGTCCATCGAATAAAACACCGACGGTTCGACCGCCAGCACCGCAGTCGTCGCGCGCCGACGACTGTCGCCATAGGCGCGCAGCAACTCGACGAGACCGAGGCGCCACAGCGATACCGGCACCGCCATCAACCCCTCCGGGGCGCCGCGCAAAAGGAAATCCCGGCCGAGCTGAGCCCGCGCCATCAGGGTGCTGCCGGCGGCCTGCATCGCCTCCAGTAATTTGAGCCGGTGCGCGAGCGCCGCCGTCATCTGTTCGGCGTCGGCCTCGTCTGCGTCGTCGCGTGGCTGCGGCAGCAACAGGCGTGATTTCAAATAGGCAAGCCACGCCGCCATGACCAGGTAATCGGCGGCAATCTCAAGCCGCAGCTGCCGTCGTGCGGCGATAAACCCGAGATATTGATCAGCCAGCGCCAGGATCGAGATATTGGCGAGATCGACTTTCTGTTCGCGCGCTAATGACAGCAACAGGTCGATCGGCCCCTCATACCCATCGAGATCGAGCACCAGTTGTTCGGGTGGTGCGGCGCGGCGGGACCGCTCACCCCACGCGCTCTGATCCGCCGCGCCCCCGACCCGAGCCTCACCCGCGAAACTGTCTGGCGCAGCATCGCCCTCGAGGGCCGCAGTCGGACTTCCCTCAGCCGGACTTCCCTCAGGAATTCCGGCGGCCGGAACTGCGCTCATCGCAACCTCAGCCCTGCCCGGTGATCCTGAGCACGAATTCGATCAATGCCTGCATCGGCACGCCGATGACATAGGCAAGGAGATTGAGGTTGACGCCGATCTGCCCGCCGACCCATGGGAGGACGAACAGCAGCAACAGCAAAATCGGCATGCCGAAGGGTTCGAGGCGGGCGAGCCCGTAGGCCAGCGGCCGCGGCAACAGGCCGACCGCGACCCGGCCGCCATCCAGAGGCGGCAAGGGCAGCATGTTAAAGACGCACAACGCGGCGTTGATCTGCAGCGAGTGAACGAGGTTTGCAGCAATCCATTCGGCGGGGCTCGGCGGAAAAAACCCGACGCCGTAGAACAGCAGCGACGACGCGATCGCCAGCAGCACATTGGTCCCCGGGCCAGCCAGCGCCACCCACACCATGTCGTGCCGCGGGTCCTGCAAGCGGCTGAAATTGACCGGCACCGGCTTGGCGTAACCGAACAGAAAGCGGCCGCCGGAACCCAGCAGCAGCAATGCCGGCAACAGGATCGTGCCGAACGGGTCGACGTGATTAAACGGGTTGAGGGTAAGACGGCGCGCCCGCAAGGCGGTATCGTCACCAAAATGCAGCGCGGCAAAGCCGTGCGCCGCCTCATGAAAGGTGACGGCAATGACGACCGGCAGAACCCAGGTGCTGGCGGCGTAAACTGTCGCCGCCATCGACCCGGTCATGACAGCACCTTTGCCAATAGCGCATCAAAGCGATGCTCGGCTTCTGCGCGGTCGAATTCGTCCGCCGGTCGGCTGCGGATCGCCGCGCCGCGGCCGAGCCTCTCAGCCGCCTCGGCCGTCACCGGTGCGGCGGCGGCAGCGACTTCTTCCATCTCGGCAATGTTGCCATTGCAGTGCAGGACAAGATCGCAGCCGGCGGCGAGAGCGCGCTCCGCCCGCTCGCCGAGACCACCACCGAGCGCGCGCATCGACAGATCGTCTGAGATCAAAATACCGTCGAAACCGATTTCACCGCGGATGATCTCGCCAATCACCTTGCGGGAAAACGTCGCCGGCGCGCTGTCATCGATCGCCCGGTAGACGATATGGGCGGTCATCGCCCACGGCATTGCGGCCAGTGCACGGAACGGCGCGAAATCGGTGCGGCTGAGATCGCGATGCTCGGTATCGACGACAGGGCAGGCGTGGTGGCTGTCGACGCCGGCGCGTCCATGACCGGGGATGTGTTTGAGGACCGGCAGGACGCCGCCTGCGATCAGCCCCTCGCAGACAGCCCGGGCCAGCCGCACTACCCGGTCGGGCTCGCCGCCATAGGCGCGATCGCCGATCACCGGGTCGGCGCCGGGGACCGGCAGATCGAGGACCGGCATGCAGTCGACAGTGACGCCGAGCCGGGCAAGATCATCGGCGATCAGCCGTGCGCCGAGCCATGCCGCCGGTTCGGCGATCGCCTCGGGCAGTGCGGCAATCTGCGCCGCCGACGGATAGCGGCGCCAGCCCGGCGGTCGCAGCCGCGCCACCCGGCCGCCTTCCTGATCGATCAGCACCGCCGCGTCGGCGCGGCCGACACAGCCGCGGAGTTCATCGACCAGTCGTCGGACCTGACCGGGCGACGCACAGTTGCGGCGAAACAGGATGAAGCCGGCGGGATCGGCCTCGGAGAAAAAGTCCCGCTCGCCGGCCCCCAGCACCTCACCGGTGCAACCGAGGACGATCGCCCGCGGCCTGCGCCCGGTCGGCATACCTACCAGCACGTTGATGCCTTCTTTAACAATGCAATCTCCGAGCGAGCCGTTGACCACTTTGGCAATCAACCGCGGCAGTCAAGCTGAAGATGGATTGCGGGCGGCCGCCCGGCAATGACCGCTGCGATCGGCGAGCAGGAATGGACGAGGTGGACCGGGGGTCAGCGGATGATCATGCAGGCGAGATGACGCTGACGCAGTTCGCCACAGACCCGCTCGGCGGTCGACGGATCGGAGATCGGCCCCGCCTGAATCCGATAGTAGACACCCCTGTCTGCGATGTCGGCGCGAATCGCAACCGCCGACAGATTGCCCAACAAATCGTGATTTGTGCGCTTCAGCCGCTCCCAGATGCCACGTGCTTCGCTCGCGCTGCGGACGGCCCCGAGTTGCAACCGCAAGCCGCCGGTCTTCTCGGCGGTATCTCGGATCGGGGCGGCTTTCTGTGGATTGGCGCCGGCCAAGGCCAATTGTTCGATCCGCTCACCGATCAGATCCGGTTCGGGTGATGTCATCGCCCGAACCGGTCTGCGAACCTCAGGCCGCGGCAGCGGTGCCGCAACCGGCGGTGGCGATCCGGTGGCCGGAGGGACTGCTTGCGCAAGCGATGGCGATACCCCGTGCGCCGACGCTGCGTCCAAGGATGCCGGTTCCGGTGGAACAGAGACAGCGGTTTGCGCCTGTGGTGGGCTTGCCGGAGGCGCGGGCGGCGGCGGTTCCGGCCGAGCCATCGGCTGCTCCGGCGGCGGCAGCAAATGCTCGACTTCCGGGTGCTGCTGGCCATAGATCAGCATGTCCCGGTCGGGAATCTGCATCCCGCCGGGATTCTCCGGCTTGACCTTGAACGGCCGGGTGTCGGCGCGGATCAGCGGCGCCTCGGCGATGCCGTTAAGCGAACCACCGGCATGGTGCATTCCCTGCGTATAGGCAAACCACAGGCCACCGGCGAACACCCCCATGACCAGGAGCGCTCCACCGATGCGCAACAATCGCCCCGAGCGCGGTGCCTCTTCCTCGGCATGCGGGTCGGCGTAAAGCTCGGTGCGCTCTTCAGGGTCGATATGCTCGAGATTGTAGGCCATGCGTTACATTTCCTCGACCGGCTCGACCCCAATGATGGCGAGACCAGAGGCGATAACGATCGCGACGCCGCGGACGAGCGCCAAGCGAGCGCGGGTCAGCACCGGGTCCGAGGCGAGGATAAACCGCAATGTTGCCTCGTCGCGGCCCTTATTCCACAACATGTGGAACTGGGCTGCGACCTCCTGCAAGTAAAAAGCGATACGGTGCGGCTCGTGCGCCTCCGCCGCGCTCTCGACGACCCGCGGCCACTGCGCCAGCTGGCGAATCAGCGCCAGCTCCGCCGGATCGGTGAGCTGAACGAGCGCCGCGTCGACCAGCGCGGCGTCGGTCAACTCGTCAGGGGCAAATACCTCGGCGGCATGACGGATGACCGAGGCGGCCCGCGCATGAGCGTATTGCACATAAAATACCGGGTTCTCCTTTGACTGTTCGGCAACTTTGGCAAAATCGAAATCGAGCGCCTGGTCATTGCGCCGGGTCAGCATCATAAAACGGAAGACATCCTTGCCGACTTCGTCGACGACCTCGCGCAGAGTAACGAAAGTACCGGCGCGCTTTGACATGCGCACCGGTTGGCCCTGGTCGAACAAATTGACAAGTTGGCAGATCTTTACGTCGAGTGCGGCGTTGCCATCGGTCACCGCCCGGACTGCCGCCTGCATGCGTTTGACATAGCCGCCGTGGTCGGCGCCCCAGACATCGATCAGATTGCCAAAACCGCGGCGGTATTTGTCGCGGTGGTAGGCGATATCGGCGGCGAAATAGGTCCAGGAGCCGTCCGATTTCTTTAACGGCCGGTCGACATCGTCACCGAATTGGGTGGCGCGGAACAGGGTTTGCGGCCGCGGCTCCCAATCATCCGGGGTTTTGCCTTTGGGCGGGTCGAGCACGCCGGTATAGATCAGCCCGCGCTGGTCGAGTGCGGCGAGGCACTCCTCGATCGCGCCCGCAGCAACCAATTCGCGCTCCGAGGCGAACGCATCATGCTGCACGCCGAGCCGCGCCAGATCATCGCGGATCAAGGCCATCATCCGCGCGACGGCAAAGTCGCGCAGCGGTCCACTCCATTCGCTCTCCGGCCGCCCGAGCCATTTACTGCCGTCGCGGGTGGCGAGCGCCTGGCCGGTCTCGATCAGATACCCGCCCGGATAGAGGCCCTCGGGAATGGCAGCGATTTCTTCGCCCAGTGCCTGGCGATAGCGAAGGTAAAGCGAGCGCGCGAGGATCTCGACCTGGGCGCCGGCATCATTAATGTAATATTCGCGATGGACCGCGAACCCTGCCTTGGTCAGCAGTGCGGCGAGCGCGTCGCCGACCACCGCACCGCGGCCGTGGCCGACATGCATCGGTCCGGTCGGATTGGCCGAGACATATTCGATATTGACCTTTTCACCGGCTCCGACGTCCGAATCGCCGTAGGTGGTGCCTGCTGCGAGGATCGCGCGAAGCTGCGCGTGCCAGATTGCCGGCTCCAGCCGGATGTTGATGAAGCCCGGCTTCGCCACCGCAACGGTGAAACCAGGGCCCCGATAGTCACCGCTCGCCAGCTCGCGGCCGGCGAGCGCGCCGGCGAGCGTTTCGGCGAGCGCCAGCGGGTTTTCCCTCGCTTGGCCGGCCAGCACCATCGCCGCGTTGGTCGCGAGGTCGCCATGCGCCGGGTCACGCGGCGGCTCGACCGCGACCCGCGATGTCTCGAGCTCCGGCGGCAATGCCCCTTGCGCAGCGAGGTCGCCGATTGTGGCCAGCACCAGCGCACGCACATCATCAAAAATGTTGGTCATATCTCGGAATAAAGGGTGCAGTGGGCCTCAGGCAACATCCAGCAGCGGAACTTCGACCCGGTGCCCAACCGCTTCGTCGATCACCACGAGCCGCCCGTCATCGGTCGCGCGCAGCTGGTTGTAGGCGTTGAGCAACTCGATGCCATAGACAGTCCCGTTGGGGCGAGATCGATGACGATCGCGTCGCTCAGTCGCACGCTCTCAACTTCAGCCTCAACCGGGTCGCGTAGCCGCAAATAAGCGATATTTCGCCGGGGGTCGTCGCTGAGCTGCACTGTTCCGCCGCTCCGTGAGGTCAAAAATATTTGACGAGGACGCTGATCACCAACCGGTCGCCGTCTTCCCGGATGCATACGCTTCAACCTGCTTGATATGGTAGCGCCGTTCCCGCCAAAGCCCGTCAGGTACGAAATTGCGGCGAAATCCAATCCGTCCGAATTTGGCGGCGCATCGCTCACCCCAGCCACGATGACCGCAACTTCCGCCTCGCTCGCTCCTTTTTGACGCATGCGAGCAGGTGCATGATTTGCGCACCTTCATCCCGGCATCGGGAACAGCGGTCTCGGCCGGTCACGTCGGGATATCGGTGTCGAACAGCCGGTGGTGCTCGTCGAGTGCATACCGGTCGGTCATGCCCGCGAGATAATCGGCGGCGACCCGCGCTGTCCGCGGATCGTCGCGGCCGGCCGCGAGGCTGCGCCATTCGCCGGGCAGGCATTCGGGCTCCGCCAGATAAAGCCCGAACAGATCGCGGATCACCCGGCGCGCCTTTGAACTCATCCGGTTGACGCGGTAATGCCGGTACATGCGCTCGAACAGAAATTGCTTTAGCGCTCGGTCGTTGCTGCGCATTTCGGTGGAAAAGGCAACGACCGGCCGGTTCAGCGCGCGCACCTCGGCCGCCGAGCGGACCCCGCTATCGGCCAGTCGCGCCCGGGTCTCGGCGATCAGGTCACCGACCATATGGTCGATCACCCGGCGGATCGCCTCATGGATCAGCCGCGGTTCCTCGATGCCGGGATAGCGCCCGGCGACGGACCCGAAGATCGGCCCGACCAGCGGCACCTTGGCGAGGTCGGCGACGGCGAAGAGCCCTGCGCGCAGCCCGTCGTCGATGTCGTGGTTGTTGTAGGCGATGTCGTCGGCGAGGGCGGCGACCTGCGCCTCGGGACCGGCGTAAGTATCGAGGTCAAGGGCATGGCGGCGGTCGTATTCGGCGATCGTCGGCAGCACCGGGCGGTCGCTGTCGCCACCGCGTAACGGACCATTGTGCTTGACCGTGCCTTCGAGCGTTTCCCAGGTCAGGTTCAGGCCGTCAAATTCCGCGTAACGGCGTTCGAGGCTGGTTAGGATGCGCAAGGTCTGGTCGTTATGCGAAAACCCGCCAAAGCGCGCCATTTCCGCGTTGAGCGCCTCCTCGCCGGCATGGCCGAACGGGGTGTGGCCGAGGTCATGGGCGAGCGCCACGGTTTCCGCGAGATCTTCGTCGAGACCGAGCGCCCGGGCGATCGTCCGCGCGATTTGCGCCACTTCGAGGCTGTGGGTCAGCCGCGTGCGATAATGGTCGCCCTCATGATAGACAAAGACCTGGGTCTTGTGAGTCAGCCGGCGGAACGCGGTCGAGTGGATGATGCGGTCGCGGTCGCGCTGAAACGGCGAGCGCATCGCGTGCTCGGGTTCAGAATAAAGCCGCCCGCGACTCTCCCGCGGCTTTGACGCATAGGGTGCCAAACCGACCGCCCGGATCATGCGCGGACCCTACGCCGCGCCGCCGCTCGCGTCCATCCCGGCGGCAGCGGTCAAGCAACAGCGAGCAGGTCCGATTGCGGTGCGCGCATTGCGGGGGGCGTCATCTTGGGTTAAGGTTATTCAACCAAAGGGCGGCCGCCATGGAATATATTCGTGTAACCTTTGATCCGGGTGACATTCGTGACGTGCTCGCCAGCGGCGACATCATCGGCAAGACCGAGACCGAATTGATATTGCAAGCGAATTACTACGTCGTCGCGCTGACAGGCGCGGGTTACACGCCACTCTACTGGCACGGTCTTGTCAGCGGCACGAGTGTGGACAATCCGCTGATCATCCCGTTCAGCAAAGCTTAGGGCTCGGCAGTCCCATGCGCGCGCGCGTTTTATTACCCTTATGCATAGCGCTGCTGGCCGGCTGCGCCGGCAACCATATCGAAAACACGCCGCTGGCGGCGGGCGAGGCCAATCCCGTGCTGCGCCCGCTCGGGCCGGCGAGCCCGGACCGGCCAGCAATATTGATGACATTTTCCGGCGGCGGGTCGCGTGCGGCGGCGCTGGCCGAAGCCGTATTGCGAGAGATGTCGCAAACCCGCTATGCCGGCGGTGACGGCTCGCATGTGTTGACCGAGGACATCGAACTGATCTCGTCGGTGTCGGGCGGCAGCGTCACCGCCGCGTGGTTCGGTTTGCATCGCGGCCCCGGTCATTGGGACGGCGATCTTGACGGGCTGCGCGCGGATTTTCTGACAAAAGACAACATGGCGACGCTCGAACTCGACGCCGTCAACCCGATCACTTGGCTCGGCCTTGTCACCGGCCGGATCACGCGGATCGAGGCCGAAGAGGCGCTGTTCGACGCGCAGCTTTACCACAGGGCGACACTCGCCTCACTGAACCAGCCGGGCAGGCCGGACATCGTGCTCAATACGACCGACATGGCCGGCGGCGAGACATTCGCAATGGTGCCGCGGCGGTTCGACGATGTCTGCTCAAACTACGATCAGCTGCCGGTGGCAACCGCGGTAGCAGCGTCGGCGGCGTTTCCGATCCTGCTGACGCCGGTCAGCTTTAAGGATTATTCCGGCAATTGCCAAGGCCGGGTCCGGCCGGCCGAATGGATCAAGATCGACTTGTCAAATCCTTATACGCCGTATCTGAACCTCGCCGAATACAAGGATGCGCGCTATTCGAACGATCTGCGGCATGGACCCGATCCTTACCGCCGGATCGAATATCTCCATTTTCTCGATGGTGGGCTCGCCGACAATCTCGGCACCCGGTCACTGCGCTCGGCGTTGATTGCTCCCTATGACGACGCCCAGCTGCTGCGCGCGATCAATGACGGCAAGGTCGGCCGGCTCGTCGTCATTGTCGTCAACGCCCGCTCCGATCCGCCCAACAAACTCTACCAGCAACCGCAGCAGCCGGGCCTCGTCGACCAGATCAACGCCGTCACCTCGGTCCCGATCGACGCCAATACCGCGAACTCCGAAACCGCGTTGTCGGCGCTGCTCGGCGAGCTGGCCCAAGCGGCGGCGGGGGCGCAAAAGCAGGCCAAATTCGGCGGCATGCAGATTTATGGAATTACTGTCGATTACGACCAGATTCCGGCCGATACGCCGGCGCATATCGCGTTGCGCGACGCTGCCAAAGACGTGCCCACAAGCTGGAGCTTGACCGGCCCGCAATTGCAGGCGACCGAGGACGCCGGCCGCTTTCTGCTGCGCCGCCACCCGTGTTGGCAGGCGCTGCTCGCCGACCTCGACGCGAGCCAACCCGCGATGGTCGGCGAGGATCAGGCGCTGACAATCCCATGCACCACCCGGATCGAGATCAAGAAAGGTCCTGCTCCATCGAGCTGATGGTCGATTAGGTTGATTACTTGAGCACGACCTTACCGGGACCATTGTTAGCGAGCTTGGCTAGGTCAAATGATGCGTTGCGGCGGTTTGGTCGTTCGCAGTCGACGGCTCAGCCTCCGCCACAACCTCCCGGTTCGCGGCGGGTCCGAGCGCGACCAGTTCTGGTCATCAGCGCCGCAGGCGGCCTGTCTCCTCCCGATTGATCGTGCCGTCGGCAGCGAGGGCGACGCGGTAGTCGCGCGCCGCGGTCTCGGGCGAGATCAGACCATCGGCCACATCGAGCGCCACCTGCTCAGGATCACGGCCCGCCGGGTCGCCAAACCCGCCGCCACCCGGCAGTTCGAGGCGGATAAAATCGCCGCCCGGCACGCTCTGCCGGCCTTTGGGACCGATCGGCCGGCCGGAGACGAGGCTCACCCTGCCCGGCGCTCCGGCGCCGCCGCCGTCGCGGCCGCGCGCCGGATTGCCGATCCGCTCGAAATTGCACAGCATCGCGATCGGGGTGCCGGCGGCGCCGCCCAGTTCGATGATCTGGCCGAGCCCGCCGCGATAGCGGCCGGCGCCACCCGAGCCCTCGCGGAACTCGCGGCGTCGGAACATTACCGGCGCCACCGCTTCGGTCGCCTCGACCGGGATCGTCCGCACCCCTGACGGAAACGCGGTCACGTCGAGCCCATCCTTGCCGGGTCGCGCGCCAGCACCCCCGCAATGAAAGATCGCGGTGCTGAACGGCTTGACCTCGGCCGGCGCTGTGCCCGCTTCGGCACCCAGCTCATCGAGCACGTCGGCGCCGCCATAGATCTGCGGGATCCACAGCGACGACGCCCCTTCGGCCGGCACCCCGCCTTCCATGACCTGGTGCAGGCAGCCGAAGACGACATCGGGCAGCATATGGCCGACCGTGTGACGGGCAGCGACCGCTCGCGGCCGCGGGGCGTTCAGCAAACAGCCTTCGGGGGCGCTGACCGTGATCGGCGCCAACGAGCCGGCGTTGTTCGGAACCTCGGGGGCGACGAGGCATTTGATCCCGAACGCGCTGTACGCGGTCGTATAGTTCAACACGACATTGATGCCAAAAGCGCTCGCCGCCGAGGTACCGGCGTAGTCGACATGGATGCCGTCGGCGCCGATCGTCATCTCGGCGCTCAAGGTCAACGGCCGGTCGTAGCCGTCCATCGTCAGGCTGTTCCGGTAGCGGCCGGGTTGGAGTTTGCCGATCGCCTCGATCGTCGCCTGGCGCGAAGTTTCGATGATGTGATCGCCGAGCCGGTCGAGATTGGCAATGCCGAATTCTTCCATCATCTCCATGAGCCGGCGGCTGCCTTCGTCATTGCATGCGGCGAGCGCATAGACATCGCCCTCGACCTGCAGCGGCTCGCGCACATTGGCGCGGATCATCCGCAACAGGTCTTCGTTCATCCGGCCTTCGCGCGCCAACGCCATCAGCGGGATCGACAGCCCTTCTTCAAAAACCTGGCGCCCGTCGGGCCCCATGCCGAGCCCGCCGATATCGACGACATGCACCGTGCTGGCGAAGAGGCCGACCGGTTCGCCGCCGAGAAAGGTCGGGCTGACCACGGTCAGATCGTGCAGATGGCCGCAGGTCAGCCACGGGTCGTTGGTGATGTAATGGTCGCCCGGCCGCATCGACTGCAACGGGAAGGCGGCGAGAAAATGCCGGACCGCCGCCGCCATCGAATTGACGTGGCCGGGGGTGCCGGTGACCGCCTGCGCCAGCATGTTGCCGTCGCGGTCGAAGACCCCGGCCGACAGATCGCCGGCCTCACGCACCGTCGTCGAAAACGCGGTCCGCACCAGGGTCTGCGCCTGCTCCTCGACGACGGCGATAAGCCGGCTCCACATGATCTGCATGTGGATCTGCGACAACGCGGCATTGGGCTTTGACAGCATCGGCACGGCCTTTCCAAATGCGGGCCAGGCAGTTTACGGTGCCTGCTGCCAGCGGCAAATAGGGTGCGGTGCCCGGCGGATGCCCAGAGTTGCGCCGGCAGGTGCCGGCCGCGACCGGAGCGACGGGTCGGTCAACGGAACAACATACCTTCGATCGCGTTGGAACCTTCAGCGCACAGCGAAATAAAGCGACAGGCCGGCGGGCTAAACAATCGGGAGGAACAGAGCATGGCAACAGCCGCAGACGCGGTCGGATCGATCCCGTGGTGGAAGGAGCCGACCCGCGAACAGTGGCACGCCTGGATTGCCGCCTGGCTCGGCTGGACCCTCGATGCTTTCGACTTCACGATCTTTCTGCTGATCATGCTGCCGATAGCGCAAGCCTTCCACGTGCCGCTTGCCGAAGTCACCGCGGTGTTCACGATCACCCTTTGGATGCGGCTGGCGGGTGCGACCGCAGCCGGCTGGCTCTCCGACCGGATCGGGCGCAAGAAGCCGCTGATGATCGCGATCGCGTGGTTCTCGGTCTGCAACCTGCTAGCCGGAATTTCGCCGGCGTTCTGGTTCCTGTTCTTGTTCAGGGCGCTGCTCGGCATCGGGATGGGGGCGGAGTGGCCGGTTGGCGCGGCATTGGCGATGGAGACGTGGCCACAGCGCTCGCGCGGACTAATGGCCGGGCTGCTGCAGTCCTCATGGGGGCTCGGCGCCTTGCTGTCGAGCGCGGCTTTTGCGGTCCTTTACAGCTCGATCGGCTGGCGCGGTCTATTGATTATCGGCGTCGTGCCGGCGCTGCTGATCGTCTATGTACAACGCTACGTCGAGGAGCCAGCGGTCTGGATTGAAAACCGGCGGCTGCAGCGCGCCCAGAAGCGCGAAGTCAAGTTGCCGCTGCTCAAAATTTTCAAGCGCGGCCTGATCGGCAACACCCTGTCGGCCTGCTGGTGGATGGCGAGCGGGTTTGTCGTGGGCTATTCGATCGGCGGGCTGTTCCCGACCTATCTCGAAAAGGATTTGCATTTGAGCCCGAGCCTGGTCGCGATCCCGATCATGCTGCAAAGCATCCTGTTTTTCATATCGGGCTTTGCCTGGGGCTGGGTCGCGGACCGCATCGGCCGGCGCTGGGCGATGATCCTGCCTGCGCTGTGCGGCTTGCCGATGATCCCGCTCTATCTGTTCACGCACAATTACCTGATGATCGTGATCTTTTTCGGGTTGCAGGGCCTGTTCGCCGCCGGCGGGATCTTTGGTCAGAACCCAAGCTACCTCGCCGAACGGTTCCCGACCGAAGTCAGAGCGACAGCCGCCGGCTTTTGCTATCACCAGGGCGCCATCTTTGGCGGCATCGTCGTGCCGGTCATCGCCTATTTCGCGGTGAACTGGCATTTGGGCTTTGCCATTCCAATGTTTTGCGGAACCTTGATCGGCCTGATCAGCTTTATTGCGGCGCTGTTGCTGGGTCCGGAAACAAAAGGGAAAGCACTGGTCGCCGATGTGATTATCGGCTGAGCGGCGGGGCGGTTTTGGCGAGATGCCGCCACCGGCGCCGCGGACTGACGGAGGCGACATCGATGGGATTCGCGGTCACCACCGCACGGCAGAGACCATCGCGGTAGTGATCGGTCCGGCCGCGTGCGTCCATCCGCCCCGCACGGATATGCGCGCGTAGCAAATGCCGGATTTCGAGCTATGCTGGCGCGGCTTGCGGATCTTCGCGAGCCGATCCTGAGGCGCAAGCGGGATTAGCGCAATCGGCCAGGAACCGGGATCAGGGGACCAGAGGGTGGCAGGCGTGGTGGCCAATCCGTCCGGCGCCGTCGCCGAACTCCAGCAGCGGCTTGACGAACTCGCCGCCGAACTGCGCCGGCGCACCGCCGAGCGCGACGAGGCGCTCGCCCAACAGCGCGCGACCGCCGAGGTGCTGCAGGTCATCAATGCCTCGCCCGGCGATCTGAAGCCGGTATTCGAGGCGATGCTCGACAAGGCGCTGGCACTTTGCGACGCGGCATTTGGCGTGTTGTGGCGCTACGACGGTGGCTTGATCCGCGCAGTCGCGATCCGCGGCGCTACCCCCGAATACGCCGCTTTCCTGACTGGGGGCGCTCATCCCGTGGCCGTACGGAGTGCGCACGGGCGGCTGGTTGCCGGCGCCGATGTCGCGCACCTCGCCGATGTCGCCGACAGCGACGACTACCTCTCCGGAAACCCGACGCCACGAGCGCTGGTGGAGCTTGGCGGCGGCCGCTCGCTCCTCGCGTTGGCGTTGCGCAAAGACGGCAAACTGCTTGGCACGATCACCGTCTATCGTCAGGAAGTCCGCCCGTTTACCGAAAAGCAGATCGATTTGCTCCAAAGTTTCGCGGCGCAGGCGGTGATCGCGATGGAGAACGCGCGGCTGATCACCGAGACGCGCGAGGCGCTCGAGCAGCAGCAGGCGATTGCAGAGGTCTTGCAGGTCATCAATTTCTCGCCCGGCGACCTCGCCCCGGTGTTCCAGGCGATCCTCGAGCAGGCTCACGCGTTTTGCGAGGCGTCGTTCGGCGCTTTGATGACCTATGACGGACAGTCGTTTCATCCCGTTGCTTCGCAACACGTCCCGGCTCGCTTCAAGGAATTCATCGGAGCGGGAATTCGCTTCAAGCCGGAAGATCCGTTCGGATGCATCGTAGACGGAGCGCCGTTCTCACATATCGAAGACTTGTCAGAGGTCGCCGCACAATACCCCGATGATCCGTTGCCCCGTGCCGCCGTCGATCTCGGCGGCATCCGCACGCTGCTGGTTGTGCCGCTGCGCAGTGACAATGCCCTGCTTGGCATTATCACTGCCTACCGTCAGGACGTTCGCGTGTTTACCGAGAAACAGATCTGTTTGTTGCAGAGCTTTGCCGCACAGGCGGTGATCGCGATGGAGAACACGCGGCTGATCACCGAGACCCGGGCGGCGCGGGATGCCGCCGAACAGGCGCTCGCCGAGTTGAAAACCGTACAGGCCAGCCTGATCCAGGCCGAGAAGATGGCTTCGCTCGGGCAACTGACCGCCGGGATCGCCCACGAGATCAAGAACCCGCTCAATTTCGTCAACAACTTTGCCGGGCTCTCGGTCGAATTATTGGACGAACTGAAGACAACGGCCGCCCCCGGCATCGCCACGCTCGATATCAAAACCCGCGCCGAAACCGATGAACTGGTGGCGATGCTGACCGGCAATCTCGAAAAGATCATCGAGCACGGGCGCCGCGCCGACGGCATCGTCAAGAGCATGCTCGAGCATTCGCGCGGCGACAGCGGCGAGCGCCGCGCGGTCGATCTCAACCGCCTCGTCGACGAGGCGCTCAACCTCGCCTATCACGGTGCGCGCGCCCGCGATCAGAACTTCAATATCGTGCTGGAACGTGATTTTGATCGCGGGCTGGCCCCGATCGAACTGGCGCCGCAGGACATCACCCGTGTCTTTCTGAACCTGTTCAGCAATGGTTTTCACGCCGTGGTCAAGCGCCAGCGCGAGGGAAGCAGTCCGGACTTCCGGCCGGTGCTGAAGGTGACGACGCGCGAGCTCGGCGAGGCGGTCGAAATCCGGGTACGCGACAACGGTGTCGGCATCGCCCCCGAAATCAGCGACAAGTTGTTCCAGCCGTTCTTCACGACCAAGCCGGCCGGCGAGGGGACGGGGCTTGGCTTGTCGATCAGCTACGACATCGTCACCGGGCAGCACGGCGGCTCGATCACGGTCGACAGCGAACCCGGCGCGTTTACCGAATTTACCGTCCGCCTGCCAAGGCACGGCCAAGTCAGCACGACCAAAGGAGTTGCATGAGCGTCAGCATCCTGATCGTCGACGACGAACCGGACGTCGCCGAACTGTTCCGCCAGCGCTTTCGGCGCGAAGCGCGTCAGGGCACCTACGTCCTGCATTTTGCCGATTCGGGCGAGGCGGCGCTTGCCAAGCTCGCCGACGAGATCGAGCCGCAGCTGATCGTGATCCTGTCCGATATCAACATGCCGGGGATGGACGGGCTCGCCCTGCTGCGCAAAGTCAAGCAGCTGCGTCCCGATCTGCCGGTCATCATGGTGACCGCCTATGGCGACGACGAGCGCCGGCAACGCGCCGCTGAATATGGCGCTGCCGAATTTATCACCAAACCGGTCGATTTCGATGTCCTGAAACGCCGGCTCGAGCAACTGGCGTCCCCCGAGACCTGAGCTCGCCCGCGGACTGCCGCATTAGCAGCTTCTCCCTGGCGCCGTTGCGGCTCCAGTGGTGCAATTCTGACGGATGGTATCGCCGCTTGTTGCCCTCATTCCCGCGAAAGTACTTGCCGGATGGCACCATCTCGCAGCACCCGCTCGCGATCACGTGCAACGCCGAGAGGCAGTCCCGTCACCGGACGTCCGCACGCGATCCAGGCGTCCATATTGCCCGAGCCCAATTGTAGGCGGCGATGGCATCCGGCCAGTTGCTGTAGCGACCGAAGAGGCGCGCCAGATAGGTCCGGCCGAGCTGTCGGTTCTGAAGCAGGTCGAACCGGTCGCCGCCATCCGAATCGATCGCCGCCGCGGCCGACACCTGCATCGGCCCTTGCGGGCCGTCGAGTTCCGGGCGCCACATCGCGGGATCGGTGCCGTGGCTCGATTCGGCGCCGTCTACCGCAAATGCGATCTGATCGAAGGCGGCACCCCCAGCTACGCTGAACAGGCCGAGATCGGAGCTGCCGGCGCGGAACACCCGATCCGGATCGGTCGGCATTGCCGGCATCCCGCGTAGCACCGTCACCGGCTGCCCAAGCCGATCGGCGAATGCCACGATTTCCACCGCCGCTCTGATCGGCCGGTCGGGCGGCCTAGCCGGCGGCGGCGCCGATACCACAGCGATCATGGAAGCAGATTGTAGCGCCTTATACGCGAACTGACGCAAGATCAATGGATTCGCTGTCAAGTCGCCGATCAACCCTCGCCGATCCGCCTTGTCAGTGAATCCGGGGGTCGGCTAGCATCGGCCGAGTGATCCTGTCGATCGGCTCTCTCAAAGGTCAAAGGGAAGTGCCATGCCAAAAATTCTGATCGTTCACGGTGCCGGCATGAACATGCGCGGCAAGGTCCAGACCGATATTTTCGGCCCGATGACCCTGCCCGAATATGATGAGCGCATCCGCGGATATGCTGCGGAACTGGGCCTCGACATCGAGATTTTTCATTCGAACATGGAAGGCGAAATCGTCAACAAGCTTTACGAGGCCAATGACAAGGGCTTTGATGCCGCACTGTTCAACCCGGCTGCGTTCGGCTCGGGTTATCCGGCATTGGTCGCAGCGATTTCGCAGGTCAAGTTTCCGACGATCGAGGTCCATATTTCAAACCCGATCCGGCGCGGTCCCGCTTCGCAGACCGCCGCTGTCAGCCATGGAGTGGTCGCCGGCTTTGGTCTACCGGGCTATTACCTGGCGCTACGCGGCGTACGCGACATGCTGGCGGCCAAAAAGTGATCCGCGCCGCGATCGTCGGGCTTGGCCGCTGGGGCCGCACGCTGGTCGGCGCCGTCGACGGCAACAGCAGCGAATTCTGCTTTACCGCCGGCCACAGCCGCACCCGGGCTACGGCTGAGCCGTTCTGCGCCGAGCACGGCATCGTCTGGCGCGATGATCTCGATCAAATCCTGAGCGACCCGGAGATCGATGCGGTGGTGTTTGCGACGCCGCACAGCCAGCACGGCGCCCAGGTCGCGCGCACCGCCGCCGCCGGCAAGCACGTCTTTATGGAAAAGCCGTTCACCCTCGATGTCGCGAGTGCCGAAACCGCCCTTGCCGCGGTCGAGCGCGCCGGCGTGGTCCTGGGCGTGGCCTATCCGCGGCGGTTTCATCCGGCGATGATCGAATTAAAGACGCGGCTCGACGATGGCAGGCTGGGGGTGCCGACCCACGCCGAAACCGCCCAGGCCTCGCCCGCCGGGCACTTCATGCCCGAAGGCTATTATTGGCGCGCCGACCCGCAGGAGGCGCCCGCCGGGGCGATGACCGCGACCGGGGTGCATAACCTCGACGCGCTGATCTATCTCTTTGGCCGCATCGACGAGGTCTATTGCCTCAGCCTGCATCGCCTGATGACCCGGCTCGAGGATACGACGAGCGTGTTGATGCGGTTTGAGAACGGCATGTCGGCAACCCTCTATTGCTCGCTGGTGACCGCGCCCACCTACCGGTTCGCGGTCTATGGCGCCAAGGGTCGAGCCGAGCTTCAGGGCCAGGACCCCGATTTCCGGTTCACCCCGGTGCCGGCGGCGCTCCCCGCCGGCCGCCATCGCGCCGCAGCACCCGAAATCATCGAATACGGCCGCTTTAACGCGCTCAAAGCCGAACTCGAAGGCTTTGCCGCGGCGATCGCGGGCGTCCGACCCTATCCGATCACCCCCGCAGAGATCGTCCACGGCGTCGCCGCTTTTGAGGCGATCGTACAATCGGCCGCGAGCGGCCGGCCGGTGGCGGTCGCCGGGCTCTGATCTGCCGGGCGCTGATTTTGATGCATCCATCCTGCCGGAAGACGGTGTAATGGAGGGAGCTGCGAAATGCCCGTAACCGTGATGTATCCAGAGGATCGGCAGATCCCCGACGATTCCGTCGAGCGCGAGATCTTTGGTCCCGAGGTGACGATCATCCGCCATACCAAAACCGCACTCAACCAGCTCGATCCGGCTGATTGCGCCGAAGTTGACGGGCTGATGATCATGCGACATGCGGTCTCGGCCGAGGATATCTCGCGCTTTCCGCGGCTGCGCGCGATCGTCCGCATGGGTGTCGGCTATGACAGGATCGACCGGGCGGCAGCCGCGGCGCGCAACATTCTCGTCTGCAACGTCCCGGATTACGGCACGACCGAAGTCGCCGACCACGCGATGGCCTTGATCTTGTCGTTGCGCCGCGGCGTCGTCCTCTATCACGAACGGATGCGGGCAAACCCGCCGGCACCATGGGGCCCGGTCAAAAACGACCTGATCCGCCGGTCTGGCGTGCAGAATTTCGGCATTATCGGGCTCGGCCGCATCGGTACCGCGGTGGCGTTGCGCGCCCGCGCCTTTGGCTTTCGCGTCAGTTTCTACGATCCCTATCTGCCGAACGGCGCTGAATTGGCGCTCGGCATCGGGCGTGCGGCAAGCCTCGAGGATCTGCTGCGCCAGACCGACACCCTGTCAATCCACACGCCTTTGACGCGCGAAACGCGCGGCCTTCTCGGCTACGCCGAGCTGTCGCTGCTGCCCAAAGGGGCGGTCGTCGTCAATACTGCGCGCGGGCCGATCATCGATGTCGATGCCGTACTGGCGTTGCTGCGCAGCGGTCATATCGCCGCCGCCGGGCTCGATGTGCTGCCGGTCGAGCCGCCGGTCGATCCGATCCCGGCGATCCTGCGGGCCTATCGCGAGCGTGAGCCCGACCTCGAAGGCCGCCTCGTCATCACTCCGCACGCCGCCTGGTTCACCCCTGAATCGGAAGCCGACACCCGACGCAAATCGGCAGAGACGATGCGCGCGGCGCTGCTGACCAACCGCCCACAGAACGTCATCACCCCCGAGATGTACTAACGCATTCAAGATTTCTCGACGGCTCGCCTCCCTGGGAGCGCCGAGCATGCGCGGATGATGGCCGTAAGGGGAGGCAAAGAGGCAACGGGCGCAGGTTCCAGCGTCCGCCGCTATTTCTTGGGCACCGCGAGGGTGACGCCTTGGGCCTTCATTTGATCGACAACCGACTTCGCGCCGGTGTCGCCGGCCGCCGCCAGTTCGGCGGTTTTACCGGCAAGGTTCTGGAGCTGCTGGCGCAACTTGGTCGCCTGCTCGACGCTCGGCTGCTGTGCCCGGATCACATCGTCGAGCGCGCTGTGGTCGTGGATCGCCTGACCGGTCTCAAACGCCATCAGCACGAACAGCGCAGCGATGACCAAAAGCAGCGGCAGCGACAGCCCCTCGGACCCGCGGCTACTGCCCCCCGGCCGAAACGTCATGGCGGCTTCTCCGCCGCCGGCTGGGTGCCGGTTTCAGCCGGCGCTAGAGCAGGTGCGCCGGACTTCGGATTGATCGTGATCCCGTTCTGTACCAGCAGCTCGCGGATCTTATCGTCCTTGTCGTTGACAGCGGCGGTCGCCAACGCCCGCACCAAGGCCTCGTTGACGCGGCCGAATTGAATGCTCTGGTTGATAAATTGCTGGCGCCGGTCGATCTCGGCCTGAACCGAGCGGTTCTGCGAACTTACCGAGAGATAGACAAAAACCAGGATCAGTGTGATGCCCGAGAGCGCCACCATGATCCGATAGCCCCAGCCGCCCGCCTGCATTCAGCCAATCCTGACCTGTCGCCGCCGCGCTCCCGGCAGCATCAGGAATAGCATGCCGCCGGCGCGCCGCTCAATCCGCCCGCAGCCGGGTGCGGGCCGATGGTAACTCCCGACCGGGCGTCGTTCAGGGCGAGGCGTGGCCCATAAAGATCGCCGGGATCGGCTGACCCCACGGTCCGCTCCCGCCGACGCCGCGCTCCAGCACATTGGGCGCGGTTTGGGCATTAAGGACATCGGTATCGGCCCAATGTTCGTGCACCCGGCCCCATGGATCGGCCCAGTAATCGAACAACTGGCTGCCGATCAGGTGGCGGCCGATGCCCCACATATGCTGATAGCCCTGCTTTTCGAGGTGTTCGTGACCGGTCATGACGTCGTCGATGTCGGCGGCCTCGAAAGACAGATGGTTCAGCCCCTTTTTGTCGCCGCGGATGCAGAAAAACGCGTGATGGTCGACGTAGTCCTCGCCGCGGTCGAGCCGGTTGAACGAACCGACGATGTTGCTCTTGTCGCCGGCGTAGAACTCATCCGAGCAGCGAAAGCCCAGCACCTCGCGATACCAGCCGAGGGTGTTGTCGAAATTGGCGGTCATCACGACAAAATGGCCAAAGCGCTTGATGTGCGAGGGGCCCGGATCGACCCGGAACAACTCGCCCTTGCGCCGGTATTTATCATTGCCCGAGTTGACCGCCGGCCGCTTCAACGGAATCGGCGGCAGCATCTCCATGCCATAGACCACCTCGACCTGATAGCCGTCGGGGTCGACGAGGCGCACCCGCTTGCCGCCGCCGGGTTCGTCGATGTCTTCGATTTTGGAGGCGCCTTCGACCCGGCTGACGCGGTCGAGGTCTTCCATGCTGGCAGCGTGGACCGCGATCCCGACATAGCGCGGCTCGCCCAATTCGGTGACGTGGATGTGATGTGGGGCGTCGGTGCCGCGCATGTAAAGCGCGTTTTTGGTGCGGTCGGCGCGCACCATGCCGAAATCGGTCAGAAACGCTTCCTGGCGATCGAGATCGGGTGAGCGCAACCGTCCATAGGCAAGATCGTGGGCTTTGATCACAGGCATGACATCCTCCCAAGACGCAATGTCGAATAATTCTAGAGTAATTTGCCGGTGTGGGCGAGCCCCCGATTAAGATTGAGCTGCCGTCCGATCCCAGGCCCAATCTCGGGTGGGCTTGCCAGCGGGCGTCGGTCGTCACCGCGCCATTGCGATCACCCGCGATCACGCCAGAGCAAGGTGCCGATTTAAAAAGGCCGTGCTGTGCGTGGTGCCGTGGATCTCGTGCCTCGCCCGCCGATATTTGGTTTAAAAGCGACGCATCATCGCACCGCCGACAACGCCATTGCAGATATCCACCGGTAGGCTCATTGTACACTGATCGTGTTTCGACCGGGGCACGGCCTTATGCGGTGCGCTCGCGTGCAAACCGAAAGCGCTTCCCGAATTGAAATGTGGTCTGCTCGGCGAAGACGCCGGACAGTACATTTTCTCCGGACAAATCCTTTTTCCGGACAATATCCTTTCTAAGGGAAGCGCGATGGCGATCGGTATCGTAAAGTGGTTTAATTCACAAAAGGGCTACGGCTTCATCCAGCCCGAGGATGGCTCAAAGGACGTCTTCGTCCATATCTCCGCCGTTGAGCGATCCGGGCTCGGCCATCTTGTCGAGGGGCAGAAGATCAGCTATCAGCTCGACCGCGGCCAGCAGGGCAAGGTCTCGGCTGTCGATCTGCAGACCGCGTGACTGAACCACCCATTCAACTGAGCCTAAGCCACGCAACCGGCGCCGCCGCCGATCATGCGCTTTCCGGAGGCCGAAATGCCAGAACATAAATTCCGCGTCGGCCAGGCTGTCGAATTCTTTCCCGATCCCGGCGTCGACCGGGCGAGCCGCGGCCGCTACACAGTCTTGCGGCTGCTTCCGCTCGAAGGCAACACGCCGCAGTACCGGCTCAAGAATGCAGCCGACGGACACGAGCGCATGGCGCGCGAAAACCAATTGGGGCCGCGATAATCCGCCTTCGGCGCACGCTCGGCGCCGGCCGTTATTGCCAGTTTTGCTCCGCCAACCCGCGGCAGAGCTCTCCCAGCCTTTGCCGCCGGACCGCAATGGCGCTGACGACCGTGCTGCTGCGCCCGGGCGATCGGGCACGCCGCTTGGTGGCTCAATATCGCGGCTGTGGCCCGACCGCTGTTTCGAACGCAACAAAATCCGCCGTCCGAACGGGCTCAGCCGCGAATGGCTTCTTTTGGCGGCAGGTGGCGCTTGCCGAGCGGGATGACGGTGCTTGCCTGCGGACCTCGGGCGCTTTCGTCCTCCTGGACGACAAAGCGCACCTCGTCGCCGACCGAGAGCTTCTCGAACCCGCCGTTGGCGACGCTGTTGCGATGGAAATAGATCTCGTTGCCGTCGGCAGCGGCGATGAACCCGTAATCCTGTTCGGCGATCAAGCGCGCAATCCGCCCGTGGTCGGGAACCGCGTGCATTTTGACGTCGCCGCGGCGCTCGCGGACATGATCTTCGAGGAGCCGGCGGGCAGCATCGAACGCATCGCGCACGGCAATATAGGGATCTTCGTGAGCGCGATGCGCCGCGGGATCACGCCCGACGACGATCTCGCGGCCGGGGATGTTGAGATCGATCCGGACATGGAACAGATTGCCTTGCTGATGGCGCGCGCTCTGCTGTTCGACCGCAACCCGGCAGGAGATGATCCGGTCGAAGAAGCGATCGAGTTCCGCGGCGCGCTCGCTGATCCGGGCGGCGAGCGCCTCCGAACTGTCCATGTGACGGAATGTGATCTGAAGCGGGACCTGCATTCGTTTTCCTTTCTGACGCCACGGGTTGTCGTTCTGCAAACGCCGCGCAGCGCTCTAAAGCCCCGACCCGGCTCCATTTACGCAAGCGCGCAACCCCGCTTCGGCCCATGGTGCAAGACGGCCGGTATCAAAACGCTTGCTCGCAAATCAGGGCATTGATCCAAATCATCGTCGCCGACCCTTTTTCCTCTTAGTCCCTAAACCAACCCGGCTCCTGCAGCACAGGGCGGGGATGCCGAGCCCAGCCGAACTGGGTGACGGGGCAGGGAAGGGCAGGGCAGAGCATGTGCGGCGTCGCTTTGGCTCGGCCAGCTGGCCGCCACGTTGCCATCGAGCAGCGCACAGGCGCAATGCTGACGCCGCGCGACGGGTTTGACGCCAATCGAGGTTCGAATGGACTTCCGCGGAGAGCGTGCTTATCGAATGCCGGCGACATATCTTCTGTTCTCTGTCCAAGCCGACGCAACACGAATTGACGGACTGACCACATGAATGCACGCGATCTCATGACAACTGCGGTTGTCTCGGTCAGCCCGGAAACGCCGGCCCGCGAGATCGCCCACATCCTGCTCGAGAAAGGGATCAGCGCCGTTCCGGTGATCGACGCCACCGGCGCGCCGATCGGCATGGTCAGCGAGGGCGACTTGATCGGCCGCAGCGATGCCGATCGTGAGGCGAGGCGCGACTGGTGGCTGGAACTGCTCGCCGAGGGCGAAAATTTGTCGCCGGAATTTCTGGGGCAGCTGCGCGCCCAGAACCGCATCGCACGCGATGTCATGGCGACCCCGATCGTATCGATCGGCGAGGAAGCGGAGGTTTCCGAAATCGCACGCCTTCTCGCGACGCATCGGATCAAACGGGTGCCGGTCGTGCGCGATGGCCATATTGTTGGCATTGTCAGTCGCGCCGATCTGCTGCGCGGCTTGGCAGCCTCGCGGCCGGCCGCTGGGGCGGCGACGGCATCAACGGGGGCGGGTTTCTTCGCGTGGATCGACCGGCAGTATCGCAATCATCGTCACGCGGAGCCGGCGCCTGGTCCCGCGGGTGTCAGGGCCGTACCCGATGAGCCGCGTACACCGGCCGACGATTTCCGCGCACTGGTCCGCGACCACGAGCGCGGCGAAGCGCAACATCGCGAAGAAGAGCGACGTGCTGCCGTTCTGCGGCGGCAGCACGAGGTAAAAGAGCTGATCGACCACCATGTCGGCGACGCGATGTGGCGCGGGATGCTGCACAATGCGCGCCTTGCCGCCGAGCGCGGTCAAACCGAGTCGATGTTGTTGCGGTTTCCGTCCCAGCTATGCAGCGACCACGGTCGGGCGATCAATACGGATGAGCCAAATTGGCCAGCCACTCTGCGCGGCGAGGCCGCCGAACTCTATCTCCGCTGGGAGCACGACCTGAAACCAAACGGTTTTCACCTGGCGGCTCGGATCCTCGACTATCCCGGCGGGATGCCGGGCGATGTTGGCCTGTTCCTGGTCTGGGGCGAATGACTGCTGTGCCGCCGGCCGGCTTCCTATGAGGCGAGCGCGTTGTCGACCATGGTCTGAGCTTCGCTGACGATACGGTCGAGATGGGCCTGGTCCTTGAAGCTTTCGGCGTAGATCTTGTAGACGGCCTCGGTGCCGGACGGCCGTGCCGCGAACCAGCCATTGGCCGCGACAACCTTCAACCCGCCGATCGGCCCATCATTTCCCGGCGCATGACTTAGCTTGGCGGTGATCGGCTCGCCGGCAAGGTTCGCTTCCTTGACGGTTGTCGGCGCCAATTTGGCTAATTTCGCCTTCTGCTCGGGGGTCGCCGGGGCGTCGATCCGAGTGTAATACGCCGCGCCGAATTCAGCCTCGAGCGCCAGGTAATGCTCACCCGGGTCCTTGCCGGTGCGGGCGGTGATCTCAGCCGCGAGCAGATCCATGATCGGGCCGTCCTTGTCGGTCGTCCACACGGAGCCGTCATGGCGCAGAAAGCTCGCCCCGGCGCTCTCCTCACCGCCAAAGCAATAGGAGCCGTTGAACAAGCCAGGCACGAACCATTTGAACCCGACCGGCACTTCGGCGAGCCGGCGTCCGGCCTTGTCGACCACCCGGTCGATCATGCTGCTTGAGACCAGGGTCTTGCCGATCGCGGCATGCGCCGGCCATTGCGGCCGATGGGTCAACAGATAGCCGATCGCCACCGCCAGATAATGGTTCGGGTTGAGGAGCCCAGCACTCGGCGTCACGATACCGTGGCGATCGGAATCCGGGTCGTTGGCGAACGCCACCTGATAACGATCCTTGAGCCCGACGAGACGCGCCATCGCCCACGGGCTCGAACAATCCATGCGGATCTGGCCGTCATGGTCGACCGTCATAAAGCCAAAACGCGGATCGACGCGCGGGTTGACGACATCGATGTCGAGCCGGTAGACGCTGTTGATCGGCTCCCAATAATGCACCGCAGCGCCGCCGAGCGGATCCACCGCAAGCTTCAAGCCGGCGCTGCGGATCGCGTCCATGTCGACGATATTGCGCAGATCCTCGACATAGGGGTGGATCAGATCCTGCGGATGTGTCGTGTTCGCCCGCATCGCCGCGGCGAGCGTCATCCGCCTTACGGCAACGTTGCGGCTGCGCAGCAATTCATTGGCGCGGTTTTCGACCCATTGGGTAACATCGGTGTCGGCCGGCCCGCCATTGCTCGGGTTGTACTTGAAACCGCCATCCTCGGGCGGGTTGTGCGACGGGGTGACGACAATCCCGTCGGCGAGGTGGGCCGAGCGGCCGCGATTATGGACGAGGATCGCGCGTGAGATGACCGGCGTCGGCGTGACCCCGTCGGCCTCCTGGATGACGGTCTCGATCCCGTTGGCGGCGAGAACCTCAAGAGCGGTGCGCTGCGCCGGCGCCGACAGCGCGTGGGTGTCCTTGCCCATGTAAAGCGGGCCGTCGATACCTTGGGCTTGGCGCCAGTCGCAGATTGCCTGGGTGATTGCGAGAATGTGGGCTTCGCTGAACGATCCGCGAAATGGTGAGCCGCGGTGACCGCTGGTACCAAAACTGACCCGCTGCTGCGCGTCGTCGAGATCGGGCCGGCGCTCGTAATAGTCGCGTTCGAGCCGCGCCAGATCGACCAGCATCTCCGGGGGCGCCGGCTTGCCGGCCAGCGGCGAGATCGTCATCGGCAGTCCTTTCTGATCGGCTTCTGATCGCGCTCGTTCAGGATACCGGGCAGGGTTCGGCGTTCCAGATCTCGGCGGCGTATTGCGAAATCGTTCGGTCGCTCGAAAATTTGCCGGACGCGGCGACGTTCAGGATCGCCTTTTTCGCCCATTCGCGGCTGTCGGCGTACAACCTGGTGAGCCGGCGGTCGGTGCCGAGATAGGCTCGCAGGTCCGCCAGGTGCATATAGTGGTCGCCTCCAGCCAACAGCGCGTCATGGATCGGCGCAAAAATCCCGGGCTCGTAGCGGCTGAAATAATCACCCGAGATCAGGTCGAGCGCGGCCCGGGTTTCCGGGTCGTGGTCGTAATGCCAATGCGGGTTGTACCAGTTGCGGCTGCCCTCCACCTGGTCGGCAGTCAAGCCAAACAGAAAGAAATTCTCTTCTCCTGCCTCCTCGGCCATCTCGATCGTCGCACCATCGCGGGTGCCGATCGTCAATGCCCCATTTATCATGAATTTCATGTTGCTGGTGCCGCTCGCTTCGTATCCGGCGGTCGAAATCTGATTGGAGACGTCGGCCGCCGGGATCAGCCGCTCGGCCAACGACACGCAATATTCCGGGAGAAACACGACCTTCAACCGACCCTGCGTGACCGGATCGCCGTCGATCGTGCCGGCGAGATTGTTCAGGAATTTGATGATCAGCTTGGCGAGCTGGTATGCCGGCGCCGCCTTGCCGGCAAAGAAAAAGGTTCGCGGCGCCATGTCGAGTTCGGGATTCTCCCGCAACCGGTTGTAAAGAACGATAATCCGCAATGCATTCAGCAACTGCCGCTTGTATTCATGGATGCGCTTGATCTGGCAATCGAAAATCGTGTCCGGGTCGACCGTGACGCCGGAACTGTCCTGCAGCCACTCGACAAAGCGCAGCTTGGCGACCCGCTTGGCGTTGAGAAATTTTTCACGAAAGCCGGCGTCTTCCGCCAGCGGGCGGAGCTTTTGCAATTGGTCGAGATCGGTCACCCATCCTTCGCCGATGGTTTCGGTGACAGTGCGCGCGAGCCCCGGGTTTGCCAGCAGCAGCCAGCGCCGCGGGGTGACGCCGTTGGTTTTGTTGTTGAAGCGCTGAGGAAACATCTCGGCCAGATCCTTGACTGTGACCTTGCGCAGCAGCGCCGAGTGGATCGCGGCGACGCCATTCGTGCTGTGAGTGCCGACGATGGCCAGGTTCGCCATCCGCACCTTGCGCTCAGGCCCTTCCTCGATCAGGCTCATCCGCGCCGCCCGAGCCTCGTCCCCGGGCCAACGGCTTCGCACCTCGTCGAGAAAGCGTCGGTTGATCTCGTAGACGATCTCCAGTTGTCGCGGCAGCAACTCTTCAAAATATTGTACCGGCCAGCGTTCGAGAGCTTCGGGCAACAGGGTGTGATTGGTGTAGGCTAAAGCCTTTTGCGTGATGTCCCAAGCTTCGTCCCAGCCGAGATGCGCGTCATCAAGCAGGATCCGCATCAACTCGGGCACGGCCAGGGTTGGATGGGTATCGTTGAGCTGGATAGCGATTTTATCGGGCAGCAGGTGCCAATCGCCGTTGCGCCGCCGAAACCGGCGCACGAGATCGGCGAGCGAACAGGCAACGAGGAAATATTCCTGCACGAACCGTAACTTCTGTCCCATGGCGGTGCTGTCGTCGGGATAGAGCACCCGGGTCAACGATTCGGCGGCGAGAGTACCCGCCAGCGCGCCGACAAAATCGCCGCGGCTGAACTCCTCAAAGTCGAAATAGTCCGGGGTTGCCGCGGCCCAAAGGCGCAGCGTGTTGATGGTTCTGCCGCCATAGCCGGCTACCGGCCGGTCAAACGGGACGCCGATCAGGGTCGAGGGCCGACCAGGGACGATCCGCAGGGTCCCGGCATGCATTTCGAGCGAGGAACCGAGCTTGATCTCCACCGCTTCGTGCGGTCGGGCGACTTCCCACGGATCCTGCCGGCGCAACCAATTGTCCGGATATTCGCGCTGCCATCCGTCCTCGATCGACTGCCGGAACATGCCGTATTCGTAGCGCAAGCCATAACCCATTGCCGGCAGCTGCATTGTCGCCATCGAGTCGATAAAACAGGCGGCCAGCCGTCCGAGCCCGCCGTTTCCCAGCCCGGCATCGGGCTCCTGTTCGATCAGCCCCAGCCAATCAAGATCGCGTTGTTGTGCCGCACGCCGGACAAAAGGGTCGAGCAGCAGATTGGTCACGTTGCTGGTCAGCGATCGCCCGATTAGGAACTCCATCGACAGATAGTAGATGCGTTTCGGGTTCAGCCGGTTATAGGTGCGCTCGGTTCGGACCCAGCGCTGTGACAGCACGTCGCGCACCGAGCGGGCGGCCGCCTCGAAGCGATTGCGCGCACCGGCTGCGAGCGGATCGACAGCATCGTCAAACAACAGGTGCCGCTCATAGAGCGCATCGTTGTGGCCGGAAAAGCGAATCGGACCGCAACCATATTGCTCCAACAGACTTGTTGCCGGGTCTGTCGCCGATCCCGCAGCCAAAGGCGGTGGCACCGTGGTCGCTCGCCCCTGATCCATCTTGTCGACTCCGCCCTCTGATCCGCTCCTGGCCATACCGGCCATAATGTTAGCGTGGGAATGTGACCTTCAGATTACGCGCCTGAATCTGCCGGCGGCGCCTCAAGGCCGCATGTCCGCCCCCTAATGGTGGGGTGAGTGTCCGCCGCCTAATGCCGTCTCTGGACCGCATGTCCGCGCCTGATAAGGTCGGAGCGGCGCGCCGCGACGAAGAACCATCGGCAGGACCGATCTAACCCATGCCCAAGCGCTGCGAGGCCAATCCCGCACCCTCGGTGAGGGCTTTGAGCTTGGCCCAGACCACGTCCTCGGCGACCCGGCCCATCCCCGCCGATGTGCCAAATCCGCAATCGGTGCCGGCGATCACCCGGTGCGGATCGCCAATGATCTGCGCCACGCGCTCGATGCGGTCGGCGACGGCCTCGGGATGCTCGACAAAATTGGTCAGGCTGTCGATGACGCCGGCGATCAGGATCTGGCCGTCGGCCAACGGCATCTTTTCGAAAAGCTTGTATTCATGGGCGTGGCGCGGATTGGCAAACGGCAAAAAGAACGCCCCGACCTTGGCCTCGTACAGGATCGGCAGGATGTCGGCGAGCGGGACGTCGCAATCGTGCGGCCCTTCGTAATTGCCCCAGCAGACGTGAAGCCGCACCGCGTCGCGCGGGATGTTGGCGAGGGCATCGTTGATCGTCGCCACGACCCGTTCGACAAAGCCGAGAAAATCCGAAAGCGGCCGATCCTGATACGACAGGTGGCGTTCGAGCGCCAGGTCGGGGCAATCGAGCTGCAGTAGAAAGCCGGCGCCGACGATTGCTTCGTACTCCTCGCGCAGAGCGACGCCGAGATCGGCGAGGTAGCCGGCCTCGGTCGGATAATGCTCGTTTTTCATTGCCCCGGCGATGATCCCGGGCGAAGGAGCAGTGACGAAGGTTTCGACAAAATGCGCGCCGGTATCGGCAAGAGCGGCGCGGAAATCGGCGCATTCCGCCTCGACCGCATCGCGGCCGAGATAACGCACCGCGCCGATCGCCTTTGGCGGCCCCATATTGCTGACCGCCTGGCGGGCCGCGAGCTGTTCTTCCATGATCCGCCGAAACACCGGGTAGCGCAGCGCGTCGGCACGGGTGCGGCGCTGCCACGATCCGCCAAACCCGCTCATCCGATGACGGATGTGCAGAAAAAAGCCCTCGCGCTGCTGTTCGCCGTTGTTGGCGATATCGACCCCCGCCTCGGCCTGCTTGGCGACGACCCAGCGTAGGGCGTCTTGTCCCAGCCTTTCAAACTCGGCCGGATCGACCGCATCGCCGCGGGCGCGGCTGATCAGCAGCCGGGTCAGTTCTGGCGGCCGCGGCAGGCTGCCGGTGTGGGTGGTCAAGATCCGGTCTTCGCTGCGGCGCATCGTCGCCTCCCTCTCGATAATCCAAGTGTTCGCATGGCGTAACCGCGATCGTGGTGGCGCGCGGTCGTGACCTGCGCGCAACAAGTCGCTTGCGCCCAAGCGGCGTGCCGCATAGATTAGCCCCATTGGCGCAACAACTGAAAGGAGGTGATCCTGTGTCTAGCCTTGAACCGCGGTCGACCGCTGCCGTGACCAGGATCTCTTCTGTGGAGATCCGCGCCTGATCTAGGCGCTACGGTTTGCGGCCGTGACCGGCCGCCGGTATTCGGCAAAGGGGTCGTCCCGCGGGGCGGCCCCTTTTTCTTCGTGATTTGTGCGGGGTCGTCGCCGCAATTTTGGCCGTAACCGAGGTAAATCCGACCTCAGTCGGGATTTTGTTTGGACCACGCGAACCTCCGGTCCTTGAACCTGGTGATCACAGTGAACCGCGGCTGATTCCGGCGGTTTACGGTACGGGAAATGCCGCAAGCCGGTGCTTTCCCGATTTTGGGTGAATGGAGGCGGAGATGGACGTGAACAAAGCCGCCGAAAAACAGCGTCACGCGGCCGAACGGGAACATTCCTCAACAAAAGGCAACACAACGGAGCGCCGGAAAGCCGATATCGAGGGGACCGAGGCGCATGGCGAACTGACCCGCCCCGATCTCGCCAAAGGGCGCCCACCGGCGAAGGACGAGATCACCGGCGAACGACGGCCGTCAAACGCCGGCACCGATGGCCCTTGACCAGGCGTCGGATAAGCCGCGTCACGGACGAGGTTGGGGCTCCGAGAGCGGCCAGCACGCGGCGATAAAACTGCGAAGGCGCCGCGGGCGTCGGCAATCACCGCTGCAGCGTCACCGGAACGGGCCCATGTTGAGCCCCTGAGCACGGGCCTCGGCGCCGGCCGGCTGGCTGTCGATAATGCCAGCTGGCCTTCGAGAAAAATGAGGGCACACCCGCTACCTTGCCGCCGGAGGTTTCTAGATCAGGCGGATCAATAATGATCGGTGGGCGGCGAGACCTTGCCCCTGAAAACACTGTACATGATCGCGGCGTAAATCAGCATCAGCGGGAAGACGAAGAGACCTTCGCCCCAGAACATGAAGGCGAGGCTGGAATGGGGTGCTGCGGCATCGGCAATCGTGATCGAGAACGGGATCATATACGGCCAGAACGAAATCGCGAGCGTGCCAAATGCCGCCGTAAAAATCAGCGCGACCATATAGTACGGCACTGCGTCCCGGCGACGTCGAACGCCCTCTGCCGCCATCACCGCGGCAACAACAGCGATTGCCGGGAAAACAAACAAATACGGCCGCTCAAGCCAACGGCGGATGACCCGCAGGTTCTCGCTCAAGGCATAACCGAAGACGACGACCAGAAAGACAAGCAGCGAAATCGCCAAGTACGGAAGCAAGCGATAGGACGCGTTGCGGACATCGCCTTCGCATTTCTTGATGAGCCAACAGGCGCCGAGCAGCGCATAGCCGAGACAGAGGCCGATCCCGCACAATATTGCAAACAGACCAAGCCAGCCGAATTCACCACCCGTATATTGGCCGTTTGTCATCGGCAGCCCCGCCACCAGGGCGCCGACGGTGAGGCCCTGCATGAAGGCTGCCACCAGCGACCCTCCGGCAAAACTCGCATCCCAGATCCAGCGCAGCCGTTCCGTCTTGTAGCGGTACTCGAAGGCGACGCCGCGCAGGATCAGCCCTGCCAGCATCAACAGGAGCGGCAGATAGAACGCCGAGAACAGCGTCGCGTAGACGATGGGAAAAGCTCCCCAGAGGACGACACCGGTCACCACCAGCCAGGTCTCGTTGCCGTCCCAGATCGGCGCCACCGCCGAGAGCATCGCGCGCCGCCGCGTCTCGCTGCGTGTCATGCCGAAGAGAATGCCAATGCCGAGATCGAACCCGTCGAGCAGCACATAAAGGAGGATGCTGACCGCCAGTATGGCGACCCAGAACATGATCACCGCTATTCTCCTGCAGGGATGTGCCGCGGCGCTGGCGGATGGGTATGGTGGTCATCGACCACCGACATCGGACGGTTGGGGACGGCGGCGGCTGGCGGCTGAGCCAGATGCCCTTCCGGTCCGGCGCGCAGCAACCGGTAGATGTAATAGATTCCGAACGCGAAAATGAAGCTGTAGACGAGGCAGTACACCGCCAGCGAAATCGCTGCCGTACGCCCGGTCAGGAACGGCGTCATCGCGTCGGCCGTGCGCAAAATGCCGTAAACGACCCAGGGCTGGCGCCCGACCTCGGCGGTCACCCAACCGGTCAAGATCGCAATGAACGGCAGCGGAAAGCTGAGGAACGTCGCCCACAGCAGCAGCCGGCTTTGTCCGATGCGCTCCCGGTGGATCCGATACGAGCCGACCCAGGCGACCAGCAGCATCAGCACCCAGCAGCCAACCATGATGCGGAAGGCGAAGAACGGGATTGCTACCGGAGGCCAGTTTTCCGGCGGGATGCTGTCAAGCCCGACCTCTGCTGCCGAAAGGCTGTCCGAGTCAATCAGGCTGCCAAATGGAGCAGGCAGGGTGATCGCGAGCAGGTTTCGCTGGGTTGCGGCATCTGGCCAGGCGAGCAGCACCTCGGAAGCCGGTTTTTCGTCGTGCCACCGGGCTTCGATCGCCGCCATTTTCGCCGGTTGGTGGTCAACGACATATTCACCGTTGAGGTGTCCGAAAAGACCCTGTACCGGCACCAACACTGCCGCGAGGTACAGACCCATGCGGAGCATGATCCGCGCCTCGGCGGCAAAGATCCCGCGCAGCAGGTACCACGCGCCGGTCGCGGCGACACAAAAGGCGCCGGTCAGGTAGGAGGCGAGCAGCATGTGCGGGAAGCGCACCCACACCACCGGACTGAAGAGGATCTTGGCCCAGTCGTCCGGAATAAACATGCCGTTCTCGACGGCGTAGCCGACCGGCACTTGCATCCAGCTGTTGTTGACCATGATCCAGAAGGCCGAGAGGGTCGTGCCCAGGGCAACCATCGCGGTCGATAGCAGGTAAAACCAGGGCGGCACACGCGAGCGGCCAAACAGCAGGACGCCAAAAAAGCTCGCCTCGAGAAAAAAGGCGGTAAAGGTCTCGTAGGAGAGCAGCGGCCCCTGGATCGGTCCCGACATCCGCGCCAAGACGCTCCAGTTCGTGCCGAACTGGAACGCCATGACAATCCCGGAGACGACGCCGAGACCGAACGCGACGCCGAAAATCTTGAGCCAGAACTCGAAGACGATCCGGTAAATCGGCCGGCCGGTCGCGAGGTGAAGCGCCTCGAGCACTGTAAGCCACGCCGCCAATCCGATTGTGAAAGAGGGAAAGATGATGTGGAAGGCGACAGTCGATCCGAACTGGATCCGCGACAGCAGCAGTGCCGTGAGGTCCATCGTCGTGCCCTTATCGCCAGCAATTGGTGCCCGTACCCTACCACTTGGCTGGCTCGGCCGCCGCCACGCATTACCTGACGAGCGAGAAAGCCTGGCCATTTCGGCATGGCCGCGGACGGTGTCGCCTGTTCCTTGTGGTGCCCGAGGGATTGCACGGCACATCGAGCGCGTGGCAGCACCATAAATTTTTTTAAACGGCCCCTGGTTTATTCATGGCCGCCATGCTATTTTTGCAGAACCCGTATATGACCGGCCAACCCGGCGAAAACTGCGGGAACGAACAGGTGACGGAATGATGCGTCCAGTACGTGATCGGCCTCGCGTCTGGGAGGCGCGAAGGGCAAAGCAATCACCGGCCGAAGCCTTCGGCGTGCCAAAAAGGCGCGCCGGGGCGCTCGGCGTCTGGGAGGTCGCGAGGAACGGGAGGGCCAGATCGGGGAGGGCGGTCACCTGCAGCCCGGTGCTGCCATCCGCCCGGATCACGGATGATGTCCTCCCCGGGCACCGGATCGAGCCGGGAACGCCCGGAGGTGCCGCCGCCGAGGATTTCGAGGCGGGTCCGGCACCCGCGACATCATGGCCGAGGGTGTTCCCCGGTCTCTGACACCGATTGTGATGGTCGTGAGCGACCACCGATGAACCGACACGATAACGCCGCCCACCCTTCGAACAGGAGCAACGCGTCGAACCGGCTGACGCGGTTTGCTGCAACGGCGAGGCCTACATAACCGGCCTTTCACAATCGGCGCATCGGCCTCGCGCGTTTTCTGCTGCCGCACAGGCTGGTACCAGTTCAAACCAGCTGGGAGCTCGCAATGGCAGAGATCCGTCGCTTCGGCCAATCGCCGTCGGCCACCGGCTTTATGCTCGGGCGCAAGCTCGACAGCATCCCGTTCAGTCCATACCACGTGGCAATCATCGCCGTTCTGGGGTTTGTCGGTTTTGTCGAGGGCTATGACCTGGCGATGACCGGTTCTTTGCTTGTATTGGCAAAACATCCGCTCAAACTGACCCAGGCCGACATTCGCTTCCTCGCCATCGCCTCGACATTGATGGCCTGTGTCGGCGGCTTTACGGCTTCGGCGATTTCGGACCACTGGAGCCGCAAGCGGATCATGCAGATCGGCGTGGTCGCGACGACATCCTGCACGCTGTTGATCCCGCTGGTGCAGGATGCCGAACAGCTGATCATCATGCGGCTCCTGACCGGGCTGGGCGGCGGGTTTGCGGTCTCGGCAGCGTTTCCGATCGCCGCCGAGCTGATGCCGGCGCGGCACCGTCGAACATATGGCGCCATCTATGAAATGTCGTTGGCATGCTCGTTCGCCGTCCTGCCGTTTGTCGCCTTTCTGCTGGCCGGCAATCCGAACGCGTTCCGATTGGTGGCCTTGCCGGGTGGGCTGGTTCTCTTCATCGCGCCGTTGCTGATCCATTTTGTAATACCCGAGAGCCCGCGCTGGCACCTGCGTCGAGGCCGGGTCGACGCCGCGGTAAAGGTCGTCAACGAAATCATCCGCCGTTCCGGCAGCCGGGTGGCGCCGCTAACCCGCGATGGGCTCGGCGACGGGTCGCCCGCCAGCCGCGAACCGCTCCCGCCCTATTGGGCTCTGTTTCACCGGGGCCAGCTGCGCTGGACCACGGTCGGGATCTTCAGCGGCATTTGCGCCGGCACGGCTGCCTTTCTGATCAATGTGCTGCTGCCGAAGGCGCTGGTCGATCAGGGTGCGGCGGTCAATCTGAGCTTTGGCCTGGCCACGATTGTGTATGTGGCGAGTATCCCGGGGAAAGCGTTTACCGGCTTCCTGATGGAGATCATCGGCCGGCGTTGGACGATTTTCTATGCGCTTGCCGGATCCTTGCCGGGCCTCCTGCTGATGCTGATGGCGCATCGGGCCGGCGCCAATGCGACCATCCTGATGCTGGCTGGTGGGCTGATTACCGGTTTCACCGTGCTGTCGGCCTTCACCGCCACCCGCGTCTATCTGTCCGAGCAGTTCCCCACGGCGCTGCGCGGGCGCGGCCACATCTTTGGAGAATCGTTCGGGCGGGTGTTCGCGGGCGTGCTGGCGCCGTTTCTGATGGAACCGCATACCGCCTCGCCGACGGTGTTTTTCGGCACGATTTTGGTCGTGGTCGCGGTTGGCGCCTTCATCCCGGTCGTCTTTGGGCGCGAGACCGTCGGTCAGCTCGAAACCGTTACCGAAGCCAAACCGATCCTCGCCTGACCGGTGCAGGGAACCTTGCGGTCCGGTGTTCCGTTGCGCCCCGCGCCGCTCGAGCGGGATCGTATGGCGGAGCAAGCGGGGTCAACCGGGCACTGGCTTCTGAAGACAGCGCTGTTCTGAGGTAACGTTGCCCGCTGCCCCCATCCTTGGGAGCAGCGTAACGGCTGCCTCAATATCAACGCGCCGGTAAATCGCCACAAGGCCATCGGTCAATCGGGTCAATCAAGCCGCTTTAGCACAGCCAATACCGACCCGCCGCTCGTTACGCCATACCAATTCGGGAAGGTCGCAGCGTCGATGGACCAGGTGATCGTCTTTGCCCCTTCATCGACTTTGTATGTGCCGTAGTAGGCGATCGAGTTGTAGACGGCGGCTTTGTACTCTTCGGGCGTTCCGTCGAGACGATTGTTGGACGCAAATCTCATCGGATCGGGCTTGGCGATGAAGAGCACAAAATTTCCGTGGCATCGAACATGACAATGCCTTTGGGCTCCTTGCCATAAGTGTCGAACTTGCTGCCATCTCGCCGCGTCGTCTTATTGACAACGAACTTCCAGGTGCCGACGAGGTCCTTTGCCGTATCGGCGGAGGCCGAAGGCAAGGAGACGATCAGCGACACAAAAAGGGATATGGCAATGGCAAAGTACTTCATGGTTCCCTCCGCGATCCAGGCTCCTGGGTTGCACGGCGCTGCGGCCCGTTTCGTCAGAGGATAACGAACCGGCCGGTCTCGCGCGTCACCCTGTTGGGTGACGCGGAAATCATCGGGCGCCGTTATTACCGATTTCGTCCTTTCTGTGGAGTGTCGCGGGCGTCGGCGTGGCGCATCACACTCGAACCTGCGGGCTCGCCGGGGCGGCTCAAAAATTGCGGCCTCTGTACAATTTCGCAAGCATTGTCCGGACGGGCTGCCGGACGTGACGGACGATATATTTTTGATATGGTCTGGTGTGCGATCCGCAAGCCTCCATTCATGCGCAGGCCGAACGGCTAGGCTTGCTGGTGGGTTTGACCGCCGCCGAGACGCGGGTTGCCGCCCTATTGGGCAGCGGCGTTGGTCTCACCGAAGCAGCAAACGCGCTCGGCCTATCGCTGAATACCGTGAAAACGCACGCTCGCCGAGTTGCTGGCGGGGGTTAAGGCCGGTAAAAAACGGTGACGCTACCAGGCAGATTTACGACGCTCTGCCGATCCAGGACCGGAAAGAGCTGATAAGGCCGGCGTGCACTCTTCCGCGGCTCTGGTGCGGCTCGTGGCGTCGGTTCCGGGCGGGCCGCCGCAACCTGCTGGGGGTTCATAAAGCTGTTCGTCAGCAGCCTGTCGAACTCGTCTCGCGCGAGGCGGCCCTGCG
>DATJLK010000112.1:0-23424 GCA_035509615.1 Allostellaceae bacterium | reverse complement strand
TTCCATGCGCCGGGCGATAACCAATGGTCGGCCGCGGGAATCAACTATCCGTTCGCGACCGGCAGCTCGTTCTGGACCGATCCACAGGCGCGCGCGCAGATCCAGATCGGTCCGACGACGCTCAGCATGGATGGTGGCAGCGAGATCGATGTCACCAATCTGAATGAGGAGGTTACCCAGCTGGGGCTGCCACAGGGGCGGATCCAGCTGCATCTGCGTCAGCTCGATCCCGGTCAGAGTTTCGAGATCGACCTGCCGCAGGGGACGGTATGGCTGCTGCAGGCCGGCTCATACGATATCGACGCCGGCAATCCGGACCGGGGCGCGCGCATCGCGGTGTTTGCCGGCAGCGCACGCTTTGACGGCAGTAGTGCGGATACCCGCATCAACAGCGGCGACGCCGTGGTCTTGAGCCGGACCAATCCGGCCACGCTCACCCGCGCACATGCGCAGCGCGACGCCTTTGTCGACTGGTGCACCGCGCATGACTACCGGGAAGACCGGATCGTCTCGTCGCACTACATCTCGCCGCACATGACCGGCTATGCCGATCTCAGCGATTACGGCGACTGGCGGGCGAGCCCACAATATGGCGAGGTCTGGTATCCGAAAGAGACACCGGCCGATTGGGCGCCCTATCGCGACGGCCACTGGATCTGGGTTTCGCCCTGGGGCTGGACCTGGGTCGATCAGCAGCCTTGGGGGTTCGCACCGTTTCATTACGGCCGCTGGGCGCAGATCGACAATCGCTGGGGGTGGGTCCCGGGGAATTATGGTGCCCAGCCGGTCTATGCGCCGGCACTCGTCGCCTTTGTCGGCCTTGGTGCCGGGATCGGGGCGGCGGTCGCGGCGGGACCCGCGGTCGGCTGGTTTCCGTTGGCGCCGGGCGAGGCGTATTGGCCGAGCTATACCCGCAACCCCGCCTATATTCGCAACCTCAACATCACCAACGTCAAAGACATCAACCAGGTGATCGCCCAATCGCATGGCGGAGCGGCGCCGCCGCAGGTTGCGACTGCCAACTTTGCCAACCGGCGGTTTGCGACCGTCGTGCCGCAACGGGTTTTTGTCAGCGCCGACCCGGTGGCGCCTGCGGCATTGCGAGTTCCCGCGGCGGCCTTGCAAAAAGCGCCGGTTGCGCCGCATCCGCCGCAGATCGCGCCGGTCGTCGCGAAGTCGGCGGTCGCAGGTCCGCCCCGGGGCTTGCCAGAGGCCGCCGGCTTCGGCCGCAACCGGCCTGCTCCAAATGGCTCCGCCGCTCCTGCCGAGCCGCCGCATCCCGGGGCAGCGCCGGAGCATCTCGGGACAACCGCCGCCCCGCCGATTGCTCATGCCGAGTTGCCGCCGCATCCCGGCCCGGGAGCGCCGCATGCCGGCGGTCCTGGTGCGGCGCCGCCCACGACCCGAGCATTGCCGCCGCCGCGGCCGGGCGAAGTGGCGCCGGCTGAGCACAAAATGCCGGGACTCCCGGCGGCGGCCGGGCATCCCCATCCCGCCGCGCCGGCGACTACCGCCGTCCTGCCGCCACGACCGGCGGCGCTGGCGCCGTATCAGACGACGCCAACTGCCGCCGGTCCAGAGCACAGGCCGCCGCCGGCGCCGGGCGCGACACGGGAGACGACGCCGGCGACCGGCGTGAAACGGCCGGAGCCGACTGGCGCCACGATCCATCCAGCGGCAGCACCGCATCCCGAGCAGCCCAGGGCCCACCCGCCAGCCACGGTGCAAGCCGACCATGCGGGCGACCACCGCGGTCCGGCGCCGGCGCATCCGGCGGCAACGACGGCGGCTCGGCCGCGGCCCGAGCTGCCCGCCGCTCATCCTGCTCCCGCAGCGGCGCATGTTGCCGCACCGGTTGCCGTCCGCCCGCCTCACGTGATCCAGCCAGCAGCGCAGATCCACCCGCAGCACGCTCCGCCGGTTCATCCGCCAGCCGCGCATCCGGGCCCCCACCCCGCGCCAAAGGAGAAAGGCAGGGCGGAAGACGAGCGCCCCTAGACCATGATTTACCGATCGGATCGGAGCGCCGGTCGCTTCGATTCCGATCGGATCATGGTCTAGCCCGCTGCTTCGGATCGGCCCATCCGATCGCGTGCTGTTGCCTCGGATCGCTTCGCGGAGTTCATCCTCGGGCGCCGCGATCCGCCCCGGTATTTAGCGTTTCGCCAATCGCTTCCGTCGCCTTGAGGCCATGGCCGGTCAGCACCGCGACGGTCGTCTCGCCGGCGCCGATGACCCGCTCGCGCAACAGCCGGGTGAGTGCCGCGCCGGCCGTCGCCGCGGTCGGTTCGACAAACAGGCCGCGCGCGCCGAGACCGCGCAAGGCGGCGGCGATCTCGTCTTCGGCGACGGCGACGACGCCGCCACCCGACCGGCGCAGGGCGCGCAACACTTGCACTGCCCGCACCGGGCGCGTCGTCGCAATGCCGTCAGCGATCGTCGGGCTTGCTGAAAACGGCACGAAGCCGTCGGCGCCCGCCGCCCACGCCGCGGCAAAGGCGGCGCAATTCGCCGCCTGTACCGCGAACAGCCGTGGCCGGCCGACAATTTCCCCGGTACGTTCGAGTGCGGCAAAGCCGCGTTCGAGCCCCAGAATGTTGCTGCCATAGCCGGTTGGCACCAGAATATTGTCGGGCAGACGAAAACCGAGCTGCTCCCACAATTCGAAGGCCAGGGTCTGGGTGCCCTCGATAAAAAACGGCTGCCAGTTGTGACTGGCGTAAAAGCTCCGTCCGATCTCGGCGAGTGCGGCCTCGGTGACCGCCTGACGCGTGCCGGGGACGGCGCAAACCTCGGCTCCGCAAGCGGCGATCTGCACCAGCTTGGCTCGCGGTGCGGTCGCCGGGACATAGATGCGGCAAGGGATCCCGCCGGCCGCCGCGTAAGTCGCGATCGACGAGCCGGCATTGCCCGAAGAATCCTCGTGGATCGGCCCGACCCCGACCTCGATCAGGTGATTGATCATGACCGCGGTGCCGCGGTCCTTGAATGAACCGGTCGGCATCTGCGATTCGAGCTTGAAGTGAATGGCCGCCCCGTTCCATTCGCGGCGCACAAGCGGTGTCCAGCCTTCGCCGAGACTGACCCGTGGCGGGTGCTGCAGCGCCAGCGCCGCGGTGTATCGCCACAGCGAAGCCGCGCCGGCGACGATGTCATGCCGCGACAGACCTGGGCCCGGCTCCATTTCCAGTGGTCCGCCGCATTCGCAGCGCCAGCGCGGCCGATCGGCAGCGATATTGCGCCGGCAGGCAGGACAGTGATAACTCGCGATCGCCACTTCTTGCTCCTTCCCGGCAGATTTTGCACCTGGCAGATTTTGCACCTGGCAGATTTTGGCGCGGCAGATTTTGACGCGGCAGATTTTTGTGCACTGACGCCCATTGGACATAATGACGAGCTATGCGGCGGCAAGTTGGAGGGGGCGGGTGATCCCGGTCGCGGTGGCCGGGGCATTGCTGATCGGCCTGGTCGCAGCGGCGCCCTCGCGAGCAGCCGATCTAGCGGCAGGTAAAAGACTCTTCGCCAAGTGCCGGATCTGCCACACGGTGGCGGCCGGCGCGCCGAGCACGGTCGGTCCCAACCTGCACGGACTGTTCGGCCGCAAGGCCGGAAGTCTTGCCGATTTCAATTATTCGCCGGCGATGAAGGCGTCCGGCGTCACCTGGAATGACGGCAGTCTCGCAAAGTATCTGCGCGACCCCAAGGCCTTTATCCCCGGCAACCGGATGGCGTTTCCGGGCGTCAGCGACGACAGCGAACTCGCCGGTCTGCTCGCCTATCTGAAGCAGGTGACAAAATAAGGCGGCGGCCCGACCGGCGGTACCACAAGACCGAGGAGGGTGCGGTCTTTTCTGCCAAAAGCTGCACGGCTCGAAGAGAGGGCTCGACATCGCCCATGGCGATGCCACCGGGACATCAGCGGGACCAACAACGGATCACCCATCGGTTCTTTTTCCGGCCGGTCTGAATTCAGGAGCCTCGAAAATGGAGCGCGGGCTTGTTTCCCATCTGTCTGGGGCGAGGATCGCGTGCGATCGACAGAGTGCAGTCACGCCTTCGCATCAGGCCGCGCTGCGGGCCTGTTACTTGCGCCGCCGGCTTCACATTACTCGCCGATGATGTATTTCCCCTCTCTGCGAAAGACCTGACTATTCTTAGTAAGCGCCGTAAGGGCGTTGGATACCGACTTCTCGGCGGATTTATCGCCTTTAAGGCCCAAGCGTTCAAAGATTTCGCCTCGGCTAAGACCGCTCGGATTTTCGCCGATGACCTGCAACAGGGTTTCGCGCCGGCTTCCGGCCTGCGGGCGGCGGCGAGCGACCGTTGCCAAGGCTTGCATGGCTGACTGCCCGCTCTGGCTTGTGCTGCGAGGCTGTCGGGCCGGCGTGGCCACCCGGCCGGTTTTCGCCGCCTCATAGGCATCGATCGCGGCAAGCTCGCGATTGATCGCATCGAGCTTGTTTTCGAGATCTTTTTGCTGATCCATGAGCTGGTCGCGTTCGCGATTCAGACGCTCCCGTTCCCGCTCCATTATATCCGCGAACCTCATATCTTCCATCGGCACAGCTCCTGGTGATGCTTCCCTTGCAGCATAATCTGCGCGATGCAGAACGGAAGAACAAAGTACAACCCTTCACTGCTACTTACGAATAACCTTGATCTCTCGCGACGAGTTCACAACTGAACTGACTGCTGACGCGGCGGCAATGCCTGACCGGGTCGGTCGTGAGCCGCCCACCGCGTCGCCACTACTAATCAGAACCAGACAAGACGCGTCCCCGGAGAACGCCGCAGCAGGATTGCTTCGGCGCCGAGGCTGACTCCGGCCCAGATCCACCGCGCTGGTTGAACAAGTTTTTCTTTAGCAATCTTGCGGGCAACGATGACAGCGGCGGTCTTAAGTCGGGGTTCGGGCGCAAGCTCGAAAAGTCGTGCTGCCCACCGCCGGTTCGGCATTCTATTGCCGCCGCCACGGCCCGCGCCACACCCCGCTCGCTGAGGACCGGTCTGTTGCTGCGGGCAGGTACGACTGCGGCGCGATCCGGGGAAGGGATCCTGACGGCTCTGGCTCTTCTGCAATTTGCAGGCGGGCTGGCGAGAGCGCCGATTGCCAATGGCGTGGTCTCCAGTGGCGTGGTCTAGTGTCATGAACCTGAAGTTCGCAACATTACCGGTCTCGCCATCCCGACCAAGGGGGCGCGACCCATTTCTGTGGGTACCGGCCGGAATTTATCCTCGGTCGGCCAATGGCCGGACGCGGAGGCCGGTATGAACGGAGGAAAATCCTGGAAACGACCCTGACGAACTTCCGAACCGGTATACCCGCAAAAGCTGCCCAAAACCGATCCAAGGAGGTTAACATGCCCGTCGAAGCCCGCGCCTATCGCCGCCCGCTGCCCAGTCCGGAGTGGCTGAGCAAGCTCTCCGAGGAGATCATCGAGCCCGATCTGCCGATCGTCGACCCGCATCATCACCTCTGGGATCACCCGGGCAGCCGCTATTTGCTCGACGAATTGTTGGCCGATGTCGGCTCGGGCCACAATATCGTCAGGACCGTGTTCATCCAGTGCGGCTCGGGCTATCGGATGAGCGGTCCGGAGGAGATGCGCCCGGTCGGCGAAAGCGAGTTTGTCCGCGCGATCGCCGAGAAAGGCGATCGGCGTGGTGGCAAGACCAGGATCTGCGCCGGCATTGTCAGTTTTGCCGATTTGCGGCTGGCAGATGTTGATCGAGTGCTCGCCGCACAGATCGAGGCGGCTGGCGGCCGGTTTCGCGGCATCCGCCAGATCGCGGCTAACGATCCAGCGATTATCGGGGCGTCCTCTTATGTCCCGCCGCCGGGGCTGATGGACGATCCGAATTTCCGCCGCGGCCTGAAGCGTCTGCCGGCGCACGACCTGACCTTTGAAGCGTGGATCTATCACCCGCAGATTGCGACCCTGACCGAGGTGGCGCGTGAATGCCCCGAGGTGAAAATCGTGCTCAAATCATTTCGGCGGCCCGCTCGGGGTCGGGCCCTATCGGCGCGACGAGGTGTTCCCACAATGGCGCGCCGCCATCAAGGAGCTGTCCGCCTGCCCGAACGTGTACGTCAAGCTCGGCGGGTTGGCGATGATCGTCAACGGCTTCGATTTTCACCTGGCGTCGTTGCCGCCGTCATCGGGCGAGATGGCTGCGGCGTGGCGGCCCTATGTCGAAACCTGCATCGCTGATTTCGGTGCCGACCGGTGCATGTTCGAAAGCAACTTCCCGGTCGACAAGGGGGCGTGCAGCTATGCGGTGCTGTGGAACGCGTTCAAGCGGCTGGCGCACGCCGCCTCGGCGGCGGAAAAGGCCGATCTCTTTGCCGGCACCGCATCGCGGTTTTACCGGCTTGGCGAAGTCGGATCATGAGTGGTCGCAACGCTTCACCCGGAACGCATAAGCGCATGGCAGCTCTGCGTTGCCGAGATCAGGGGTGGTTCCGATAGTGCCGCCTTTTAGCGCTCGCGGAATCGTGCAATCATTGCGGTTGCGATATACGCTTTCACCACCTGTCAACCTCGAAGAAAGGGGTATTCGAACATGGCACAAGAAGCGCAGAAGACGAGATTTACCGCCGGTCCCTTGACATTTGTCGTCCGGCACGAATTGTGGGACGGCAACATCCAGGACCATGCCGACCAGGGTGTATCCATCGATGTGACGGCGGATGTCGCCGGCAAAGAGACCGCCTTGCTGCGGTTTAACTGCTTCGATTTCGAAAAAAGCTATGAATACGGTCCGGAAAATCCCGATCTGAAGGTCGCCGGGCCGGAAATGCTGGGTGGTGCCTCCTTGACGAACCTGTACCGGATGGACCCGGTCACCGATGGGAATCCAATCGGCTGGACCATCAAGACGCTCGGCACCAGCCTTCCGAAAATGCTGGAGCGGGCCGGCTATCCACAGATCGCTGCGGCGACCGACATGTCGGTGGTGCGCGATGTCCTGCCCGACGTCGAAGCCTGCGCCCGCGAGCTTTACGCAACCAAGCGGAACACGGTCAAACACAATCGCGGCACCCACATCTTCGAAGCCGGCAACATCCGGTTCGGGCTTGAGATGCGGCGGCTGCCGATGGGCGATGGCGGTCTTGCCATTCATGTCCTGGCCGATATCGGTGGCACACCAGGCAAGCATTACACCGAAGAAACCGAACTGTTGGCCTTCGATCATTTCTGGAACGGCGCGCACTACCATTATGGCCCGCGCAACAAGAACCATCGCATCTATTGGGACCGGACACTGGTCGAAAATCCGCTCGCATGGACCCTGGAGCAGATCGAGACCGGAAAATTGCGGGCGATGATCGAGCGGGCCGGCTATCCCGGGATCGCAGCCGATCTCGACACCGACAAGATCGCCACCGTTTTTCCGGTGATGAAAAAGCAGGCGCTGGAGATGTGGGCGGAAGGCGAGAGATTGACCGGGCACCCCGGACTGCCGCTCGAGTTCACCCCGAACCTAGCTGCCGCCGCCGAATAAGCTCAGCGGTAACGATTACCCGGCCTCTGCGGATCAGAGGCCCTTGATCAGCCAACCCGGCCCCCCGCGGCCGGGTTGTTGCGTTGAAAGACCGGCCGCGGCAGCGCCCATCTCGCCGTGACGTGTGCTCTCGATCGCAAGGACGAGACCAGGATTCACGGATACGATCTGGTCTAAGCTCCGGCAGTCGGAGTGGGAGTGCGTGATGGACATCGAAGCTAGGGATGAAACCACCTTTTCGGCGCCGATCGTCGACCGCTTGTCGGTGCGGGTTGTGGTCGATTCGGCCTATGACCGGTTTATCAGCGATGCCAGTCATCCAGCGGTCAAGATCGAGCATATCCGCCATATCCCCGGGCACGAGCGCTCGACTTTTGCCGGAGAATGGGGGCTGTCGCTGCATCTCGAATCGGCGCGGGCGGGTCATCGCGCCCAGTATCTGCTCGATTTCGGGTACACGCCCGAAGTCCTGATCCGCAATTTCGCTCTGCTTGATCTTGATCCCGGTCATATTGACGGGCTGATCTTGAGCCATGGACATCGCGACCATTACGGCGGGCTCGAAGGGTTTGTCGCCCGGCATCGCGCACAGATGCCATCCGAGGTCAAACTGTTCACCGGCGGCGCGGGCGCCTTTGCCGAGAAGTGGGTCAAGCGGCGCAACGCCGATCCGGTGTCATGGGGTAAACTCGACCGCGCCGTGATCGAGGCCGAGCACGTCTCGACGGTGTGCTGCGACCACCCGCGAGCTTTGGCCGGAGCGTTCACCAGCGGCCCGATCGCCCGCACCTCGTTCGAACGGATATTGGACAGCACGCTGGTCGAACCCGCTCCTGCCGCCGCACCCGACCATTTCACCGAGGCCGAGCGGCTGGGCCGGCTAGTCCCCGACGAGCACCCGGACGAACACGCGACCTGCTATGTCTTGCAGGGGCGCGGGCTTGTCGTCATCTCGTCCTGCGGCCATGTCGGGTTGATCAACTCGATCAAGGCGGCAATGGCGGTGTCAGGTGTCAGCCGGCTGCACGCCGTGCTCGGCGGGTTTCATCTCGGCCCGGCGCCGATGGATTATGTCGAGCACACCGTCAGTGAGCTGAAGACGCTTGCTCCCGATGTCGTCGTGCCGATGCATTGCAGCGGCAGCAAATTCATCGCGGCAATGCGGCGCGAGATGCCCGACCAGCTCGTCACGACCAATATCGGCACCCGGTTTACTTTTGGGGCATAGCGCCGCCAAAACGTAGCGTTGGCAGGGTGCAGCGCCGCCGCTGGGGTGCTGCGGCAGCAGCTTCCTCAGCCGGCGCCGGCGGCGCGGAACCGCGGCGCCACCTCGGTCATGAACAGACGCAGGCTGTCGGTGGCCGCGGCGTGCGGCAGTGGGCCGAGGCGGAACGTGGTGATGACTCCGCCCACCCCGAGTTCGTCGATCTCGGCGATCGCCTCGGTAACGCGTTCCGGTGAGCCACAGATAAAGCCGTGGTCGACCGTGGCGCGGGCTGATGGCAAATCGCCCGCCGGCACCTCGATCCGCAGCCCGGTCTCGCGATAGATACGGTTGCGCAGTTCGGCGCGCGAGGCCGCCATCGCCGCGAAGGCCGGGATACCGACGCGCTCGGCCTCCGCTTGGCTCTCGGCGACGAACACGTTGCGCCACACCCAGCACTCGCCGAGATTGGCGGCAATCGCCTCGTCGTCAAACCCGGTCTCGGCCATCGCCGCACGATAGAGAGCGAGGCGCCGCCGCGTCGTTTCCGACGACTGCACATTCATGAGAAACGGGCGCCCCTGGCGCGCCAATTCGAGCATCGAGGCTTCGCCCGACGCGGCGCGAACAAAGGGCGGGTGGGGCTTCGTATAAGGGCGCGGCCGCAGCATCGGCACGTCGAGCTGCCAAAACCGGCCGCGGTGGCGGAACTCGCTCCCGGTCAGGGCGCGGGTCATGATGTCCTCGGCCTCGTCGAGCCGCGCCTGGGCGTCGTGATGATCGATGCCAAAACCGGTGTAGTCATAGATATTGTAAGAAGAACCGCGGCCGAGCCCGACGATCAGCCGCCCTTTGGCGATGTTGTCGATGACCGCGATCTGTTCAGCGACGCGGATCGGATGGTGCAACGCCATCTGCAACACGGCAAAGCCGAGCTTGGCCCGCCGCGTCGTGGTGGCAAGTGCGGCAGCAAAGCTGACCGGATCGGCATAGGCGCAGATGCCGTCGAAATGGTGTTCGGCGAGCCAGATCACATCAACACCGAGGTCGTCGGCGAGCCACGCTTCGCGCAATGTCTGATCGATGACGATGCCGTCCTGTTCGGGATCGCGGCTGTCGGGGAACAGAAAATCGCCGAATTTCACACCCACCTCCATACCGGATCCGAATAATCACGCCCGCTGGTGCACACCCCGGCGCCGGGGTTGCGAGGCGCCCCCGGGTGGTCGCGCGAGAAAAAGGCGGCGCCGACAACGATGTTACAGGAGGCAAGCCGAGCATCGTCCGGAGGCGGCCGCCGCGCCGATGATCATCATGCTGGGTTTCGCGCAGAGGTGGGGACGACGTTGCGAGCCACCCTCGCGTCTTGCTTGCGGCGCCCCGCGAGGGGCGGCGACACGGGCCCCGATTTCAGGCCTCGCGATAGCCGCAATCGAGGATGCGAGCGGGGCCATCGACGCCCGATTCGAGAAGCGCTACGTTCCATTCTCTGAGACGACCGCCGCTTCTCGAGAATTTCTGATTGACTTCGGCGAGCGCCATTTCCCGGGCCTGTTGCTCGTTCTCGGCAATCAGGGTGGCGTAATAGATCTCCTCGCCCAACGACCTGGTGCAGCTGAACTTGGTCATCTTTCCATCCTCGTGGTTTGTCGCCGATGGTATTGGACTGACCGGGCGGGATCAACACAGCGGCACGCCCGGAACCGGCTTCACAGCGGGCGGGTTCGCGTGTACCCTAGCAGGTTGTTCTCCCTTGCCTGCTCAGGATCGATATGCCGTTTCTTGCCGACCGTCTCGCTCGTGTCAAACCGTCGCCGACGATGGCGATGACAGCACTTGCCACCGAATTGAAGGCGGCGGGACGCGACATCGTCAGCCTGTCGGTCGGCGAGCCCGATTTCGACACGCCTGCCAATATCAAGGAAGCGGCGATCGCCGCGATGCGGCGCGGCGAAACCAAATACACCACGTTTGACGGGACGATCGAACTGAAGCGCGCGGTCGCAGCAAAGTTCAAACGCGAGAACGGGCTCGATTACGAGACTTCGCAGATCACGATCAGCGCCGGTGGCAAGCAGGTGCTGTATAACGCGATGGTCGCCACGATCAACCCGGGCGACGAGGTTGTGATCCCGGCGCCGTTCTGGGTGTCGTATCCGGAAATGGTGTTGCTGTGCGACGGCACGCCGGTGCCGGTGCCGTGTCCGCAAAATAACGGCTTCAAATTGCGGCCTGAGGATCTCGACGCCGCGATCACGCCCAAGACCAAGTGGCTCATTCTGAATTCACCGTCGAACCCGACCGGGGCGGCGTATACCGAGACCGAATTGAAAGCGGTGGCCGAGGTGCTGCTGCGTTACCCGCAGGTCTGGGTCATGACCGACGACATGTACGAGCACCTGATCTACGACGATTTCCGATACCGCACGATCGCCCAGGTCGAACCGCGGCTTTACGAACGGACGCTGACTGTTAATGGCGTGTCGAAAGCCTATTGCATGACCGGCTGGCGCATCGGCTATGGCGGCGGGCCCGCGGCCTTGATCAAGGCGATGGGCGCGATCCAGTCGAATTCGACCGCAAATCCGTGCTCGATCAGCCAGGCCGCCGCGATCGAGGCGTTGACCGGGCCGCAGGATTTCATCCCGGTCCATAATGGCAAGTTCCAGGAACGCCGCGATCTGGTCGTCGACCTGTTGAACCGGATCCCCGGCCTGTTCTGCCCGCGGCCGGAGGGAGCGTTTTACGTCTACCCGTCCTGCGCCGGGGTCATCGGCAAGCGCACCCCCAAAGGCCAGACGATCGCCAGTGACGAGGATTTCGTCCGCTACCTGCTGGAGGCGACCGGGGTTGCGGTCGTGCATGGCGAAGCTTTTGGTTTGTCACCGCATTTCCGCATCTCGTATGCGACCTCACCCGAGGTGCTGCGCGACGCCTGTGGCCGCATCGATCACGCCTGCCGCGCGCTTTCGTAAACCCGCGGATTGAAAGCCGGAGGGCGGGCGCAAAGCGGGTGCGCAGCGCAAAGGAGAAGATGATCGCCGGCGAACTCTACGATGCCAGCGATCGGGAACTCCAGGCGGAACGGGCGGCAACACACCATTGGCTCGCGCGCTACAACGCGGCGCTCGCGGCTTCGGCTGCGGAACGCAGAGAGCTGTTGTTGGAACGCTTCGCCCGGGTCGGCGACGGTGCGGTGATCCGGCCGCCGTTTCACTGCGATTATGGTTTCAATATCAGTCTCGGCGCCGGCGTCTTTTTGAACTTCAACTGCGTGATCCTCGACGTTGTCGCGGTCAGCATCGGCGACAAAACGCAGATCGGGCCCGCGGTTCAAATCCTCGCGGCCGATCACCCGCGCGATGCGACAACGCGGGCCGCCGGTTTGGAATTTGGTCGTCCGGTCCGCATCGGGTGCAATGTCTGGATCGGCGGCGGCGCCATCATCCTGCCGGGTGTCAGCATCGGCGATGATGCGCTGATCGGCGCGGGCAGCGTGGTCACCCGCGATATTCCTGCCGGTGCCGTGGCTTTTGGCAACCCGGCACGGGTGCGGGTCGGGAGCATAATGCGATGATCGCGGGCCGCATTACGCTGAGATCTTTCTTGCCGGGTACTGCGAGGGGTCTCCCGTGGTCGATGTTGCCGGGCAATGCCTCGAAGTCGTGGCCCCCGCCACGATAATAGGTCATGTCCGTCCGGCGATCGGGACAGCCCCTGTATTCCGGCCCGGCGCGCCGCAGCTTTGCGAACCCGGAAGCGTCGGGCAAAGCTGCACCGCGGCTGGATATCCCGCCATTCCCGCGGCCGGCGCTGACCAGGGCGGGGCCGGCAGAGCATAGCGCGCGGCAGCCTCTGTCCTGCGTGGCGAGGGCGAAATGCCGGCATAGCGCCGATCGTCAGCCCACGCGCCGCGGAGCGGGAAACCGACGGATCAGATTTCGTTTGCGTTACAGCCGCAGGCCGCGCCAGATTGGGACAGATACCGGCGCTGTCGCGGCGTTGTCTCAATCCCGCGGGCGCCTGACAAGATCGGCTGGAGGCGCCCCCCATGGCAAATACGACCGCGGCCCCGCGTTGTGCCGCACTGATCGGCCCTTATCTCTCGGGCAAAACAAGCCTGTTGGAAGCGCTGCTGTTCGCCAGCGGTACGACGACCCGTCGCGGCAGCGTGCGCGACGGAAATTCGGTCGGCGACTCCTCGCCCGAGGCGCGGGCGCGGTCGATGTCGACCGAACTCAATGTTGCAGCGACGTCGTTTCTCGGCGATCCGTGGACGATCCTCGACTGCCCGGGCTCGGTCGAACTCGCCTATGAGGCGCAGAGCGCGATGCTGGCGGCGGATGTCGCGGTCGTCGTCGTCGAACCCGAGGTCGAGCGCGCGCTGACGATCAGTCCGCTGCTGCGCTTTCTCGACCAGCACAAAATCCCGCACATGATCTTTATCAACAAGATGGACACGTCGAACGCCCGGGTGCGGGACGTCCTGGCGGCGTTGCAATCGGTGTCGCAGCGTCCGCTGGTGCTGCGCCAGGTGCCGCTGCGCGGTGGCGAGGGCGAGATTACCGGCTATGTCGATCTGGTCAGCGAGCGCGCCTATCGCTATCGCCCGGGCCAGCCCTCGGATCTGATCCCGCTGCCCGACGGATTTTGGGATGAGGAGCGTGAGACCCGCGCCGGGCTGATCGAAAAGCTCGCCGATTTTGATGATGCCCTGCTCGAAAAGCTGCTCGAAGAGATCGAGCCGTCGAAGGAAGAGATCTATCAGCATCTGAGCCGTTCGCTGAGCCAGGCCCAGCTGGTGCCGGTGTTTCTCGGCTCGGCGAGCGCCGATCACGGCATCCGCCGGCTGTGGAAGGCGCTGCGCCACGAAACTCCGTCGCCGCAGGAAACCGCGGTGCGGCTCGGCATCGCCGCCGATGGCGAGCCCTTGGCCCACATTCTCAAGACCTATCATCTGCCGCATACCGGCAAACTCTCGCTGGCGCGGATCTGGCGCGGCACGGTCAACGAGGGCATGGTGCTGAGCGGAACCCGTGTTGCCGGTCTATTGCGGGTAACCGGCGCGCAGCACGAAAAACTCGGCTCGGCGCAAGCCGGAGAGGTCGTCGGCATGACGCGGATGGAAGACATCGCCACCGGCGATGTCCTGACCCCGTCGGGCAAGGCCGAGCCGCTACCGCGGCCAGAGCGGCCGCAGCCGGTGTTTGGTCTCGCGATCGCCGCCGACAAGCGCGCCGATGACGTCAAATTGACCGGCGCGATCGGCAAATTGATCGAAGAAGACCCGACCTTCGAACTCGAGCAGAACGCCGATACCCAGGAAATGGTGTTGTGGGGTCAGGGCGACATCCATCTGCAGATCGCGATCGACCGGCTGCGCAACCGCTTCAACCTCGCGGTACATGGTCGCCCGGCATCGGTGCCCTATAAAGAGACGATCCGCGGAGCGACCCAGCAGCATTCGCGTTTCAAACGGCAGAGCGGCGGGCACGGCCAGTTCGCCGATGTGACAATCGACGTCAAGGCGCTGGCGCGCGGTTCAGGTTTCACCTTCACCGACAGCGTCGTCGGTGGGGCGATCCCGCGCAACTATATTCCGGCGGTCGAGGAAGGCGTCGTCGAGGCGTTGCAGCGCGGCCCGCTCGGCTTTCCGGTGATCGATATCGCGGTCACCCTGATCACCGGCCAGTTTCACGCGGTCGATAGTTCGGACCAGGCATTCCATACCGCCGGGCGCCAGGCGGTGCAGGAGGCGTTGCCGAAATGTGAGCCGATCCTGTTGGAGCCGATCGACTCGGTCGAGATTTCGGTGCCGAACGCGTTTACCGCGCGAGTGCAGCGGCTGATCTCAGGGCGGCGCGGCCAGATCCTCGGCTATGACGCCAAACCGGACTGGCCGGGTTGGGACGTGGTCAGCGCCCATATGCCGCAGAACGAATTGCATGATCTGATCGTCGAATTGCGGTCGCTGACCTTGGGTGTTGGCAGCTTTGCGCATGCTTTTGACCATATGCAGGAGTTGACCGGCCGGCCGGCGGAAAAGGTCATGGCGCAGCGCACCGCCGAGGCGGCGCAATAGATCGCCTTGGCTGCGTCCGTTTGACGTCGCGACGGCGGCCCGGCTCGCAAAAGCGTGACTTGGCGCCGCCGATCGCTACCCCACCTCAACAGGATGGGAATATTTGAGGTGCGGCAATGCTGATCCGACGCAACCGGCGATGGGAGCTTAGCGAGTCGGCGGCGACGCCCGAATCGGTGTTTATGCGCCGCCGCACGCTGTTAAAGGCAATGGGGTTTGGCGCGTTGCTGGTCCCGTCGCTCGCCGTGGGTCTCGGCGCCGGCGCGGCGGATGGCGCAGACGAGGCATCGGACCCGTCCGCCAAGCTCTATCCGTTCGAGCGCAACCCGAAATACACCCTCGACCGGCCAATCACCGATCCCAAATATTCCGAGCACTACAACAATTTTTATGAGTTCGGCTCGGACAAGTCGATTGCCGATGCCGCCCAGGCGCTGAAGATCCGGCCGTGGACGGTCAAGATCGACGGTCTCGTGGAAAAGCCGTTTGAGATCGGCATTGATGATCTGTTGCATAAAATGCCGCTCGAAGAACGGCTTTACCGCCACCGCTGCGTCGAGGCGTGGTCGATGGCGGTGCCGTGGAGCGGCTTTGCGATGACCGCTCTGATGGCGCTCGCCAAGCCGCTGAGCTCGGCGAAATACGTCAGGATGGAGACTTTTGTCGACGCCGACGAAGCGCCGGGGCAAAAGCAGTTCTGGTATCCCTGGCCCTATATCGAAGGCATGACGATCGCCGAGGCGGGGAACGAACTCGCCTTTATGGTGACCGGCATGTATGGCAAGCCGGTGCCAAAGCAGGACGGCGCGCCGCTGCGCCTGGTGCTGCCGTGGAAATACGGCTTCAAATCGGTCAAATCGATCGTCCGCGTCTCGTTCACCGACCAGCAGCCGGTAACGTTCTGGGAGACCGTGCAGGGCGATGAATACGGGTTCTGGGCAAACGTCAACCCGGAAGTCCCGCATCCGCGGTGGAGCCAGGAAACCGAGCGTGTGCTCGGAACCGACCAGCGCGTGCCGACATTGAAATGGAACGGTTACGGCGAATACGTCGCCCATCTCTATGACGGGCTGCAAGGCCAGAAGCTGTTTATGTGACCGTTAGGCGACTGGAATATCCGAATCGCAATTCCCTCCGTGGGCAACCGCGGAAGCTTCAACTTCTATAAGAACATGATTTATTTATGCCGTACCCTGCGGTGGAGACGCCGTGCTTCCGCCCGCTCCATCTCTTCGCGGTACAGAACACGCGACCTGCGTCCATCGCGTTATGAGGAGTCGCCGGTGCCATGAAGATCGGTGAACTCGCCCGGCGTACGCGCACGAACGCGCCCACCATCCGCTACTACGAGGAAATCGGCCTGCTGCCCGCTCCGGCTCGTTGCGAGGGGCCAGCGAACCTATGGCGACGGCGACATCAGGCGGCTGACCTTTATCGGGCAATGCCGCGAGTTTGGCTTTCCGATCGAGCAGGTGCGCTCGCTCGTCGCGCTGACGGAGGATCAAGATCGGTCGTGCACGGAGGCGCGTTCTATCGCGCAGGCTCACCTCGATACGGTGCGCAAGAAGCTGACCGAACTGATGGTATTTGAACGCAACCTGACCGACTTCATCAGGCGCTGCGACGCTGTCTGCGCAGGCGGTCCGGGGCCGGACTGCGTGATCCTCCGGGACATGGCAAGGCCGATATGTGACGGCGAATGCGCGACCGCCAGCAGGAAGCGCCGGTGATCAAGACCGCAATCGTGTACGATACCGCGCCCGCGGGACGGACCGATACTGCCTACGGCGGAGTCCACACCGGCGCGTCGTTGTTTTGGCTTTGGGGCGTCGAGGACGTCCGACCGGACCGCTCGACACCGCAGCGTTTTATTAGTGCGAAGATGCGTCGCTGGGATTGCAAGGCCACGTAATACTTGGGCAGGTTGCATCTCAGCTATCATGACATGCGTTTCAGAAACGAAAAACGCTGCATTCTTAACACTTGTTTCCTACCGATTTTAGGGGCGGGCCCCAGGACCTCTGGACCGATGGTCGCGCTTGTCAGCCGCCCCGTTCGCTCGTCGCCCCGACCAGACAACCGCCGCCAGACTGATCATGGCGAGGAGTGCGGCGACGGCATGCCCGGTTTCCCAGCGGATTCGGTAGCTGGGCCAATCGGCTGGCAGAGTGCTTGGCGTCCAGGACGAGACCGCATCGTTGACCGGCCGGTTCAGGACGAAAAAGACGGCGATCATGCCGGCATATCCGATGCACGCGATCAGTATCGTCCAGAAGACCTGACCGTGCCGGCGGTGGACGAAAGCGGCTGCGGCACTGCTGAGCAGCGCCCCGATTTCAGCCGGACCACCGATAAACGGTCCCCAGCCGCGATACAACTCCTGCTGTACCGCCAGCCAGACGGGCGCGTCGAGCGAGAATTTGTTGGGTAACTCCAGCAGATGAGCGACCGGCGTGACCGCCGCCAGAATGGCAAACGCCAGATTGGCAATGTAAAGCCACGCCATCTTTATTTTCCTCAACCGTTGTACTGACGAAAGTCCTGCCCCGACATTTCTAGCCGTGCCGATACCGGGACTCCAATGCCAGGAATTCACCGGCAACCCGTAACTTGCTGGCACCGAGGATGGCGCGGCCGCTGTCGACCGCATCCGAGCCGCTTGATGCGCTCGCGACGGGTGCGCCGACAGGGCGGGGCCGAAGACCTCTCGATACGCCAGGGATTTGGGGCCGGATCGCCGATGTGACGGTGGGCTTTGGCGCGATGTTCGCTGCCGGCATGCTGACCTGCGGGCAATCCAAGGCGGCGCTCGAGGCGTTGAGTGCGATGATAATGAAGGATTTCGATGGTCGGGCGTCACCGTCAATGTCCTGGTGCGGGAGGATGCCGACACCCCGCTGATCCCGGACGAGGCCGAGCGCGAGCAGCTGACTGAGCCCGAAGTGCCGGCCCGAAGTGCCAGCCCGAAGTGATGGCGCCGCCGTTGATCTGGGTGGTCTTCAACGCCGCGGCCACGGGTAAGCAGCCGGCGCTTTATCGCAATCCATTGGGATCCGGGATTGCTGCCGCAGCAATCGGTCGAACGGGCGCGCCCCGATCGCCTGGACCGGCATCGCAACCATGCCGATTGCACCTGCCCGCACCTGACCCGTGCGGTCGCGCCGGTCGGCGACCGCGCAGCGGAACGATTTCCCCAATCCCTGGCGGCGCCGAACCGGGCTCACCGCAATCGGGCGTTGCGGCCCCGCGTTGCCAAAAGACATGGCGAACCGCCAACCGCTGGACGAAGCTCCATATCCGCGCCATAGCTGATGCGACAGAGCATCGGGAGAGTGGGATGACCCAGGCGCGCCGCTTTCGTGAAGTGCTGCACCGGGACGGCATGGTGACCGCTCCCGGCGCCTATGACTGCATCACCGCCAGATTGATCGAACAGGCCGGGTTCGACGCGGTCTACATGACGGGTGCGGGTACGGCCGCGACCCTCGGCTACCCCGATTTCGGGCTGCTGACGATGTCTGAGATGGTCGCCAATGCCCGGCGCATTGCCGCCAGCGTGGCGCTGCCGGTGATTGCCGACGCCGATACCGGCTATGGCAACGAGCTCAATGCCTTTCGCACGGCGCGCGAATACGAGACCGCAGGCGTCGCCGGCATCCATATCGAGGACCAGGGCTTTCCGAAAAAATGCGGCCATCTCGACGACAACGAAATCGTGCCGCGCGAGGATTGGCTTGCCAAGATCCGCGCCGCCGCTACTGCCCGCCGCGACCCCGATTTCGTCATCATCGCACGCACCGATGCCCGCGCTGTGGCCGGGTTCGACGAGGCGATCCTGCGCGCCAACGCCGCGCTCGCGGCTGGGGCCGACATGGCCTTTGTCGAGGCGCCGCAAACGCGCGAGGAGGTTGCCGCGGTGCCGCGCCTCGTCAACGGCCCGTGCCTGTTGAATGTGGTCCATGGCGGCAAGACGCCCGATCTCGATCTGCGAGAAGCCGAGGCGATGGGCTACAAGCTCGCGATCGTGCCCGGCCTGCTGATCAAATTCGTCGTCGGCATTTGCGAGGCGAAACTGGCTGAATTGAGGGAGCGGCATCGACACCCGGCGCCGCCGAACGCGATGACGGTGGGCGATGTATTCCGACGGATGGGCGCCGACGAATGGAATGCGCGCCGCACTCAATTCCGCGATGCTGCGACAATCCGCAGCGCCGCCGAATAGCGTCCCGGTCGGCGGCGCCGATGCGATGACGCGGGGGCCATCCGCCTCCGTCCCGGTCTGGTCCCGCAAGCGGGTCAGGGTCGGGCCGGCAGAGCCGGGCAATTCTCGGATCGTGCGCCCGGGGGATGGCCGGCCCCCCGCGCCGAACCTTGCCGACCTCGTGCTCTATCGCGACGGGCTGATCTTGGTCATCGACAAGCCGGCCGGGATCGCGGTCCATCCCGGTCCCGGCGGCGGCCCCGACCTCGAAAGCGGCTTTGACGCGCTGCGCTTTGGGCTGCCGCATCCTCCCGCCCTTGCCCATCGGCTCGACCGCGATACCAGCGGCTGTCTGGTGCTCGGCCGCCACCCAAAGGCGTTAAGGCGCTTGGGGGCGCTGTTTTCCGAGCGGAAGGTCGCAAAAGCCTATTGGGCGATCGTCGACGGTCATCCGGCGAAGGATTTTGGCCGTATCGAGACCGGGCTCAGAAAGCTCACCCGGGGCTCCGGCTGGCGGATGGTCGTCGACCCGGATGGACAGCGCGCCGTAACCGATTACCGCGTGCTCGGCGCCGACGGCCGGTCAGCCTGGCTTGAATTGCGCCCGCGCACCGGCCGCACCCATCAGATCCGGGTGCATTGCGCCGCACTCGGCTGCACGGTTGCCGGCGATCCGGTCTACGGGCGCGGCAATGGGCCGCTCCAACTCCACGCTCGCGCGATTTCATTGCCGCTCTACCCGGCAAAACCGCCGATCGAGGTAATGGCGCCACCGCCGCCGCATATGCTCGCGGCGCTCGCCCGCCTGGGCTACAATTCCATGGACCCCGGGATCTGAAGGAAGTGAATGGCGCCGGGGCGACGGCCCGGTGACTGCCGCGGCCGAAGCCGGTCTCTTGCCGGATCGATCGGCACTTTTGGAGGATGTCGTCGGGGTCGAGGATGCCGGCGGGCACGCCGGAACACCGCTTCATCACGACGAATTGATTGGCACTCAGGGGTTCGGCGCCGTCCGCCGCAATTACCTGTTCCGATGATTGGTCGTTGCGATCGGAGAATGAGGATGCAGCACCACCGTCATCTTTCGTTGTTAGTCGTGCTCGGTCTCTGCCTGAGCGGGTTTTTCGGATGCGCCGAGGCGACCACGATCGTATCACCGGCTCAGGCTCCGCCGCCAAAACCGGGGATGGCTCGGGTCTGGTTTTTCCGCCCGTCGCTGACGCCGCAGTTCGGCGCCGTTACCGCCTTCTCGCCGGAGATTTTTGCGAACGGGACACCGGTTGCGGCGATCGCGCCCGGAACCACCTTCTATCGTGATTTCGCGCCTGGCATCTACCGGTTCATGGTCCAGCCCTACGGTCTGCCGACCAGCCAGACGACGACGCTGCAGCTGGCGCCGGGCACCCAGGATTATCTGCAGGTCGACTGGATATCCAGCTGGACCCAGGGCTATCCGGAGGCCGGCTGGAGTTTTTCGCCCAACACCTTCGGCATCCTCTCGGCCAGTCCGCAGGTCGCGCAGGCCTATATCCAGACCTTGGCCTATCTCGGTGACCGCTGATCCGGCGTCCGAGAAACGTCCGCGACCGAGAACGCCGGACACCGCCAAGCGCTCTCTTTCTTGCTCGCGGTGGCATAGACGAACGGCGTTCCGGCGGTTCAAAATAAACGGCGGCGCGGCAAAAGACCGCTAGTCGGGCGCCGTTGCTGCGGGTCGCCCTCGGGAGGTCAGACATGAAGCAAGGATATCGCGTTTACGACACCGACACCCATATCGACCCGGGCGCCGATGTGCTGGAGAAATATGTCGATCCCGCCTTTCGCAAGCGGCTCGACGATCTCGCACCCTATCGCGTCGCCATCAAATCGCGCAGCGCCGACGGCGCCGTGCGCCATACCTACCGCTTCGAAAGCAAGCGCTACGAGCGCACCCTCGGCGAGGCCGAAGCGCGACCGGGATCGGCCGATGGCCGCCAGTGGCGCGGCGAGCGCCGGCCGTTGCCGGGCGTCGTCGACGACCGATCCGACAACCGCGTTCTCGACATGGACGCGGAAGGCTCGGATGTCCACTTCCTCGTGCCTTCCGTGTGGACCAGCGTCGTCGGGTTGCCCGACGTCTCGCTCGAAATCGGGCTGATCCGCGCCTACCACCGCCACATGCACGAATTCTGCGGGCCGTTCCCGGATCGGCTCAAAGGGCCGATCGTCGCCTCGACCCGCGATGTCGGCGAAGCCGTGCGCGAGATCCGCGAATGGGGCAATTCGAAATGGGCGGTCGCAGTGCAGCCACTGCTCGACAATGACCGGCCCGTCGACCATCCCGATCTCGAACCGATCTGGCGCGCCGCCGAGGAGCACGATCTGGCGATCGTCCATCACAGCTTTACCTGGTCGCCGCCCTATTTTCCCGGCTATCAGGACATGTGGGACAATGTCTATCTGGCGCGGCTGTGCTCGCATCCGTGGGGTGCGATGCGGTTTATGGCGGGATTTCTCGCCGGCGGGATCTTGGATCGTCACCCCGGGTTGCGGCTCTGCGTCCTCGAATGCGGTTTTGGCTGGCTGCCGTTCTGGGTGCGGCGCATGGATGAGCAGGTCAGCTATGTTGGCCGCACCGCGAAGTTGAAATATTTGCCGAGCGAGCATTTCGCCGCCGGCCGGGTTTTCTGCAATATCGAGGCGCATGAGCACGAGCCGATGTTCAACATGGTGACCGGCGCGTTGGGTGACGGTGTGCTGATGTTCGGCTCCGACTACCCGCATTACGAATCCTGGTTTCCGCACTCGATCGACAAGATCCTCGAATGGTCGAGCCTCGGTCCTGATGTCCGGCGCAAGCTGTTCTGGGAAAATGCCAACCGCTGCTTCAAGCAGACCTGACGCAGACCTGGCAGACATTCGAGCTCTCACCGAAGTCATTGGAAGACTGGAAAGCAGTTGGAAGGCTGGGCCTCCTGCCTGCAAATACAGTTCCCGCAGTCCTGCCGAGGGTATTTGTTCCGCGAGAGCGTGGCGGTGATCTTGGCGGGGGGTCTGGCAGCGCAGGCGTCGCCGGGCGGGTACGATCGCGGTTGGCGACCAAAGCCTGGAGACAGGCGTCGCGTTTGGCTTAATCGAGGAAGCAGCGTTCACCAGCAGTGCGGTTCTGCGGCACGCCGTCACAGTGATCGCCGTGGCGGCGGCTGAAACGGCCAATCATGCCTCCTGGTTTGGCGAGCGCAACGGGATCACGGATGATATTCTGGCGCGGAACATCAGGCCGCGCCAGGGCTCGCCGCGCGACGTCGGCCGGAAACGGGAGGAATCATGAGGCGGAGCACCGACCACATCCTGACCAGCCATGCCGGCAGCCTGCCGCGGCCGGACACGCTGATCGAGGCTTGGACGGCCAATAACGAGCGCGCACTGCCAGATACCCTCGGCAACGCGGTTGTCGATGTCGTGCGCCATCAAAGTGAGCTTGGCATCGACATTCCCAGCGACGGCGAGTTCGGGAAGCCAACCGGCCAGCGCGTCAATTACGGCTCGTGGTGGCGCTATTCATGGCAACGCCTTTCCGGCATCGAGCCAGGCGAGCAGAACCTTTACGAGATGGAGGCGCGCCGCTCACGTCCGGGCGACATCGCTCTGACCAGCTTTGGCGACCGCCGCGACCGGGCCCTGTTCGCAGCGGCTTACAACGACCCCGAATCCGGCATTACAACCGGGCCGCGGCCGCCGAGCCCGATATGCACTGCGCCACTCCGCTATAGCGGGCAGGAGATGATCAGGGCCGATATTGCCCGTTTTAAGGCGGCGCTCGCGGCGGCCGGGATCGAGGAAGGCTTCATGACCGCGGTCGCGCCGGCCAGCTGCGCGCGTATCGCCAACAAGTATTACCGGACCGACGACGACTTCCTCTTTGCCTGCGCCGAGGCGATGCGCGAGGAATACAAGGCCATCATCGAGGCCGGATTGATCCTGCAGCTTGACGATCCGTGCATCGCCGAAGGGTGGGATCAGGTCAATCCCGAGCCGAGTGTGGCGGATTACCAAAAGCTCGCGAACCGCTGGATCGAGGCGCTCAATCATGCGCTGCGCGGCCTGCCGCGCGACCGCATCCGCTTTCATCTGTGCTGGGGCAGCTGGCACGGGCCGCACATGACCGACATCCCGATGCGCGACATCGTCGAAGTCATGCTCAAGGTCGATGCCCAGGCCTATTCGTTCGAAGCCGGCAATGTCCGCCATGAGCACGAATGGAAAGTGTGGCAGGACGTCAAACTCCCCGACGACAAGATCATCCTGCCGGGGGTGGTCAGCCATGCCACCAACGTCGTCGAACATCCCGAACTGGTGGCCGAGCGCATCCTGCGCTTTGCCAACATTGTCGGCCGCGAGCGGGTCATCGCCTCGACCGATTGCGGGCTTGGCGGCCGCGTCCACCCGCAG
>DATJLK010000111.1:0-31202 GCA_035509615.1 Allostellaceae bacterium | reverse complement strand
AGGACTGCGAGATTGGCTACGGCCAAAATGATGCCGATATCGAAATAGCCGAACCCGACCGCGGCGCCGATGATGCCGACGGTCCAGATACTGGCCGCCGTGGCGTTGCCGGTCGTCTGGTCGCCCTGCCGCATGATCGCGCCGGCGCCGATAAAGCCGACACCCGTGATAATGCCCTGCAAGACACTGGCCTGGGTGACGGCGGTGGCCCCGAGAACCGAAATTGCCGTCTGAACAAACCCGCAACTCGCCATCGCGACCAGCGGAAAAGTGCGCAGACCGGCACCCCGCTCCTCGCGCGCCCGGTTCCATCCGATCGGCAACGCCAGGACAAAGGCGACGAGCAGGTGAACCAGATGCTCGGGGCTGTCGCTCCATACGCCCAGCAGGTTCGGCATCGACAATCTCGAGATGGCCGCAGAGCCGGACCGCCCGGCGCAGCGATGTTTCACTGATGTGCTATAGCGATCCGGGCGCCAGCGGGAAAGCGGCTCCGACCATCGCCGGGTTTGCGGCGCGCAATGCGACACCTGCGACCATGCGGTGGTCGGCTGGCTGCTATCGTTGCCACGCTTGGCGCGCCGGCTTATTTTCCGATGTTCCGCGTGTCGTTCGTGGCTTGTCAGAGGCTCCCTGTGACCGAAATTGTACCGCCGCTTGCTTGCTATCCGCGTCTCAGGCTCCGCCGCAACCGGCGCGATGCGTGGTCGCGCAAACTAGTTGCGGAGCATGTGCTGTCACCGGGTGATCTGATCTGGCCAGTGTTTGTGCATGACGCGGCTGATCGCACACCGATCGCCTCGATGCCCGGCGTCTTTCGTCTATCGATTGCGGCCCTGGTCGACGCCGCGGGCGAGGCGGCGGCTCTTGGCATCCCGGCGCTCGCGGTGTTTCCGGCGATCGATCCAAGGCTGAAGGATGCCGAGGGCAGCGAGGCGATCAATCCCGACAATCTTGTCTGCCGCGCCGTCGCCGCGGTGAAACAGGCGGTGCCCGGGATCGGCGTTCTATGCGACGTGGCGCTCGATCCGTTCACCTCGCACGGCCATGACGGCGTTATTCGCGGCGGCTATGTCGAGAACGACGAGACCGTCGCGATCCTGTGCCGGCAGGCGCTGGTGCAGGCCGAGGCCGGCTGCGACATCATTGCTCCTTCCGATATGATGGACGGTCGGGTCGGCGCGGTGCGCGTAGCACTCGACGAAGCCGGTTTTGCGCATGTGCGCATCATGTCCTATGCGGCGAAATATGCCTCCGCGTTCTACGGTCCGTTTCGCGACGCGATCGGATCAAAGACCGCGCTCGGCAGCGCCGACAAGCGCACCTACCAGATGGACCCGGCCAATTCGGACGAGGCGTTGCGCGAGGTGGCGCTCGACCTGCAGGAAGGCGCCGACATGGTCATGGTCAAACCGGGGATGCCCTATCTCGATATCGTCCGGCGGGTCAAAGATGCGTTCGCGGTGCCGACCTACGCCTATCAGGTGTCGGGCGAGTATGCGATGCTGCATGCCGCAGCACAGAATGGCTGGCTCGACGGCGACCGCGCGGTGATGGAGAGCCTCCTCGCGTTCAAGCGCGCCGGCGCCGACGGCATTCTGACCTACGCCGCGATCGATGCCGCCCGCGCCCTGAGAGCGGGATAGTGAGAGCGGGATAGAAAGTGGTAGGGCGGTCACCTGCGAAAGCTCGGGCTGTAGCCTTTGCGCGGATACTCTTCCCAATACTGGCGGAAACCGTGGACGGTGGTTTCCTGGTGCGGATGGGCGCGCAATTTGGCGACGTCGATGTCGATACCGAGACCGGGAGCGCTTGGCAGATCGATCCAGCCGTCCTGGACGACCAATGATGCGGTCGCGATCTCGCGGCACAGATCCTGGAAATTGACGAAATATTCGGTGATGCGGAAATTCGGTATCACTGCCGACAGGTGCACGGTCGCGGCGAGCCCGACCAATGTGCTGTTGTAATTGTGCGGCGCCATTACCACCGCTTGCGGCTGAGCCATGGCGGCGATGTCGAGCATCGCGGTAATACCCCCGACAACGCAGATATCGGGGTTGAGGATATCGGCGGCGCGCTTTGCCAGGCATTCGAAAAACGCTTCCCGGGTGTAAAGCGCCTCGCCAGTCACGATCGGGATCGGCACCGCGCGCCGCACCTCGGCTACAAGGTCGATGTTTTCGGCAAGACAGGGCTCCTCGTACCAGTCGACGCCAAACTCGGCGAGGCGATGACCGATGCGGATCGCATGCGCCGGCGCGAAACGCCGATGCGCCTCGATCAACAATTCGAAATCGGGACCGAGCGCAGCGCGCATCGCGCGGACGAGTTCGATGGCGAAATCCTCGTCGCGGCGATCGACGTAATTCCGCCAGGGGCCCGGGAACGGATCGAACTTGGCGGCGGTGAATCCCATCGCCTTGACCTTGAGCCCGCATTCGACGCGCTCGTCGATCGAGGCGCCGCGCGACCAGCCATTGGCATAGATCCGCACCCGCTCGCGTGACGCGCCGCCGATCAGATTGTAGACCGGCATCCCGGCGCGTTTGCCAAGGATGTCCCACGATGCGATCTCGACCGCACTCCAGGCCGCGAACAGATCGGGCGAGCCGCGCTTGATCGCGAAATCTTCAAAGATGATCTGGCTGGTATGCCGGATGTTGAAGACGCTGCGACCGATCAGGTGCGGCGTCATCGTGCGCAGGCATTCGGCGACCACCGTCTCCTTGCCGTGGGTGACATACGCCTCGCCCCAGCCGTAAAGCCCGTCTTCGGTCTCGATGCGGCAAAATAGCAGATCCTTTGAGCTGCCGGTGCCGAGGATAAAGGTCTCGATACGGGTGATCTTCATGTCGGGCTCTTTCGGACAGGCGGATGTACATGGCTGATGGTGTTGTCCATGGCGAGAGGTTAGCATCGCCGGCAATCACCGCGCCAGGGCGCGAACTACGGTGGCCGATGCCCAGCGCCCGCCGGTCGCAGCGGTGGCGCCTGCGGCTTTCGCCAAATGACGAGGCGCATTTCAAAGGGATGTTTTGATGGTGGAGCAAACTCAGACAGTGCCGGGCCGGGTCAATGCTTCTGGCGACGCGCATGAGGAAAGCCGGCGCGATTTTCTGTTGTTGGTGGCGGGCTCCCTCGGGGCGGTCGCGACCGTCGCCACCGCCTATGTCGTTGTCGATTCGCTGAACCCCGCGGCGGATGTTCTTGCCGCCGGCGGCCCGGTCGAGATCGATTTGAGCAAGGTGGCACCTGGTCAGCAGATCATCGTCCAATGGCGCGGCAAGCCGATCTTTATCGTCGACCGCACCCCGGCCTTGCTCAAGGAATTGCAGGATCCCAGGCTGATCGCCCGGCTCAGCGACCCGAATTCCGACACCAATCAGCAGCCTCCCTACGCACAGAATTGGCACCGTTCGATCAATCCGCAATATTCGGTTCTGGTCGGGGTGTGCACTCATCTGGGGTGCATTCCGGGATACTTTCCCAAGCCCGATCCGACCAATCCGGCGCCGAATTGGCTCGGCGGCTATTTCTGCCCGTGTCACGGTTCGAAATACGATCTCGCCGGCCGGGTCTATGCTGGCGTGCCGGCGCCCTACAATCTGCCGGTGCCGCCCTATAACTTTCCGGACAAGAAAACCCTGCGCATCGGCGAGGATCCCGCCGGCCAGACCTGGGATTTCGGCTCGATCGTGCAGATCTGAGCCCGCCTGCTGCGGCAGGGCGCCCGCCCTAATCCCAACCAAAACCACGGCCGGTGTGATCGAGCGCCTCGTCACCGGTACCAGCGAGCCGCCACAGGCCAGGCGCCAAAGCGCTGGCCCCGGCCACCCGCTTTGGCCGGGACCGCCGCCGGGGAGTGAAACGTGTTTTCGCTGTCGACCCGCGGCGGGAAATCCGGGTGTGCCGTCTGTTGTGAGGCTGTGCTAAAGTTGTGCGCGCCGCCACTCGGGGCAGGAAATGCGCGGCCCGCGCGGCTCTCGACAGGAGACCATGGCAATGAAGACCTTTGTGCATTGCGGCCGGCTGTTCACCGGTGGCGAAGACGAAGCCGAGACCAAACAGACCCTGGTCTTCGATGAAGCCGGCATCATTGAATATGTCGGGGCCGAGGCCGCTGCGCCGCAGCGCGCGCGACACGACCGGCTGCTCGATTACGCCGCCCTCTTTGTGATGCCGGGGCTGATCGATGTGCACACCCATCTTGCCTACGGCAATGCCAAGAGCGAGGAGGATATCGATCTTTACAGTCCGCTCGAGTTTCGCGCGCTGCGCGGCCTGTTCTTTGCGCAGAAATGCGCTGCCGCCGGATTTACCGCGCTGTGCTCGCCGGGCGATGCCGGTCGGATCAGTCTGTCGATCCGCAACGCCATCCGCGCCGGATTGTTTGACGGCCCGCGGGTCATGGCCGCCGGGCCTTATGTGACCACTCACCAGGGCTTGACCGATTGGTATCCGACCTGGATCGGCGCGCCCGAGACCTCGATCGGCAAGCTTGTCACCACCACCGCCGAGGCGATCGAAGAGATCCGGCGCCAGGTCAAGGATGGGGTCGATTGCATCAAGGTGGCACTCGACGGCATCCAGCGCCGCGACAACGGCGAATTGGTGGCCGCCTTCAACCAGGAAGAGACCGAGGCGATGGTGCGCGAGAGCCATCGGCTGGGGAAAAAGGTCGTGGTGCATGCGCGCGGCCGGGAGGCGACGCTCTATGCGGCGAGGAGCGGGGTCGATCTGATCTTTCATGCAAACCATCTCGATGACGAATGCATCGCCGCGATGCTGGAGACCGGCAGTGCCTTGTGCCCGACCTTGACCCAGCCAAAGAACGTCATTGAGTTTACCCAGCCGCACGAGCCGGCCGGTCAAAAGGGCCGCCCTGCCGCCGCTCAGCGCGAATACGACATCGGCTGCGCCAATTGGAAAAAGGCGCGCGCCGCGGGCATCCCGATGATGACCGGCACCGACACCGGCTTTGCGGTGACTCCCTATGGCGAGTGGAATGCGCGCGAACTCGAATTGTTTGTCGACGATCTCGGCTTCACGCCGGCGGCGGCGCTGCGCGCCGCAACCGAGGTCAACGCGCGGTTTATGACGGGGGGAGGCCATATCGGCCGGCTCGAACCGGGCCGCTTCGCGGATTTTCTGGCGCTGGACTTTTCCCCACTCGACAACATCGGATGGCTGCAGGACAAAAGCCGCATCCGGGCCGTCCATATCGCCGGAAAGCCGGTCTCGATCCCGGAACGCGGTTACGATCCGCGGCAGGTCACCGATTTTGCCCTGTCCAATTGGACCGAGCTTTATACCCGCGCCCGGGTTGCCGAATTGCGTGGCGAGGCGCCGCGGCTCGCCGCCGAGTAAGCGTCGACAGCGGCGCCGCGACGATTATCCGGGGCCGCCGGTCGGTGCCTGCCCGGCGAGCGACAATGCCAGATAACGGTCTGTGCCGTGGCGGTTGACCAGGACCAGAATCGTCTTGCTGCCGCGGCTTGCGGTCGCCTTGAGCGCGGCAAAAACGTCCTCAGGCGAACTTACCGGCTGCTGGTTGATCATTTCGATAACATCGCCGGGCAGCAGATCCGCACCCGCGAGCGGGCTCTCATCGGTGATCGCATTGACGACGACTCCGTTGACCTCTTTCGGGATCTGCAGCCGCTGACGCAGTTGCACGGTCAACGGACCGAGCTTCAGCCCGGCGGCAATGTCGGGGACCGACTTGGCCGGGGGCGCGTCTTGCGACGGCTGCAGTTCGGCGATTTTCGGCTCGTCCGGCATCAGCCCGATCACCGGCCGCAAACTGATCTTTTGATCGTGCCGCCATACGGTCACGTCCGCCGCCTGACCGATCGGCATCTCGGCGACGATCAGCGGCAGGTCGCGCATTCTCTCGATCTCGCGACCGTTGATCGACAGGATCACATCGCCCTGAGCAAAGCCGGCGCGCGCCGCCGGTCCGCCGGGGCTGAGCCCGGCGACAAGCGCACCCTGCGCCTGCGGCAGTCCAAAGCCGCCGGCAATTTCCGGGGTTACCGCCTGGATCTGCACGCCGAGCCAACCCCGTGCCACCTTTCCGTGCGCCAGCAGCTGATCAACGACCGGTCGCGCCAGGTTTGCCGGGATCGCAAAACCGATGCCGACCGAGCCGCCGTTCGGCGAGTAGATCGCACTGTTGATGCCGATGACATTGCCGTCGAGATCGAATGTCGGACCGCCCGAATTGCCGCGATTGATCGACGCATCGATCTGCAGAAAGTCATCGTACGGACCGGAGTGGATATCGCGGCCGCGCGCCGAGATGATCCCGCTGCTGACCGTGTCGTCGAGCCCGAACGGGTTGCCGATCGCCAGGACCCAGTCGCCGACCCGCACCGCGTCGCTGTCGCCCCAGTGGACATAGGGCAGAGGCCGCGACGTATCGATCTTGAGCAGTGCAAGATCGGTCAGTGCGTCGCGCCCGATGATCTGTGCGCTGTGCTGCGAGCCGTCGTGAAACGTCACCGCGACATTGTCGGCGTTTTCAAGTACGTGGTCGTCGGTAACGATGTAGCCGCGCGGATCGATGATGAACCCCGATCCCAAAGCGAGACCGGGAAGATTGGGCGACCTTCGACGCCCTTGTTCTTCAAAAAATTTGCGCAGCAATTCATCTAGGCTCGACGAAGGCGCCGCTTCCCGCCGATCCGCGGAGTCGGCCGCCGCACCGTCATCGCCGGCATCCCAATCGGCCGCCGCCCGTCGCGATCGCTGGATCGCTGAGACGTTGACGACGGCGGGAAGGACCTCCTGCACTAGCGGCGCAAAGCTCTTCATCCCAACCTGGTTTCGATCGGATCCCGGCACGACCGCACACCCCGATGCAGCGATGGCGATGCCGAGCAGCATGGATGCCATACCGGTCGCGCTCACCGCCGGTCCCCCGATGACGGCTCGCAAGATTTCCAAACTCCTCATGCCGCCCTCCGCCCAGTTGTTCTACGATATCGCGATCGAGCGCCCTGTGGGTTAACGTATATTTGATGGCGTCAGCGATCCGGTCGGCGGCGACGACAAGTAGCTGGATCTGGAACCGATCCGGTGCGGCGTCGTCTCGCGCACCCAACCTTTGGGTGGCGCTCCGTGCCAATCCATGATTTCGCGGCGCCGGTCCTCGACAAACCGCGAAGCAACGTCGATGGTTGGCGTAACACCGTTATTATCCTGAACCCATCCCGACGAAGATCGGGCCCCATATCGGTTGTAGGTAACGGCCTTCGCCGGTATGGACGAGGAACAATCCCGGAAGCCATCCTGACGAACTTCTGGGCCGGGACGACACGATAATGTGAGAGTGACGCGATATGAGGCAGACCCGCGCCGGGGATCAAGATTTGAGCAGTCGATTGCACCGGTCGGCCCACCGGTGAGCGAATGTGATCGTTGGCGCGAAACATGCGTGTCCCACGCGATAATCACATCAGGCAGGCAAATGGATCGCTCGATCCTTGATGGTTACGACCCCAAAGGGTTTTATTGCGAGATGCTCAGCAGCACCGCCAGCACCTGTGTCCGCGAGCGGCTGTCGCGGCTGTCGATCGAAGCATTGAAGGAGCGCGCCGCCGCCGCCAACGCCGAACTCTATAATCTCGGCATCACCTTCACGGTTTATTCCGAGGCCGGGACGATCGATCGCATCCTGCCGTTCGATGTCGTGCCGCGGGTGCTGTCGGCCGAGGAGTGGCGGCATCTCGAGACCGGCATCGTTCAGCGCATCACCGCCCTCAATCTGTTCCTCGACGACGTCTATCATGATCAGCAGGTGCTCCGGGATGGCGTCGTCCCGTCCGATCTGGTTCTTGGCAACCGCAACTACCGGCCGGAGATGCGCGGCGTCGATCTACCATACAAAGCCTATGTCAATATCTGTGGCACCGATATCGTCCGCGACGAAACCGGGCGGTTTCTGGTGCTTGAGGACAATGCGCGCACCCCCTCGGGGGTCAGCTATGTCGTCGAGAACCGGCACATGATGTTGCGCGCGTTTCCCGATCTGCTCGACGATATCGGGCTGCGCCCGATCGACAATTACGGTGCCCGGCTGATCGCCGCATTGCAGGAAATCGCGCCGGCTGGTGTCAGCGATCCGCAGGTCGTGCTGCTGTCGCCCGGCACCTATAACTCCGCCTATTTCGAACATGTGTTTCTCGCCCGCGAGATGGGCGTGCCGCTGGTCGAAGGTCCGGATCTTGTGGTCGAGGATGAACGCGTTTGGATGCGCACGACCGGCGGACGCGCTCGCGTCGATGTGATCTATCGTCGCTTGAACGACGACTATCTCGATCCCGAAGCCTTCAATCCGGAGAGCCTGCTCGGGGTGCGCGGCCTGATGCGGGCATATCGCGCCGGCAATGTGGCACTCGCCAACGCGATCGGCACCGGTATCGCCGACGACAAGGCGGTCTACGCCTATATGCCGCGCATCATCCGCTATTATCTCGGCGAGGAGTCGATCCTGCACAATGTTCCGACCCATATCTGTCGTGAACCTGAGGCGTTGCGCTATACGCTCGATCATCTCGCGGAACTGGTTGTAAAGCCGGTTGGCGAGGCGGGTGGCTATGGGATCACGGTCGGCCCGAAGGCGAACCGTGCCGAACTCGCCGATTGCCGCGAAAAATTGCTCGCCGATCCCGGCAATTACATCAGCCAGCCCTGCATCAACCTGTCGGTGGCGCCAACCTTGGTCGATGGCGCGATCGAACCGCGCCATGTCGATTTGCGGCCGTTTGCGGTCACGGGCTCCAGCACTTGGGTGCTGCCCGGCGGTTTGACCCGGGTGGCATTGCGTCGCGGCTCGCTGGTTGTCAATTCCTCGCAGGGCGGCGGATCAAAGGATACCTGGGTCCTTGGTTGACGTTCTGCTTGCCCGCTATGCGGATTGCATTTTCTGGCTCGCTCGCTACGTCGAGCGCGCCGAGAATCTGGCGCGCATCCTCGATGTCAACGAGACCTTTTCGCGCGATAGCCATGGCGCGCAGAATTGGCGGTCGATCGTCCAGCTGAATTCCGATGAGGAGCGATTTTTCCAAGGCGACCGTGAAGTTTCGGCGCAGAGCGTGTTGCGGTTTTATGTCATCGACGCTGACAATCCGACCTCGATCGTCAGCGCCGTGCACGCGGCGCGCGAGAATGCGCGCACCTTGCGGCCGTTGATCTCGACCGAGATGTGGGTCCAGCTCAACATCTTTTACAATCAGCTGGCGGAACTTGGTCCCGTCGATTTGCGGCCCGGCCGGCTTTCAACCTTGTTTGCGATGATCAAGGAGGGGTGCCAAACCCATACCGGGATCACCGACGGCACCTTTTTCCGCGATCAGGGCTGGTACTTCTATCAGCTCGGGCGCTACATCGAACGCGCTGACCAGACGACGCGGCTGCTCGACATCAAATATCACCTGTTGCTGCCGAGCCTCGCCGATGTCGGCTCGCCGACCGATGTCAGCCAATGGAATGCGCTGTTGCGATCGGCGGCCGGCTATCACGCCTATCGCCGACTGCACGCGGCGAGCACGACACCGGCGCGGGTGGCCGGATTTCTGTTGTTTAATCAGGCGTTCCCGCGATCGGTGCATCACTGCGTGCGTGAGACTGGGCGGTTGCTGGGCGAAGTCAAGTCACGCTATTCGCTGCGCGGCGGCAATGACGCCGCCGAAGAGCTTGATCGCTTGCGTGCTGTACTTGGTACGGTGACAATTACCGAGATCCTGAGTGAGGGGCTGCACGAATTTCTCGACATCATTCAACAACAGCTGATCGCGGTCAGCCGCGACCTGTCGATCGCCTTTTTTGGCTACCGCCCCGAGGCCATGCAGGTGCAGACCGCGGCGAGCCAATAAGCAGGTGCCATGCCCGTCATCAAAGTGCGCCACGTTACGACTTATCGTTACAAGCAGCCTGTGACCTTTGGCGAGCACCGCATGATGCTGCGCCCACGCGACAGCTATGACCAGAAGCTGCTCGAAACCAGCCTGACGATCACCCCGGAACCCGCCGATCTGCGTTGGGTTCATGATGTCTTCGGCAATTGCGTCGCGATCGCACGCTTCACCGGACGCGCGGCGGAATTGCGGTTTGACAGCGTGATCCGCCTCGACCACGCCGCGACCGCAGCCCTCGATTTTCAGATCGAAGACTACGCGACACGCTACCCGTTCAGCTACGGCGCCGAAGACATGCCCGATCTGTTGCGGCTGATCGAGCGACAATATCTCGATCCCGACCACGAGATCGACCGCTGGGCGCGACAATTTTTGCGCCATGACGGGTGCCGCAACACGACGGAGATGCTGGCGGCGATGACGCATGCGATCCGGCGCGATCTGACTTATGTCGCGCGCGAGGAAAGCGGCATTCAGGACCCGATCAAGACGCTCAAGCTGGGCAGCGGCAGCTGTCGCGATTTCGCGGTGTTGATGATGGAGGCGGTGCGTTCGCTCGGGTTGGCGGCGCGCTTTGTCAGCGGCTATCTGTTTGTTCCGGAAAGCCGCCGTCGCAGCAAAGTCGGCGGCGGCGCCACTCATGCCTGGCTCGAAGTCTATCTCCCCGGGGCCGGCTGGGTCGAATTCGATCCGACCAACGGGATTGTCGGCAGCGCCGATCTGATCCGGGTTGCCGTCGTGCGCGATCCGCGCCAGGCGGTGCCGGTGTCCGGTACCTGGACCGGGTTTCCCTCGGATCATCTCGGAATGTCGGTCGAGGTCGAGGTCACCGAGGAAAACGGCAGCGCCGTCGCCGTCACCGCGTCCGAACCGGAACCTCGGTCGCAAGCTTCCGCCTGATCCCCGGCAAGCAGCCCGGGCTGCTGCCTGGACCCGCAGCACCGAGACGCCTATCATCCGCCGAGCGGATCGCTCCAGGCGCCCGCGCGCAGGAAGGGTGGCAACCGTGACCGACCCGCAAGGTCCTCGGCACGCTTTCCGGGCAGGCCACAGCGGTCTTCGACCGGAGGCACGATGGCCGACCTACCTCGGAATTATCGGGCTCTTGCTGTTTATCATCGTGGCGCTGGCTGGCGGCATCATCTGGTACGATGCCCGAAAATCGAGCGAACTGGCGTTCGCCGCCGCCCAGCGGCTGATGCAGGAGGCGGACGACAAGATTACCGATCGGATTAGGCTGCTTTACGACCCGATGTACGCCATTGTCGGGATCGCTTCGCTGGTTCCGGACCTGACCGGGCCGACTGCCGATGAGAACCCGAGCGCCAAGGCGTTATTGTACCGGGCATTGCGCATCTACCCGCAGATCCTCTCGATCTATGTCGGGTTCGACAACGGCAATTTCTTGATGACGACCCATATCGCCGGCGACAAGGCACCGGCGCTGCGCGAGGCGCTGAACGCGCCACCGGACGCAGTTTTTGCTGACGAGATCATCACCACCGATCCCAACGGCCAGCGGAGCGCAGGCTGGATCTTTCGCGCTGATGACGGCGCGATCGTCGGCCGCCGCGAGCCGGCGCCAACGACATTCGATCCGCGATCGCGCCCGTGGTACCGGGCGGCAAAGGCGACGGATGTCGTTCAGCATAGCGATCTTTACATATTCGCTTCGAGTGCTGATCCCGGTTTTACCCTCAGCCGAAGCTTTGCGGGGCCGACGCCGGGTGTCATGGGGGCCGATCTGGCCGCTGTAGACTTGGCGAATTTTTTGCGCCGGCAGCGCATTACGCCGGGCAGCACGGCGTTCATCTTCTCCCGAACGGGTGAGATCCTGGCGGCGCCGGATCGAGCCCGGCTGGCCAAAGCGGTCGGCCATGACGGCGAGATCAAAGCGGTCCCGCCAAAGATCGCAGATTTGCACGATCCGGTGATCAGCGGGCTCGTTGCCGCGTACCAAGATCATCAAATGGTCGGGACCCGCGTCTATGATGTCGCCGGCCGGACCTATATCGGTCGGGTTGTTGATGTCCCGCCGCGCTATGGGCGGGATCAGTTGCTTGCGATCGCCGTGCCGGTCGACGAGATCGAGCAGCCGATCGTCAATATTCGCAACGATACCGTACTTTATTCGGTGGCGTTTCTGGTCTTTGCGCTGCCGCTCTATGTCACCTTAGTTATCATCTGGATCGACCGGAGACTCGAGCGTCACAATGGGTTGTCGAGGTTCCGCGACGACGGATAGAGCCGGCGAAGGCAGCGTTCACGCCCGCCGCTGTTCCTCGACGACCACCGGGTCGACCGCGACCAGCTCGGCATGGTAGAGCCAGCGGGTCAGAAACCCGGCGAGCGCCGCACCGATGAATAGGGCAACACATCGCCGCTTTTGAAGCGGCCTCCCGCCCACAATCCGATTGTAACCGCGGGGTTGAAGTGGCCGCCTGAAATATGTCCTACAGCATAGACCATCGTCAGCAATGTCAGGCCGAGTGCGAACGCAACCCCAAGAAAGCCAATGCCGAGACCCGGAAATGCCGCGGCCGGCACGGCCGCCCCGCGCCCCCCTAAAACCAGCCAAAGCGTGCCGAAAAACTCGGCCGCGGCGCGTCATATCCACGATTGCTCTCCCGATTTACGGCTCCTCGCACAATTCACACGTAACGCTGACTCGACTAGGTAGCAATTTGCCAAACCTTGCTTTAAAAAAGCTGCGTTTTGACATGAAATTTACTGACCGAAGCATGTCAAGGCACTGCGTGAGTTTGGGACGCAGGAATACCATCGCCGTTTTCGGGGTTGGCTCGAACTGCAGCACGTCCTTAGTGCACTTGGTAATGGCATAGGGGCATTGCCAAGCTGAAGATCGGGGTGCCCCGACTGTCTCGTGCGCGACGTTCCACCGGATATCTGCGGTGATTTTCGCCCTGCCGCTTTATGACGACAACCCGGTGCGGCGCGTACCGGTTGTCAATCATCTGTTGATCGGCCTCTGTATCGGCGCGTTTTTGTGGCAGCTCGGCCACGATCAGCACCGGGTTTTGTACGGCTATGGCATGATCCCGGCGGTGCTGTTCGGCTCGGCCCATCTGGCGCCGTATTTGCGCGTCCTGCCGGCCTGGGCGACGGTCTTTACCAGCATGTTTCTGCACGGCGGCTGGTTTCACCTGATCGGCAACATGCTGTTCTTGTGGATCTTTGGTCACAATGTCGAGGACGAACTCGGGCATTTCCGCTATCTGGTGCTCTATCTGGCGAGCGGGGTCGCGGCGGCGCTGATCCAAGGGCTGTCGGACCCGGGCTCGCATATCCCGATGATCGGCGCCAGCGGCGCCATTGCCGGCGTGCTCGGAGCTTATGCCGTGCTCTGTCCGCGCGCCAACATCCATGTCTTTGTGTGGATCGTGATCTTTTTCCGGATCGTCAACGTGCCGGCCTGGGTGTTGCTCGGCCTGTGGTTTGCGATGCAGTTGCTAAGCGGGCTGGAGCAGGGTCGCGGCCGGCCCGGCGTCGCATTCTGGGCGCATGTCGGCGGGTTTGTCGTCGGCATGTTGCTGGTCATCCGATTGCGCCGGCACGGCACCACGCTGCTGCGGCCGCAGCGCAGCGTCTTTTTTGCGACCGCACCACCGCGCGCGTTTGTCAGAGAACGTCGGGCGAGCCGCGGCTCGGTGCCGTCGGCCGGCCGGTCCTATCGGCGCCCGCCGGGCCCATGGGACCGCTGGTGAGCCTGCGGCGCAAATTGGTGTTGGTTGGATAGCCAGGCGCAATCCCAGAGAGCCGCCCTGCAACTCGCCCGGCGGTTGCCGCAATCGGGGTTTCCCGTTAAGTTGCCGATGCGTTGTTGGGGCGTAGCCAAGTGGTAAGGCAGCGGATTTTGATTCCGCCATACGGAGGTTCGAATCCTCCCGCCCCAGCCAGTTTTCCGCTAATCCTCGGCGGCGAGGACATGCGTGCCGCAGGTCGGGCATTCCGGGTCCTTGGCGATCCGGATCGAGTGAAACCGGGTGCGCAGCGCGTCATAAAGCAACAGCGTGCCGTCGAGACTGTCGCCGAGCCCGAGCAATTCCTTCAACACCTCGACCGCCTGCAACGTGCCGAGGACGCCGGCGACGGCGCCCAAGATGCCCGCCTCTTCGCAGCGCGGCACGAGATCGGGCGGCGGCGGGTCCCGGAACAAGCAGCGATAACAGGGGTGACCGGCGCCAAGATATGGCCGGAAAATCGAGAGTTGCCCCTCGAACGGCGACAAGGCCGCCGCCACCAGCGGTTTTGCGCGGCGGCAGCACAGATCGGTCAACAGATAGCGGGTGGCGAAATTATCGCTGCCGTCGGCAACGAGATCATAGCCGGCAACGATCGCCTCGGCATTATCGGGATCGAGCCGTTGCGCATGGGTTTCGACCTGGATCTCGGGATTGACCGCGCAGAGCGTGTCACGCGCGCTGTCGACCTTCAACGCGCCGATGTTGCGCGTGGCATGGACGATCTGGCGCTGAAGGTTGGTGATGTCGACCTGATCATTGTCGACGATACCGATTGTGCCGACCCCGGCCGCCGCGAGATAGAGGAGCAACGGCGACCCGAGACCACCGGCGCCGACTACGAGGACCCGCGATTCCAACAGCCGCAACTGCCCCTCTTCGCCGACCTCATCGAGGATCAGGTGTCGAGCATAGCGCCGAAACTGGTCTTCGCTGAGTTCCACTCACATCCTCCCACAGCCTGACGCGTTACCCGACCGCAAATTCGCGACCCCGCAAAAGCGGGAAGCGCAGAACTTTCCCCGGCTGGAACCGGACCACCGCCACTTTGGCGGCCTTCAGGGATCACAATCCTTCGAACAGCGCGGTCGACAGATAGCGCTCGGCAAAGCTCGGCAGGATGACGACGATCGTTTTGCCGGCCATTTCCGGCCGCTTGCCGACTTCAAGGGCGGCGGCGAGGGCAGCTCCGGACGAGATGCCGACCGGCAGCCCGTCGAGCCGGGCGGCGTCGCGTGCGGTCTTGAAGGCGGTGTCGTTGCCGATGCGGATGACTTCGTCGATCAGCTTGGTGTCGAGGATCTCGGGCACAAAACCAGCGCCAATGCCTTGGATCCGGTGCGGCCCCGGCGTCCCGCCGGAGAGCACGGCGCTGTCTTCCGGTTCGACCGCTATCATCCTGAGCCCGGGCTGGCGCGGCTTCAGCACCGAGCCGACGCCGGTCAGGGTGCCGCCGGTGCCGACCCCGCTGACAATCGCATCGACCTTGCCGCCGGTGTCGTTCCAGATCTCTTCGGCGGTCGTGCGGCGGTGAATTTCGGGGTTGGCCGGGTTTTCGAATTGCTGCGGGATAAAGGCGTCGGGCAGCGAGCCGGCGATTTCCTCGGCCTTGGCGATGGCTCCCTTCATGCCCTGCGCCGCTGGCGTCAGTTCGAGCTGGGCGCCGAGCAATTGCAGCATCTTGCGGCGCTCCACCGACATGCTGTCGGGCATTGTCAGGATCAGCTTATAGCCCTTGGCGGCGCAGACAAAGGCGAGCGCAATGCCGGTATTGCCCGAGGTTGGTTCAACCAGCACGGTATCGGGCCTGATCCGGCCGGCGGCTTCGGCGGCGGCGATCATCGATACCCCGATGCGGTCCTTGACCGAACTCAGCGGGTTGAAGAATTCGCATTTGCCGAGGATATCGGCCTTGGCCCCGGCCTGTTGCGCCAGCCGCTGGATCCGCACCAGCGGCGTGGCACCGATCGTCTCGAGGATGCTGTCATAGACCCGGCCGCGGAATTCGGCGCGGTGCGGATTCGTCGTACCGGCGGTGTCCATTTGATCATTCTCCCAGATCACGAACGTAGTTCATGTAGGATCGCGGTCCCGAAAGCTCAAATCTCGAAATCGGTGAATTCGGAGGCCCGGCCGGCGATTCCGCTCTGATGGGCCCGGGTGCACAGATCGTCGAGCGTCAGGCTGTCGAGCCGCTGCATCATCTCCTCCTGCAATTCAAGCCATAGCGGGCGAACCACCTGATGGCCGAGAGCGCTGCCGGCCGGATCGCTGATCGGATCCTCGGCGGTTTCAAGGGCGCGCACGGTTCGCACGATATCGCCGAGGCTGATGCGCCGCCGCTCTCTCGCCAGACGGTAGCCGCCGGACGGCCCGCGGATGCCGACCAGGATCCCGTGCCGCACCAACTCCTGCAGCACCGGTTCGAGGTAGCGGCGGGGGATGCCCTGGCGCGAGGTGATCTCCGCCGAGCGCACCGGGGTCGGTCCGCCATTATACGCGATGTCGAGCACCGCCTCGATCGCAAACAGCAGCTTTTTGGTCAGCCGCACCATGTCTGCCGGCGGCCCTCGCCCAAAGTTCACGGTGTCGTGGATGAGTTTCGCCCTGTTGGCGCGGCGGGACAAGCGGCCTCGACACCGGCCGGTCAATCCCGTCCCAGAGCAAGGCGTGCCGCGGCGCTTGCCAAGCCGGGCCGACGCCCGTAACACTGTCCGCGGGGACCCATGTTCAAAAAACCACCGATTCTGCAAGAGCCCGCGCGGACGGCCGCCCTGGTATGGCGCCTGGCGCGCGATTTCATGCGCCCGCACGGGCTGCGGATCGCGCTTGCGTTCGGGCTGATGGGGGCTGCCGCCGGCAGCACGGCGTTGCGCGCCTGGCTGATGCAGCCGGTGCTGGACCGCGTCTTTGTCGGCCGCGACGGCTCATGGCTGCTGCTGATCGCCGGCGGCGCCTTGGCGATAGCACTTGTCAAAGGCATTGCCGATTACGGCGAGGCGGTGCTGATGAACCATGTCGGGCAGCGCGTCATCGCCGATGTGCAGATTGCGCTGTTCGGTTGGCTGATGCGCGCCGATCTCGCCTATTTCCACGCCCATCCGAGCGGCACGCTGATCTCGCGCTTTACCAGCGACGCCATACTGCTGCGCAACGCCGCCGCCAATGTTCTGGGCGCGATCGGCAAGGACGCGCTGACCGTGATCTTTTTGGTCGGGGTCATGTTTTATCAGGACTGGCTTCTGGCGCTTGTCTCATTCTTCATCTTTCCGGTGGCGATCCATCCGATTGTCGGGATCGGCCGGCGGATGCGCCGGGTCACCGCCAACACCCAGACCGAGGTCGGTCAGCTGACGACGCTGTTGAGCCAGACATTTCAGGGCGCGCGGCTGGTGAAGGCCTATGGCATGGAAGGGTATGAGGAGCGCCGTGCCAAGGCCCTGTTCGAGCGGCTCTTTTCGCTGATCGACCGGGCGACGCGCACGCGTTCGGCGGCTTCTCCGATGATGGAGACGTTGGGTGGCGCCGCGATCGCGATCGTGATCCTGTATGGCGGTCATCAGGTGATCGTCGGCGCCCGCACGCCGGGGGCGTTCTTTTCGTTCGTGACCGCTCTATTGCTGGCCTATCAGCCGTTGAAGAGCCTCGCCAATCTCAACGCCTCGCTGCAGGAGGGACTGGCCGCGGCGCATCGGATCTTTCAGGTGTTCGACATCGAGCCGGCAATTCGCGACTTGCCCGGCGCGATGCCGTTGCAGATCGTCGGCGGCGAGATCCGCTTTGACCGCATCCGCTTTGGCTATGCGCCGGGGGCCGTCGCGCTTGACGATATTTCATTGACGATCCCGGCCGGGCGCACGGTGGCGCTGGTCGGAGCCTCGGGCGCCGGCAAGTCGACAATCCTCAATTTGATCCCGCGTTTTTTTGATGTCGAAGAAGGCAGCATTGCGATTGATGGCCAGGATATCCGGTCGGTCACGCTCGCCTCGCTGCGGGCGGCGATCGCGATCGTGTCGCAGGAAGTGACATTGTTCGACGACAGCCTGCGGGCGAATATCGCCTATGGTCGTTTCGGCGCGCCGGTGGCGGACATCGAAGCGGCGGCTCGCGCCGCCGGCATCGACAGCTTTATCCGCGAATTGCCGGATGGCTACGAAACCCAGGTTGGCGAGCATGGCGTGCGGCTGTCGGGTGGCCAGCGTCAACGAATTGCAATCGCCCGTGCGATGCTGAAGGATGCGCCGATCCTGCTGCTCGATGAGGCGACATCGGCGCTCGACAGCGAATCCGAGCGCCAGGTTCAGGCGGCGTTGCGCGCATTGATTCGCGGACGCACGACCCTCGTCATCGCGCATCGTCTGTCGACGGTGCAGGGTGCCGATCTGATTTGCGTGATCGAGCGCGGGCGCCTGGTCGAGAGTGGACGGCACAGCGAGCTATTGGCCCGCAACGGGTTGTATGCGCGGCTTTATGCGATGCAGTTTGCCGATGGCCACGATCTCGTCACGGCTGGTTCGGTGCAATAGCGGCGTGGCGTCGCGAACGCGCGCTCCGGGTCGGTGGCGCCGCCTGCTGCGCAACGAGCGGGTGCGGCAAGCCGCGTGCTGGGCGATCCACTGCTATATTCGTTTTGTCTATCGCACCAATCGCTGGACAGTCGAAAACGACGAATGGCCGCGCGCGCTGCTCGCTGCCGGGCGTCCCTTCATCGGCGCCTTTTGGCATGGCCGGATGATGATGATCCCGCTCGGATGGCACCGCATGGCGCCGATGCACATGTTGATCTCGGCGCACCGCGACGGTCGGATCATCGCCGGCGCGGTTGCTTATTTCGACATCAACGCCATCGCCGGATCGACGCGCCGTGGCGGTTCGGCGGCGTTGCGCCTGATGCTGAAGCAGCTCAGAAACGGAGATTGTGTTGCAATCACCCCCGATGGACCGCGCGGTCCGGCGATGAGCGCCAGCATCGGCATCATCAATGTCGCGCGGCTGGCGCAAGTGCCGATCGTGCCGATCACCTATGCCACCAGCCGACGCCGCATCGCGGCAACCTGGGACCGGTTTCATGTGGCGCTGCCGTTCGGTCGCGGGGTGTTCTTGTGGGGCGAGCCGATCGAGGTCGCCGCCGATCTCGACGAGGCCGGTCTCGAGGCCGCCCGGCGGCAGGTCGAGCAGCGGATGGGCGACATGGTGCGCGAGGCCGACCGTCGGGTCGGTCATGCGGTATCATCGCTCCCGGCGAATGCGCCAGAGGCGTCCTCTGGTTGCGGGCACGCGGCCGGCGTCCCGCCCCTACCACCCTCGCAACAGATGTCACGACCTGCTCCCGCCCCGTGATGTTGCCAGTCTTTTATCGCGCGCTGACCTGGCCGCTGCCGCCGCTCGTCATGCTGTACCTGCGGCGACGTTGCCGGCGCGGCAAGGAGGACAGGCTGCGGCTTGCCGAACGTCGCGGGATCAGCGCCACGCCACGCCCGCAGGGTGCGCTCGTCTGGGTTCACGCTGCCAGTGTCGGCGAGGCGACGGCGGTGCTGGGCCTTATCGAGCGGCTGATCGAGACGCGTCCCAATGTCGAAATCCTGCTGACGACCGGCACTGTCGCCTCGGCACGGCTGTTGGAGCAGCGGCTGCCGACGGGCGCTCGCCACCAGTATGCGCCGATCGACTTGCCCTGCTGGATCAGCCGGTTTCTCGATCACTGGCGGCCCGATTTGGCTCTTTGGGTCGAGTCTGAGCTGTGGCCAAATCTGGTGCTGGCGACTGCCGCGCGCGCGATCCCGATGATCTTGATCAATGGCCGGCTTTCAGCCCGCTCCTATCGGCGCTGGCAGCGCTGGCCCGGGTTGATCCGGCCGGTGCTTGGCGCATTCGCGCAATGTCTGGCGCAGGATTCCGAGCAGGCCGCGCGCTTGCGCCGGCTCGGCGGGCGCAATGTGATCGCCCTCGGCGATCTCAAGGCCGGCGGCAATCCGCTGCCCGCCGATCCGGCACAATTTCGCCGGTTGCGGCGCGAGATCGGGCCGCGCCCAGTCTGGCTAGCGGCCAGCACGCACCCGGGCGAGGAGGAGATCGTCGCCGCGGCGCATCGGCGCCTTGCCGCGGCTCATCCCGACCTCTTGACGATCGTCGCACCGCGCCATCCGGTACGCGCTGAGGCCTTGGCCGCGATGGTTGCCGCTCATGGAATGAGCGTCGCCCGGCGCAGTCGCGGCGAGCCGATCACGCCGCAAACCGCAATCTATCTCGCCGACACGATGGGCGAACTTGGCCTGTTTTACCGCCTCGCGGAGATTGCCTTTATCGGCGGTTCGATCGCCGCGATGGGCGGTCACAACCCGTTCGAGGCGGCCCGGCTCGGCTGTGCGATCCTGCACGGCCCGGATATGACGAACTGCGCCGCGATGGCGGCGGCACTCGCTGAAAACCGGGCGGCGCTGATCGTCGGCACGGCGGCAGAACTCGCCGAAGCGGTATCGTTGCTGCTCTCTGATCCGCGGCTGCGCGCCGCCCGCGCCGCCGCAGCCGAGCGGGCCGCGGCTGCCGGGGCGGGCATCCTCGACGCGGCTTTGGCGCGGCTCGCACCCTGGCTCGAGCGGGTGGCGCCGCTGCAAAATGTGACGCCGCCAGCCGCCCTGAACCAATCCGAGGGCAGGGCGCCGCAGGTGGTGCGCGCGTGATGCCCAGCGCTCCCCTCTTCTGGGAGCGGGAGCCGGGTCTCGCCGCCAATCTGCTGATGCCGGTAGCGGCCCTGTGGGACGCAGCGGGAAGATTGCGGCGGGTCATGGCGAGGCCGCAGCGCGCGCCGGTGCCGGTCATCTGTGTCGGCAACCTGGTTGCCGGCGGAGCGGGCAAGACGCCGGTAACCCTGGCGCTCGTCGACTGGTTCGGGGCGCGCGGGATCACCGTCCATATCGTCACGCGCGGCTATGGCGGCCGGCTCGTCGGCCCGACCCGGGTTGACCCGCGCCGCCATGACGCGGACGAGGTGGGCGATGAAGCGCTGCTGCTGGCGGCCCGTGCGCCTTCATGGGTTGCCCGCGACCGCACCAGCGGTGCAGCGGCGGCAGCGGCAGCCGGTGCCGAGGCCATCCTGCTCGATGACGGCTTCCAGAACCCGGCGATCGCCAAAACCCTGTCGCTGATCGTCGTCGACGCCGGCTATGGCTTTGGCAATGGGCGAGTCATGCCGGCCGGTCCGCTGCGCGAAAATCTGCGTCGCGGGATGGCGCGAGCCGACGCCGCGGTGCTGCTTACCGTCAGCGCCGAGAAGCCGGCGCTTGCTGCGACGGACCTTGGTCGCAAGCGACCTGTCATTGCGGCGGAGCTGAGGTCGGTTGCCGGCGAGCGGTTTGCGGGTCAGCGCGTTCTCGCCTTTGCCGGTATCGGGCGGCCGGCGCGGTTTTTCGCGACCTTGCGTGGGCTTGGTGCCGAAATCGTCGACGAGCGGGGCTTTCCCGATCACTTTGTGTACCGCAGCGGTGACATCGAGGCGTTGTCGGCAATGGCGCGGCGCGCTCGGGCCCGCCTGGTCACGACCGCAAAGGATTTCGTCCGTCTGCCGATGGCGGCGCGGATCGGGATCGAGGTGCTCGAGATCGAAATCCGCTGGCCCGATCCCGACGCGTTGGCTGCGGTTCTCGCCCGGGTCATATTATCGGCCGGCGCAAATGCCGACCCGGTCCAGCCCATCCGTTGACCCGCCGCGGTTCGCGGACCGGATCGAAGGCTGCGCGGCCGCGCTGTTGTTTGGCCTCCTATGGCTGTTGCCGATCGACTGGGCCTCCGCCTTTGGCGGCGCGGTGGCGCGACGGATAGGCCCATTTCTCGGTATTTCAAAACGCGCCCGGATCAATCTGCGCCGCGCATTCCCCGAACTGAATGCGGCCGAGATCGAACAGATCGTCGCCGGCATGTGGGATAATCTCGGACGGGTCGCCGCCGAATACCCGCATTTGCGTGAGATCCGGATTTTTGCGCCCGATGGACGGGTCGAGACCCACGGCTTCGAACATATGGATCGGGCGGTCGCCGCCGGGCGGCGGATGATCATCTACTCCGGCCACCTCGCCAACTGGGAGATCGGCGCGCTGGCGGCGGTGCAGTATGGCGGCACCGTTACCCAGGACTATAGTGTCACGCAGATCTACCGCGCCCCGAACAACCCGCTGGTCGATCGGCTGATTGCACGATGCCGCGGCGACCGCGGGGAATATGTCGCAAAGGGCGCGCCGGCGGCACGGCGTGCCTTTGCGGCCCTCTACCGCGGCGAGCATCTGACGATGATGGCCGACCAAAAGCTCAACGAAGGCATCCCGGTGCCGTTTTTCGGGCGCCCGGCGATGACCGCTACGGCGCTCGCCCTGCTCGCGTTGCGCTTTGATTGCGATGTGCTGCCGGCGCGCGTCGAACGACTGCGTGGCGCGCGTTTTCGCCTGACCGTCTTCCCGCCTTTGCCGTTGCCGCGCAGTGGAGACCAGACCGCCGATGTCTCAGCCCTGACCGCAGCGGTAACAGCCGTGCTCGAATCCTGGATTCGCGATCGTCCCCAGGAATGGCTGTGGGTGCATCGGCGCTGGCCCGACTGACCACCCCTGCTATCACCCCCGCTGATCACCCCCGACAGACCAACCCTCGGCAAAATCGTCGTTCGGGAATACCTCGCCAAAGCCGGCCCGGAAGCCATGCACGGATCTTGCCGGGGTTGCGCGAGTGGTGCCGGGCTTGCGGCCGACGCCCGCACCCTTGGATGACAGTTCGCGCCGCTCTGCAACCTCACCCGCTCTTAAACCGGCTCGACGGGCTCGACCACGACCGCGTAGTCCCGATCCTGCCAATCACGCGATTCCTGCCATTGCCAGGTGAAATCGATCCGGGCGCCGGGTGGGAGCCGCGATACCGCAAGCACCGCGAGGTGAAAGCCAAGGCCGCTGTCGCAGGTCGGTGCGTCGGCAATGTCCTGCCAGCCGTCCCGGCCCCAATGGACCAGCGCCGCGCGCGGCAGCGCCACCACAAATAGCGCGCCTTGCGCAAGCCCGGCGATCGGCGCGTGCGGAAACCAGAAGGCATGGCGTGCCGTCGGCCGATGGCCGCGGTAGCGCTGCCAGACCGCGCGGGGCCGATCGATCGGGTGGCCCTGATGGCGCGAGATCAGCAATTTGATGAACTCGGCGTGCGCCCAGACCAGCGGCATCGCCGAGCCGGTCGGCCGTCCTGGTGCGAGCCGTCGACCAGGGATCGGGTCCGCATCCCATACCTGCTCCGGCAGCATGCCGCCGGGGCTCGCCATCCGCCACATCGCTTCGAGATAGGGCAATGGGTCGCGCCCGGCGGCGAGTTCGTAATGCCCGCGTTCGCCGGTCAGGAGCGGCCAGCCGCGGCCGCGCCCGCTGCCGTCATAGGGACTGCCGTCATCATGTTCGCCATAACCGTCGCAATTATAGCGATGCCACACCGGCCCGGACGGTGTGTCGGTCTTGAGCACCGCGTCGGCGACCCGGATCGAGTCGCAGATCAGCGGATCGTCGGGCCGGCGCAGACCAAAGCGCACGAGCTGCAGGAAGTCGGTGCCGACGAGCTCGTCGGCGCGGACCTGGTGGTTGCCGGGGTGATTATGGATCGGCACCGCGGCGCGCAACAGGTCACGCCGCTCCAGCGCCTGCCCCGGCAGCACCAATACGTAATAGCCCTTGATCGCGAGCCGCTCAGCGAGCGGCGTATCTGCCACCGAGGTCCAGCGCTCGATATTGCTGTTCCAGAAATCGGCGAGTTCGATCGCCCAGTCGGCGGCCGGTGACGGTAGAAGCCCGGCGCCGGCGACGAGCGCAGCGATCGACACCGCGAGCGTAAACGGGTTGAGCCCGGTGCTTTCTTCCCAGCGGTCCTGCTCGCTCGCCGGTCCATTGCGGGCGATGAAGCCCAGAGCGCGGCGCACCATGTCCTCGACCTCGATCCCGGCGAGGGCTTCGCGCTCGTCGAGGGCGGTGGCGAGCAATACCGGAAACGCGGTTTCGTCAAGCTGAATACCCTGCCAATAAGGCGTGCCGCCGAGCCACTGGTTCTGGTGCCAGTGACCGTCGCCCAATTGCGTCGCCATCAGATAACGCAGGGTATCGCGTGCTTCCTGGTCGGCGCCGAGCGCCAACAGGGCGCCGGCGGTTTCGACCAGGTCGCGCGGCCACACCAGATGATAACCGCCGCGCTCGTTGCCGCTGTCGCCCCACGGGATGCTGAGGCTCGCCACCATGGCGCCTGGAAACGTCTTGTCGAGATGGCTGCGCAACACGATTGTCGAAACCAGAAATTCTTCGGCGAGCGCCGGCGGCACATCGAGCGGCACGGCGTAGCGCTCGCTGCGCTCGGCCTGCCACTCCTGCCACAACGTCGTATGCTGTTGCAGGAGATTGTCAAAAGGCTGCAGCAAGCTGCCGACCGCTAGGGTCGCCGCCGCATCGGCACTGCTGCCAAAGCCCAGTGACAACACCGCGCGGCGCGGCAATTCAGCAATCAGCGCGACATTTCCCGGACCCGCTCGCCGGTATTCCCAAATCATTCGCCCATTGCGGGCGAAATCCTGCCAGCCGTCGCTGGTCCCGACATAGCCGGCGCTCGCCCGAATGATCGCGTCGCGCTGGTGTTCGTCGACCGCCGCGAGTGCGGCGCCAAAGGGTCCCTGCTCGGCGGCGAGCGTCAGCCGGCCGTGATGCGACACGACCGCGGCGACGTTGCCATATCCGGTGGCGCCGAGATGCGGCGCCAGCAATGTGAAAAGCTTCAATTTCGGGTCGCCGTCGAGCCGGCATTCGATGGCCAGCACATCGCGCCGCGATCCCGGCGAAACGCGCAGCAGCAAGGAATAACGCTGATGGCGATGGACGATCTCGACCGCCGGGACGCCCGGCACCAACAGGCGCATGTGGTAATTGTCGATACGCTTGACCTCGGCCCAGAAGCCTTCGCCATCGGCGACGATAAAGCCGAGGTCGCGGATCTGTGGGATGTCGACGCGGGGATAATAAACTTCGTTGACGATGCCAAAGCCGAGCGTGAACCACAGCCGCGAATAGCCGAGGGCGCAACCGACCATGTCCTTGGCGCTGCTGGTCCAAGTCGGTGAGATCCCGGGAGCGCCCGGGGCATGTTCGGGCATCGGCGCGGTTTTCGCCTTTGGGTTTTGTTTCATTATTGGCAGATAGGGCGGCGCGTCGGGACCGCAAACCTCGGGTCATCGATGTCCGCCCTCCCGCACCCTTCCCGGCAACCGCGGCCGGCGCTTTGGTCGGTGACCGCTCGCCGGAAAACGCGTGATCACTGCTCGATTCGGGCCGCCAGGCAACGGTCAGCCATGAACTCGCGCGAAAATCGGCGGCGCGCCTTCGATGATCTGCACATCATCGCCGAGACGCATGCGGCGCCAACCGCTGGGGTCTCGCATCGCCACATCGGGCGGACGGCCCGACAACGACATCCAGCGGTCACGATCCCACGCCGTGACCGCCGCCTCGATCCGCACCGGGGTGCCGGCAGCGGGCGCGCCAATGCCGAGCGCCGACCACGGGATCAGCGCCTCGGCGGTGATGCGCGGCTGATCGGCGCCAAAATAAACGGCTTTGCCGTCGGAGATCGGGGTGCAGCCGTGCTCGATCGCCTGCGCGGCGGCGCCGGCACACAGCTCGGCGACCATTTCGGGGTAGTCGTGGATCTTGGTGCGCGGCGGGATGAAAAACAGCGTAAAGCGCCGTGGTCCGCCGCCAAAATCGACCCCAAGCTCGACCCGGTACGCGTCGACGAGCGGGAACGGTCCGTCATAGGCCAGCAGATCGATGTCGAAATAATCCTGGCCGATGGTCGCCAATTGCAGGCCGCGTTCGCTCCACGACAGATAGACCTCGCCAAATTCGACCGAACCGGGCGATGCTTTCAGGCGCGGCAACAGGCTGGCGGGCTTTGGCCAATCGGCAAGCGAGCGGCGGCGCAGCTCGATATCGGCACGCGGTATCACCGATTTATTGGCGCGCGCCGAGGGCGCCGAAGCTGCGGCATGGATCTGGTAGGCGCGGCGGTTGGCGGCGGCAAGGGCGCTGGTCAGCTGCCGGTAGGGCCGGTTGTTGATGTCGACAAGGCCGAAATCGTAATCCTCGCCGTCCGGGCGTCCGCCCTTTGGGTGATCGTAATATTGAAACCAATGGGCGCCGACGAGTTCGGGGATGGCGGCAAAATTTTCCGCCGCCGCCGCCGCGCCGGCGGCGCGTTCGGCCTGGGTGTCGACCGTCATCAGATGGCCGTTATTGAGATTGCCGGTGCGATTTTGCCGCGCCGCGTAAAACCACTCGGAGACCAGCACCGGCTTGCCGCCCGACAGTTTTCGCAATCCGTCGAAATAATAGTCGGCGATCCAGCCGTCGCTCGCATCGACGTTATAATTAGTGGCAATCGCATCGACATAGGGCGCCATCGCCCGCACCGCCGCCGGGTCGTAATAGATCGGCAGCCGATCGCCAAAATAAAGCGCATCCGGATCGGCGGCCCGGATCGCGCGCGATGCCAGCGCGTAATAATGCCGGGCCACGATCCCGCACCATGCGCGCACCACATGGATGCCGGCACTACCCGGGCGCATCCGCGTCATCCCGGTGGTGGCCAGCAGTTTCGCCCAGGAATCAACCCCTGGAGGCGGCTCGAAATCGGCGGTGAAGCGCTGCCAATCATCGGCGTAGTAGGCCCGCAGGGTCTCGACCCAGCGCTGTTTCGTCGCCGAATCTGCCGGCTTCATCGAATAAAACACAAACAGTGCGCCCGCCCACCAGCCGACCTCATTGTCGGAGAAATAGCCGATCCGATAGGGGGAATTCCGATAGGGCGCGACGAGTTTGCGGGCGAGCGCCATCATCCGCGTCTCGGTCTCGGGCGCGAACGGGTCAAACCAATGAAATTTGGCGCTGCGGCCGAGTTCGAGATTGATGATCGTCGGCAGCCGCAATTGCTGCGGCGGCAGCGACCAGCCGCCGGCGCTGTTGAAGCCCCAGGCGGCGAGCCGATGGCGGGTCTCGTCGATCCAGGCGGCGCGCGTCGGCGTAAACGCCAACCAGCTGTAATAGATTTTGCCGGCCTTGTCGCGATAGGGATAACCGCCGTCGAGCGCATTGATCCCGAGGCTGAAAAAGCGCTGACCGCACGGCGTCACCAGCCACGAGACCCCGTTCACCGTCGCGAGCGACCAGCGCGAAGTCGGCGCTTGCGCAAGATCGGTACACGCCGCGGACCGGCCAACCGGCCACGCCGCTGCAACAAGCGCCGCAAGGACCAAGCCCCGCGCGCGGCAATCAAGCCGCATGACCCCCCCGGGATGACGCCGCCGATTGGCGGCAAGCTTCAGGCGCTGGTGCCGCCGACGGTCAATCCATCCATGCGCAGGGTTGGCTGACCGACGCCGACCGGGACGCTCTGGCCGTCCTTGCCGCAGGTTCCGATGCCGTGATCGAGGGCGAGATCGTTGCCGATCATCGTGACCTTGGTCAGCGCATCCGGGCCGTTGCCGATCAGGGTGGCGCCCTTGACCGCGGCACCGACCTTGCCGCGCTCGATCAGATAGGCCTCGGACGCGGAAAACACGAACTTGCCCGAAGTGATGTCGACCTGCCCGCCGCCAAAATTGACGGCGTAGAGCCCGCGATCAACCGAGGCAATAATCTCCTGCGGATCGCGGTCGCCGGCCAGCATATAGGTGTTGGTCATGCGCGGCATCGGGGCGTGACCAAAGCTCTGGCGGCGGCCGTTGCCGGTGGGCTTCGCGCCCAGGAGCCGGGCGTTCATGCGATCCTGCATGTATCCCTTGAGGATGCCGTCTTCGATCAGGACCGTGCAGTTGGTCGGCGTGCCCTCGTCGTCGACGGTCAGCGAGCCGCGGCGGTCCGGCATCGTGCCGTCATCGACCACGGTCACACCTTTGCTTGCCACCCGCTCCCCGATCATGCCCGAGAAAGCCGAGGTCTTCTTGCGGTTGAAATCGCCCTCGAGCCCGTGCCCGACCGCTTCGTGCAGCATCACGCCGGGCCAGCCCGGTCCGAGGACGACGGTCATCTCGCCCGCCGGCGCCGGCACCGCGCCGAGATTGACAAGTGCCTGGCGCAACGCCTCATCGACCTCGTTTTGCCAATGCGCGGGATCGAGAAAGCGCTGATAGGCCAAGCGGCCGCCCGACCCCGAAGACCCGGTTTCCATCCGGTTGCCCTCGCCAACCACGACCGAGACGCCCAGTCGCACCAACGGCCGGATATCGGCAACTCGGCGGCCGTCGGCGCGGATGATCTGCACCGCCTGCCACACCCCGCTCAATGACGCCATCACCTGCTTGACGCGCGGGTCGCGGCTGCGGGCATAGGCGTCGATTTCGGCGAGCAGCCGCGTCTTGGCGCCGAGATCGACGAGACCCAACGGGTTCTGATCGGTATAGAGGCTGCGGTTGGTACCCGGCGGCGGTGCGGCCATGACCCCGGCATGACCATGCGCCACCGCCCGCACCGTCGCCGCGGCGCGGCGGATCGCACCCTCCGAGAGGTCGGAGGCATGCGCATAGCCGGCCGCTTCCCCCGCGACGGCGCGCAACCCAAAACCCTGCGTCGTGTCGAAACTGGCGCTTTTGATGCGTCCGTCGTCGAGAGCGAGGCTTTCCGATTGGTTGTATTCGAAAAACAGCTCGCCATCATCCATGCCCGAGAGAGCCTCGGCGACGATCGCCTCGACCCGGCTCGGCTCCATCCCGGTGCGCTCGAAGAACAATTCGTCGGTGACGGCGAGATCGGTCATGCCCAACTCCGTTGTTGCCTGCCCAATATGGTCTCGCGCCAGCGGGAGCGAAAGCCGCGATTGCGGTCACGATCAGCAGCCGTGGCGGCGGCGGCGACATCGATGGCACAGGATGCGGCGGCTTGACGCAATAGGTTCAGCCGGTTGTGACGCGCATCGCCGATGGTGTAGCTTCGCCTGCGCTTGACCGGATACGGTCGAGTTGATGCGCCCGGGTGTCGGGGGCGGGGTCGAGTGGGACGAGGGCCAGTGGCGCTGCTCTCTCCATCAATTCAGGGGAAGCTGCGGCAAGGGGTCGACCGATCGGCTGGAACAGGCGGATCAGAGGCGGCCGGAAGATGATGCGATTGACAGGATTGCTGAGAAGGAAATGGGCGGCACAAGCGGTGCTGGTGCTGCTGCTGGCGGTGCTGATCACCGCCGGGTGGGCGGCGCTCGCCTGGGCCGAGGGACCGCGGCCCTGGGAACTGGGGATGCAGCCGCCGGCGACGCCGGTCAAGGATCGGCTCAACGCGTTTCACAACGAGCTGCTGGTGATCATCTTTCTGATCGCCGGCTTTGTGATGGCGCTGCTGCTCTATGTGATCCTGCGCTTCAACCACCGCCGCAACCCGGTCCCCTCCCACTTCTCGCACAATCCGGTCATCGAGGTGCTCTGGACGGTCGTCCCGGTGCTGATCCTGGTGATCATCGCGATCCCGTCGTTCAAGCTGATGTACTACATGGACCGGATACCCCATCCGGACATGACGATCAAAGTCACCGGCCACCAGTGGTACTGGTCGTATGAATATCCCGATCAGAAAGACCTCGCCTTCGACAGCAACATCATCCAGGAAGCCGATCTGAAGCCCGGACAAAAGCGGCTGCTCGACGTCGACAATCCGCTGGTGGTGCCGATCCACACCAACATCCGCGTGCTGGTGACCAGCACCGACGTGATCCACAGCTGGTTCATTCCGTCCTTTGGCGTCCAGGAATATGCGATCATCGGCCGGCTCAACGAGAGCTGGTTCAATGTCGACCATCAGGGCACCTACTATGGGGAATGCAACCAGATCTGCGGCATCAACCATGCCTTCATGCCGATAAAGATCGTCGCGCTGTCCAAACCGGATTTCCAGAAATGGCTTGTCACCGCGCAAAAGAAATTCGCCAGCAACCAGACCGACGGCAGCGGATTGCGCGTCGCCGCGGTGTCGGCGCCGGCCGGCAAATGAGCCCGCAACCGAGATCGAGGGAACCCTGATGACCTATGAGCGGGAAACGAGCGCCGCCGAGATCCACGGCTATGGCCATGATGCTCATCACCCGGGGTTCGTCAGGCGCTGGCTGTTCTCGACCAATCACAAGGACATCGGCACGCTCTATCTGGTGTTCGCGGTATGTGCCGGGGTGATCGGCGGCGCCTTTTCGGTGGCGATGCGCATTCAGCTGATCCACCCCGACAATCACTTCATTACCGACCACCAGATCTATAATGTGCTGATTACCGCGCACGGCCTGATCATGATCTTTTTCACGGTCATGCCGGCGATGATCGGCGGTTTTGGCAACTGGTTTGTGCCGCTGATGATCGGGTCGCCCGATATGGCGTTCCCGCGGATGAACAACATCAGCTTCTGGCTGCTGGTTCCGTCTTTTGCACTGCTGCTGGGCTCGACGATGGTCGGCGAAGGCCCCGGCGTCGGCTGGACGCTTTATCCGCCGTTGTCGGGACCGGTCGGGATGCCGGGACCGGCTGTCGACATGGTGATCTTCTCACTCCATCTCGCCGGTGCGTCGTCGATCATGGGCGCGATCAATTTCATCACGACGATCTTCAACATGCGTGCGCCGGGCATGACCCTGCACAAGATGCCGCTGTTCGTGTGGTCGATCCTGGTGACCGCCTTCCTGCTGCTGCTGTCCCTGCCGGTGCTGGCCGGGGCGATCACGATGCTGTTGACCGACCGCAATTTCGGTACGTCGTTCTTTAACCCGGCCGGCGGCGGCGACCCGCTGTTGTTCCTGAACCTGTTCTGGTTCTTTGGCCATCCCGAGGTCTACATCCTGATCCTGCCCGGCTTTGGCATGATTTCCCAGGTCGTCTCGACCTTTTCGAAAAAGCCGATCTTTGGTTATCTCGGGATGGTCTATGCGATGGTCGCGATCGGCGTCGTCGGGTTTGTCGTGTGGGCGCACCACATGTTCACGACCGGGATCTCGATCGATACGCGGGCCTACTTCACCGCCGCGACGATGGTTATCGCGGTGCCGACCGGCGTGAAAATCTTCTCATGGATCGCAACGACCTGGGGCGGCTCGATCGAGTTCAAGACACCGATGCTGTTTGCCATGGGGTTCATCTTTCTATTCACGATCGGTGGCGTGACCGGCGTCGTACTGGCCAATGCGGGCGTCGATTTTGCGCTGCACAATACCTATTATGTCGTCGCCCATTTCCACTATGTGCTGTCACTCGGCGCGGTATTCTCGATCTTTGCCGGTTTTTATTACTGGATCGGCAAGATGTCGGGGCGCCAGTACAACGAGACCCTGGGCAAGATCCACTTTTGGACGACTTTTATCGGCGTCAACCTGACCTTTTTCCCGATGCATTTTCTCGGGCTCGCCGGGATGCCGCGGCGCATCGCCGACTACCCCGACGCGTTTGCCGGCTGGAACTTTGTCGCCTCGATCGGCGCCTTTATCTCTTACGCCTCGACCTTGC
>DATJLK010000110.1:0-28921 GCA_035509615.1 Allostellaceae bacterium | reverse complement strand
CAAATGGTATTTTACTAGCCGCCAATTTGGACGCCCTTTTTGACCGCTTCCTGATCACATTCCAGGATGACGGGCAAATGCTGATATTAGATCGGGTGTCACCGGATTGCAGAGACCTGTTGGGCTTGCCAGCCTCGCTTCGAAGTGAACTCAGAACCGACGAGAGAGAATTCCTAGCCAAGCACCGCGAGCTGTTTCGACAGCGGGCATCGGCCAAGCCACCCGCAGCTTAGTGGTGAGCGCTCTGTCAACGCGGCAGGCTGCCCGATATGCCCGACGGACGACATCACCACCCCCAAGTAACCTGGGGCTCTAGGCAGGTCCGTCCATCTGTTCCGGCCGCACCTACGCGGGGGAGAACGTCGGATTACGTCGCAGTTTTTCACAGCGACGAGCGGCGGCTCGAGCCGCCGCCGTCGATCGTGACGATCGTGCCGGTGGTATAGGCGGATTTGTCGGAGGCGAGAAACGCCGTCATCCAGGCGATCTCTTCCGGCTTGGCGGCACGGCCAAAGGCGTGACCCTGCATCAGTTCGGGCCAGCGCTCGGGATCGCCGAGCCGGATCTGCGCGCGCGTCCGGGTCAGAGTGATCAGCCGCTCGGTCAAGACCGGGCCGGGGTTGATGCCGATAACCCGGATGCCGTCGCGTGGCGAGGTGCCGCCGATCGCCCGGGTGAACGCCATCAATGAGGCATTGCCCGACGACCCCGCGATATAGTCGAAATCCGGGTTCTCGCCGGCCGCCCCGAGGATATTGATGATCACCCCCGCTTTGCGCTCACGCATCAGCCCGTAAAACCGCCGCGTCATATTGATGTAGCCAAACACCTTGAGGTCCCAGGCCTGGCGCCACACTGCCTCATCGACGGTGTCGATATTGCCGCCGGGGATGGCGCCGGCATTGTTGACCAGGATCTCGGTATCGGCGCATTCGGCGGCGAGTCGGTCGACATTGCGGCTGTCCGACAGATCGAGCGCCAACACCCGCACCGCGACATTGTGCTTGGCGGTGATCGCATCGCGGGCGGTTTCAAGATCGGCGGCGGTGCGCGACACCAGCACCACGTCGCAGCCTTCCTCGGCCAGGGTCTCGGCGCAGGCCCGCCCGATCCCCTTCGAGGCGCCGGTCACCAGCGCCTTTCTCCCTCGCAGACCCAGTTCCATCGTGTTGCTCCTGCGCGCGCCCGCCTGCGGCAGAGGTATAGATATAGCGGGCAAACCGGGCTACTTCCAAAATGACAAGCGGACACTCGGCCTGGCCCGGTAGCGAGCAGCCGCGACCCGGAGGCGCCTCGGGGTCGGCGGCTGACGGCAGGCAACGGCAGCAAATGTGGGAAATATGATCACGGCGGATATCGCGGAGTTTGCACGGTTCGGGGTCGAGCCCGGGTGGCGGTTCGCGATCCGTCATCGCGTGCGGTGGAGCGAATGCGATCCGTTCGGCCACGCCAACCACCGCGCCTATTTCGAATGGTTCGAAGAAGCGCGCAACCGCTATCTCGAAACCGCCGGACTGCCGGCGCTGTCGGCGACGACACCAGGGCCGGTCATGGCCGAAACCGGCATCGGCTATTTCAAGCCGCTCGCTTACGGCGACGAGATCCTGGTGACCGCGCGCTCGGTGCGGCTCGGCCATACCAGCTTCGAGATGGAATACGCGGTGTGGCGTCGCGGGCTGTGCGCCCAAGGCCGCGCGGTGCTGATCCTGATCGTCAATGCCACCGGCGAAAAGACCCCGCTTCCTGAGGCGTTGCGCCGCGCTATGCTGGCGCGCGACCCGGAGGCCCGCGAGGCCGGCCGCGACGAGAGGGTTTGACGCAACGAGAGGAGTTGCCATGAAGCGCGCCGTCATCGTCATCTGCGACAGCCTGCGCCGCGATCTGATCACCCCCAAAGCGGCACCGTTCCTCGCCGAGTTGGGGCGGCGCTCGGCACAATTCACCGAGCATCGCAGCGTGTTCCCGTCAACGACGCGGACCAGTGCGGCCTCGATCGCCACCGGCTGCCGACCCGCGCGTCACGGGCTGCTCGGCAACACGATGGCCATCGACGAGGGCGACGGGCTCACATGCCTGTCGGTCGGAGCGCCCGACTTTCGCGATCGGCTGCGCCGTGCTACCGGCCGCACCCTGCACGCGCCGACAATGGCCGAGCGGCTGGCGCGTGCCGGCGGGATCGCGATCGCGTTCTCGAACGTGTCGCCCGGTGCGGCCTATTTCCTCGATCCAGACGGCTATGGCTGGGTCTATAACGCGGCCGGCAGTTTCGGTCCCGGGCAGCGGCCGCTGCCCGCCGCCGAAGGGCTCGCGGTCGCCAAGGGCGAGGCGGGAGACACCACCGTCACCGAGCGCTTTTGCGCCGAGGTGCTGTGCGATCGGGCGCCGAGCTTGGCGATGCTGTGGCTGTCCGAACCCGATTACACCGGTCACCATGCGCCGTTGGGTTCGCCCGAGCATCGCCGCGCAATTGCCGCCGCCGATGCGAATGTGCGCCGGGTCGCCGAGACGGTGGCGCGGCTCGATCCTGGTGGTGACGAGATCCTGTTTGTCGTCGGCTCCGACCATGGGATGGAAACCGTCGCCGAGACAATCGATCTCGAGGCGCTGCTGATCGATGCCGGGCTCAAGCGGGCGGTAGGTTCGTCGGATGTTGTCGTCGCTCCAAACGGCACCGCCGCCCTGATTTATTTCACGGAGCCGGCGGGCGCGCGAGTTGGCGAGATCGCGCGGTTCCTCGCCGGGGTAGACTGGGTCGATCGCGTCTTCACCGGCAACGAGCTTGCCGCGGCCGGCCTGCCGACCGAATCGCCGGCGCGGATCGCGATCACAATGAAGGCCGACGGCCGCGCCAACCCGCATGGTGTGTCGGGCTACAGTCACATCATCCGCGACTCGTCCGGTGAGAAGGATATAACCGGTTTCGGTCAGCATGGCGGGCTTGGCGCCCATGAACAGAGCCCGTTCCTGTTTGTCGGCGGCGGCGGTTTTGCGTCGGGAATATTTCGCCAGCCCACCTCGCTGATCGACATTGCGCCGACGGTGCTGCGCCATCTCGGTCTCGCAGCGAACGGTCTCGATGGCCGCCCGCTGCCACCGGCTAACCAGCATTGAACCGGCTGAACTGCCATCATAGAGATTTAAATAAAAATTTTGCGGCCAATCTCGGGCGAAAGAGGTCGAGTTGATCCAGCGGCTTTTCTTTACAGCTCTCGTCTTGTCGACTTCGTTACCGGTAACAAGTCTCTGGGCGCAAAGCGCAAATGGAACACCCGATCCGTTGCATTTGTGCCATCTTCCGGACGGCACCGACCTTTGCGCTGGCGCCGATCTGGGCCGCCCCCAAGACCTTTATCAAGGTCAAAAGGACTGGTGGTCACAGGACATCGTCAGCGCATTTTTTCACGCAGCAATCCAGCTGACCGCGAACCAAATCCATGAGGCCTGTCTGGAATCCAACTGTGTCAATCAGATCAAGGAGATTTGTCGGGAAGCGCAACGGGACAACGAATGGAATCCCTTCAGTCTGGAGCTCAAGCTTGCAGAGAGCCCGATTTCATTGACCGTTGACCCGGTAAAATTGTGCAATTATCCGGGGCTCCGGTAAGAAACCCCCGTGACGGGAAGGACGGTGTTGGATGGCGCGCAAAGAAATGGCGGTCGACAGCGTCGCCGAGGCTTATCTGACCCTGCTGGCCGAGCGTGGGGTCGAATACCTGTTCGCCAATGCCGGCACCGATTTCGCGCCGCTGGTCGAGGCCTTTGCCAAAGCGGCGCGCACCGGCGCGCCGGTGCCGAAGCCGGTGCTCGCAACGCACGAGAACCTGGCGCTATCGATGGCGCATGGCTGGGCGATGGTAACCGGCCGGGTGCCGGCGGTCATGCTCCATGTCAGTGTCGGCACCGCGAACGGCGTCTGCGGGGTGTTCAACGCCGCGCGCGACAACATGCCAATGCTGTTCACCGCCGGCCGCTCGCCGCTGACCGAGACCGGGCTGCCGGGCGCGCGCGACGTCTATATCCACTGGGCGCAGGAGATGTTCGACCAGGCCGGGATGGTGCGCGAACTCGTCAAATGGGATTATGAGCTGCGAAACGGCGAGCAGCTCGAAACCGTGATCGACCGCGCGCTCGCCCTCGCCGGCAGCGATCCGAAGGGACCGGTTTATCTCTCCCTGCCGCGCGAGGTCCTGGCGGAACCGCTGCCGGCCTTTGCCTATGACCAGCCGGCGCGACGGGTCGCAGCCGCACCCCCGGGTCCCGGTGTCGACGCCATTAATGAGGTTGGCCGGATGCTCGCCGCGGCAGAGAATCCGCTGATCATCACCGCGAGCGCCGGGCGCGAACCGGCCGCGGTCGCTGCCCTCGCCGATTTGGCCCAGCGTTTTGCGCTGCCGGTTGTCCAGCACCGGCCCCGGCATCTGTCGTTGCCCGCCGATCACCCCTGTCATCTCGGCTATGACGCAAGCCCCTATCTCGATGACGCCGACGTGATCCTAGTGCTCGAATGCGACGTGCCGTGGGTCCCGAGTCTGAAGGCGCCGCGGCCACAATGCCGGGTCGTTCATCTCGGCGTCGATCCCTTGTTCCAGCGCTATCCGATCCGCGGCTTTGCCTGCGATCTCGCGGTGACCGCTGCGCCGGCGGCGGCGTTACCGGCGCTTACCGCCGCAATCGGCCGCTACGCGCCGCAAGACAAGATCGCCGCGCGGCGGCAGTGGCTGGCTCGGACGCGAGAAATGCAGCATGCCGGATGGCGGAAAACCCGCGAGAATGCGGCCGGGTTGCGCCCAATTCACATGGCCTGGGCAAGTGCCTGCATCGCCGATGTCAAGCCCGAGGACGCGATACTCGTCAACGAATACACATTGATGCCGGAATATTGCGGGTCGAACCTCCCGGGCAGCTATTTCGGGTCGAGCCCGGCCTCGGGGCTTGGCTGGGGCGGCGGCGCGGCATTGGGAGCCAAGCTCGCGGCACCAAATCAGCTGGTCATCGCCACCTTGGGCGACGGCTCGCATCTTTTTGGCAACCCGGTGGCGCTGCATCACGCTGCGGCGGCGCACGATCTGCCGGTGCTGTTCGTGATCATGAACAATTCCATGTGGGGGGCGGTGCGGCGCGCAACGCAAGGCATGTATCCGCAAGGCGAGGCGATGCGCAGCAACAAGCCGCCTCTGATTGATCTCGATCAGCTGCCGGCCTTCGAACAGGTCTGCGCCGCAGCGGGCGGTTATGGCGAGCGGGTCGAGGACCCGGCAGCATTGCCGGCCGCCCTCGAACGCGCGCTCCGCGCCGTCACCGTAGAACGGCGCCAGGCGCTGCTCAATGTGATTTGCCGCGGGCCTTAGCCGCATCGCGCAGGTTCCGTCGCTGCATCTTGCGATTTTGCCCCGGCCCGCGAGGCGCGTGGTAGAGTGATGCCCCAGAGGAAAGGCCGAGGTCATAGCGATGAGTGTCGTGCGCGAGCTTCTCGACGATGCAATTGCGCTGCAACGAGACGGGGTCAGCCCGGCCCGGATCGGGTTGGCGCTGACCGACCGTTGGGAGGCCGAGCAGCTCGGATCGGCCGGAGAGGTGCGTCGGGCCCGTTCCAAGACGGGCGGTATCGAATTGCGCTTTCCAAGCGGCGAAAAAATCGTGTGGGATGGCACCGCCTGGAGCTATCTGCCGTCCTAGAGCGAACCTGCGAGCGAACCTGCGCGCCTGGACGAAAGGTTGGCGGATCGCATTGGGGTTTGCCGGTGCGTGCGTCGGGTTGTGGCTGGGTCTGGCGAATGGCGGCGCATGCGCCGATGATCTTGTTGCCGATTATACCGCCTATTGGGCGGGGCTGCCGGCGGCCGAGATCCGTCTGAAGCTCAGCGACGACACCACCGCCTATCTTGACGAGATCGAGATCCGTACCGAAGGGCTGCCGCGGCTGATCACACATTTTCGCGCCGATGCGCAGGCGGGCGGGCGGCTCATCCCCGGCCATCCGGCGGAGCCGGCACGCTACGATGCCCGTTTTGACATCCGCAAATGGCGCAACAGCCATATCGCGATGCGCTTTGTCGTCCATGACGGCGCGGTCGTCGCCGAGCGCACGGCCGAGGACACCAGCAAAAAGGCGCCGCTCGCCGAGAGATACCGGCGCGACATCGTCGATCCGCTGACCGCGCTTGAAAATGTCCGTTACGAGGTTGCCGCCGCTGCTCGGGGAACGGCGCCGGACACGGCATTTACCGTGCCGGTCTATGACGGTACCCGGCGGTTCGACATCGTCGGGCAGATCTTGCCAAAGCCGGAGCAGACACCCGGCACCTTGCGAATTCTGCTTAATCTGCGGCCGATCGCCGGGTTCAAAGGCCAGTCCAAAGTTGACGGCGATCCCGATAACGCACCGCGCCCGGTCGCGGTGACGTTGACCGACGATAAAAGACTGTTGCCGATATCGGTGACGTTGCGGGTGTTCTATCTGCCACTGGTGATCCAGCTCGACCGCCTGTGCGCCAGTGCCAAAGCCTGTCCGGGTTGAGCCGCCATCCCATGTCAAACCAACTGCTCTTATCGTGACGCCCGATCGCGCAACAACACGCTTTCACGACGTTTTCGCCACGCCGACGGCGATGACGCGACCGCTTGACGGTGGGCCGTCGGTTGAACAGCTTTAAAGGGGCTACTTTGGACTAGGTGGAGCTGGTGTCGTGGTTCAGAAGTTCCTCAGAGTTGTTTCGAGGATTTTTCCCCCGTCCATCCCGGCGCCGGCCGGTACCGATAGCGAAGGTCCCGCCCTTCGTCAGGATGGCACGGCAGGTAATCTTGCGAACATCAGGTTCCGGACACCAGCAAGGATCTGATCGATGACCGATGCAATCCAAGCATTTGCACGATGCCGGCCGGGCGGTCAGCCGCCTTATCTGCATCCTGATTATGGCAGCACCGTCAAGCGCGCGCCGAAACGGGAGCCGATCCGCCTCGAGCACACACTGACGGAGGTTACTGGCCCGGTCTTTGCCGGCGGTTGGGCCGGCGCCGATGCCGCCGACCTGACCCAAGGGCGTGACGGCCCGCCGCTGGGCGAGCGGATTATTGTAACCGGCCGCGTGCTCGATGAGGATGGGCGGCCGGTGCCGGGGACGTTGGTCGAGCTGTGGCAATGCAACGCCGCCGGCCGCTATCGCCATCCGGTCGATCAGCACGATGCGCCGCTCGATCCGAATTTTGACGGGGTCGGTCAAGTCGTCACCGACGAGCACGGGGAATACCGTTTTGTGACGATCAAACCCGGCGCCTATCCGTGGCGCAACAGCTATAATTCCTGGCGGCCGGCGCATATCCATTTCGGCATTTTCGGTCCCGCCTTTGCGACCCGGCTGATCACGCAAATGTACTTTCCCGGCGATCCGTTGCTGGCATTCGACGCGATCTATCTCGGCACCGCCGACCCGGCGGCGCGCGAGCGGTTGATCGCGGATTACGACCCGAACCTCAGCGAGGCGGAATGGGCGCTGGGCTATCGCTTCGACATCGTATTGCGCGGGCGAGAGGCAACGCCGATGGAAAATGCCTGACATGGCCGACAAACTTGTCGCCACGCCGTCACAGACGGTCGGGCCGTTTTTCCATATCGGACTTGATCGGCCCGGTTGGGCCGACCTGACCACCGGGAATCCACAGGGCGAGCGGATCGTCGTTGCCGGTCGGGTCACCGATGGCGATGGCGCGCCGGTTCCGGACGCTTGTCTCGAATTCTGGCAGGCCAATGCCGCCGGCCGCTACGCCCACCCGGACGACACCCGCACCGACAAGCCGCTCGATCCCAATTTCCGGGGCTTTGGTCGGGTCTCGACCACTGCCGATGGCAATTTCCAGGTCAACACGATCCGGCCGGGGCCGGTCCCTGGACGCGGCAACGCCTTGCAGGCGCCCCATATCGCCGTCGCGCTGTTTGCGCGCGGGTTGTTGAAGCAGCTCTATACCCGCATCTATTTCGCTGGCGATCCGCTGAACGAGACCGACCCGGCGCTGCTGGCGATCGCCGATCCCGCCCGCCGCCAGACGCTGATCGCCCATCGCCTCGATGGCCCGGAGCCGGCAACCTGGCGGCTCGATATCGTCATGCAGGGCGAGAACGAGACGGTGTTTTTCGACATCTGAGATACCGCGTCTTATCCCGCTTTCGCGATGCTTTCGCGGGGATGACGAGGCGATGGATCGCCTTGATCGGACGCCAGGCCAGGCTAGCGGCACCCGGTGCCGCTGCACCCGCTTGCGGCATTGGCAGCCCGGTCTGCTCGCCCGATAGCCTCCGACTGGCACCGGTCAAGTTCAAGACTCGGTGGCGCGGACAAAGCACATGATCCCGCGCTCGGGGGTCCAGCAAACGATCGCCCGGCCGGTTGGATTGTCGGTGCGCTGCAGGATCTTGTCGGGTGGGACCGCGAGCCATTTGCCGCCGACCAGCGCTTCGTAGTGATCGGCCTTGATGCGGTAGTCGGTCGGACGGCAATCCGCGAGCGAACAGCACGAGATTGCCGTACCGGGTTGCAGCAGGCTGCGGTACCACGGCGCTAGCGCGGGATCGGCGTTTTGCGGTGGAGCCGCTGCGGCCGAAATGGCCGACATCAGCGCGACGGTGATGGCGATCGGCTGCACTCGCGTTCGTGCTGAAGCGAGGAGGCGAAGCGCCTGGTCGAACAACGGTTTTGCAGCCGGCATCACGCGAGCTTAGCGCAAGACACCCGGGCGGCAGAAAACCTTTCGCTATATACAACATTGGTTTTCCGTTATATGGGCGAATTATCCCGCCGATCGAGGATATTTATCTGCATCTGACTTCTTATCATGTAGAATGGCACCGCCAGACATCAGATGGATAATCGGCAATGCCTTACGACCATACTGCGTCTTCGCGTCCGCCGAGCCCCGGTGGGGGAGGAGGCGTACCGAGATTGGTGATCGGGTCGAATGCCCGCGACCTTTCCCCCGGCGCGCGGGCGCTGATCGCCGCTGCGGATATCGTCTTTTGCGAGGCAGACGCCGACAGCGGCGCGACGGCGCTGATCGCCCCAGGCACGTTTATCGAACGGGTGCCGGCCGAGCGGGATAGAGCCGTATCGCAAAGCCGGGCGATCTCCCGGGCGTGCAAACTCGCGGCTGACGGGTGGCGGGTTGTGTGGGTCGCGGCGGTGGATCCGGCCGCTTCTTTCGCCGATTGCGACCAGACCGGTTGCAACGGCGCCGAGTACGCCGACATTGGCACGCGTGCCGCCAATGAGCCGCAGCAATGGGCAACCGCATTTAACGGCCTCGCCGGCTGACCGGGTGCCTCATTCCGCGCGCAACAGCTGCAAAACGCGATCGAGCTGTTCGAGGTTCTGATAGTGCAGGCTCAGTGTGCCGCCGCGCGGTTTGGGATCGAGCGTAACGCGCAACCCGAGCTTGGCGCCAAGATCCCGCTCCAATGCAAGGGTATCGGCATCGCGTAGCGGCCGTCGGGTTTTTGTCGCAAGCTGCGCGCGGCGCTGAACCAGGCGTTCGGTGGCGCGGACGTTGAGCCCGCGGCGCACGACTTCTTCGGCGAGGCCCGTCGGATCGGTCGCGGCAAGCAGGGCACGCGCATGCCCGGCCGACAATTCGCCGTCATCGAGGCGGCGGCGCACCGGCGCCGGCAGCGACAACAGGCGCAACGTATTGGCGACATGGCTGCGGCTTTTACCGACAGCCTCGGCGAGGCTCGCCTGAGTACGGCCAAATTCGCTGACCAGCCGCTTATAGGCCTCGGCCTCTTCGAGCGGTCCTAGATCCTCGCGCTGCAGGTTTTCGACAAGCGCAATTTCGAGCGCCTCAGAATCGGCCAACGCGCGAACGATCACCGGAACTTCGTTCAACCCGACCCGCTGTGCCGCCCGCCACCGCCGCTCGCCCGCAACCAGCTCAAAGGCGGCTTCGCCCTTGCTGGCCGGGCGTACCAGAAGCGGCTGCAACACACCTTTTTCGCGGATCGATTGCGCCAGCGCGTCAAGCTCGGCCTCGGCAAAGCGGCGGCGCGGCTGCAACGCGCTCGGGCCGATCGCTTCGATCGGAACACGGCGCTGGGCTGCCGGATCGGGTCCGGCCTCGGCCTCGGTTTCGCCAAACAGCGCGGCCAGGCCGCGGCCCAGCCGCTGGCGCTTCATGCGCTCGCTCATTGCGGCGGCGGCCCCGAATTGCGCCGTAATATTTCGCCGGCGAGCTGGATGTAGGCCTGGGCGCCGGCGCACCGGTAGTCATAGATCAGCACCGGTTTGCCGTAGGAGGGAGCTTCGGAGACCCGGACGTTGCGCGGGATCACCGTCTCGAACACCTTGGCGCCGAGATGATCGCGCACATCGAGAGCGACGGATTCGCTCAGATTGTTGCGGCCGTCATACATCGTCAAAACGACGCCCTGCAGTTCGAGCCGCGGGTTCAGCGCCCGCTGCACCCGCTCGACGGTCCGCATCAGCTGGCTGAGACCCTCAAGCGCATAAAACTCGCATTGCAACGGCACCAACACGGCGTCTGCCGCAACCAGCGCGTTGATAGTTAACAGGTTCAATGACGGCGGACAGTCGATCAGCACTTCATCCCAATCGCGCACCCGGCTGCGGATAGCCCGACTGAGTAGAAATTCGCGGCGCTCGCGGTTCATGAACTCGAAATCGGCGCCGCTCAGGTCCGGCGAAGCCGGGACGACCGACAGACCCGGCACCTCGGTCGGCACCACCGCATCGGCGAGATCGGCCTCGCCGAGCATCAATTCATAGCTGGTCAGCCGGCGCTGATTGCGCTCGATGCCGAGCCCGGTGCTGGCATTGCCCTGCGGGTCGAGATCGATCAGCAGCGCCGGATGCCCGACAGCAGCAAGCGCAGTCGCCAAATTGATCGCGGTCGTGGTTTTCCCCACGCCGCCCTTCTGATTCGCGACGGCGACGATGCGCGTCCGGTGCATCGGCGGACGCGTTTCCGGGCGAACCTCAGCGCTCGTGAGGGTCACAAACGATCTCGTGCAAACGCAGAACGACCCCCCGCGGATCGGCGATGCTGCCGTGCATCGACACGGTCATTGTCCAGCGTTTACGCGCGAGGGTCAATTCTTCCGCGGCCCGCTCGCCTTTTGGAAACAGGCAGATTGTCGATCGACCCAGGAAGGGCCGCGCCTCGTCGAGAAGACGATCGAGCGGCGCCAATGCCCGAGCGGTCACGACATCGACGATGTGCGGCGCCACCGCAGCGATGCGGCATGGCCGAATCGTAGCGTTTGCCTCGGTAATTCGAGCCGCCTCGCGCAAGAACGCAGCCTTGCGCGCATCGGCTTCGACCAGTTCGACGCCGGGCACGCCGAGGATCGCCAGCACCATTCCGGGAAAGCCGGCGCCGCTGCCGAGATCGATCAGGCCTTGCGCGTGGTCGGGGACGAGCGGTTGCAATTGTGCCGAATCGAGCATGTGGCGCCGCCACAAATCGGCGAGGGTGTCACGCCCGACGAGGTTAATGCGCGCCGACCAACGAGTCAAAAGGTCGGCATACGCTTCGAGCCGCAAGAGTGTTTCACGTGAAACCGGGAACAGCTCGGCGAACCCGCGCGGGCCGAGCGGCGGCTCACGCCGCACCGCTTCCTCGCTTTGCCTGCGAAAAGCCATCTAACGGCAGACCGACCGTGAACCAATGTCCCGCTCTTCGCCCGCGGCTAGCGCGGGTTGGGGTCGAGATCCCTGAGGCTTGCCGCCGCCCGCCCTCCCGCACCAGCGGCACGGCCGCTCCCTCACGCGCCGGAAAGCGCGGATAGGGCGTCTCGGCCAGGCCGTCGAGAGGTGTGCGTCTCCCGGCGGCTTCGGGTCCAGATCCCGGGAAGAACGGGCATTTACGCCGCGCGGCGCCGAACATGCCGCAGCAAAGCGACGAGTGCCGCCGGGGTCACCCCGGAAATGCGCGCCGCGGCACCAAGGGTCGCAGGCCGGGCGGCGGCGAGCTTGCCGCAGATTTCGTGCGACAGGCTGCCGATCGCCGCGTAGTCGAGATCATCAGGCAGCAGCAGGGCTTCGTCGCGCCGGAAGGTGGCGATGTCGCGCTCCTGCCGCTCGAGATACCCTGCGTAACGCGCATCGATCTCGACCTGTTCGGCGACTTCCGGGGCGAGTGCCGCCAGTTGCGGCCAAATCGCTGCGAGCCGATCCAGATCAATGCCGGGATAAGCGAGCAATTCCGCAGCTTTGCGGGCGATCCCGTCCTCGTTGACGGTGATCCCGTGGTGCTTCAAAGCGGGCGGCGTCATCCGCAGCAAGGCCAGCATTTCTCGGGCCGCGGCGAGCGCATCGGCCTTCGCCGCGAAACCCGCGGCGCGCTCCGCTCCGACACAGCCGAGCCGCAAGCCGATCGGCGTCAGCCGCTGGTCGGCATTGTCGGCGCGCAGAACCAGCCGGTACTCGGCGCGCGAAGTGAACATGCGGTAGGGTTCACTGGTGCCGCGCGTCACCAGATCGTCGATCAACACGCCGATATAGGCCGCAGCGCGGTCGAGCACCAATGGCGCGTCCCCGAAGGCGGCGAGCGCCGCATTGAGTCCGGCGAGGATGCCCTGCGCCGCGGCTTCCTCGTAGCCGGTCGTGCCATTGATCTGGCCGGCGAAATAAAGCCCGGCGATACGGCGGGTTTCGAGGCTGGGCAGGAGTTCGCGGGGATCGACAAAATCGTATTCGATCGCATAGCCGGGACGCCGCATCAGGGCGTGTTCGAGACCCGGGATCGTGCGCAGCATCTCTTGCTGCACGGCACGCGGCAGCGAGGTCGAGATGCCGTTGGGATAGACCGTATCGTCGTCGAGCCCTTCCGGCTCGAGAAAAATCTGGTGACGCTCGCGCTCGGCAAAACGCACGACCTTGTCCTCGATCGACGGGCAATAGCGCGGCCCGATACCGGTGATGTCACCAGAATACATCGGCGAGCGCGCGAGATTGGCGCGGATCACATCGTGCGTCGCTGCGGTCGTCGTTGTGATGTGGCAGGCCACCTGTGGTGTCGTGATCCGCTCGGTGACAAACGAAAACGGCGATGGCGGGTCGTCGCCCGGCTGGCGTTCGAGCCCGGCCCAGTCGATTGTACGGCCGTCGAGGCGCGGTGGGGTCCCGGTCTTGAGCCGCCCGAGGGTAAAGCCGGCGCGCCCGAGGGTCGCCGCCAGTCCGCGCGACGGCGCTTCGCCAACCCGGCCGGCCGGGATCTTTTCCGCGCCGATATGAATGAGACCGTTCAAAAAGGTACCGGTCGTCAGCACGACGCGGCCGGCGGCGACCCGCGCACCATTGGCCAGCACGATACCGGCAGCATGCCCGGCCGCATCGAAGACCAGGTCTTCGGCCGCACCCTCGGCAATATCGAGACCGGCCGTCTCGGCGAGCAGCCCGGCGACTGCATGTCGATACAGCTTGCGGTCGGCCTGGGCGCGCGGGCCACGCACGGCCGGGCCCTTGCTGCGGTTCAGGATGCGGAACTGGATGCCGGCGCGGTCGATCGCACGCCCCATGATGCCATCAAGCGCGTCAATCTCGCGCACCAGATGGCCCTTGCCGAGGCCGCCGATCGCCGGGTTGCACGACATCTCGCCGATCGTCGCGCGCTTGTGGGTCAACAACAAGGTGCGGGCGCCGAGCCGCGCCGCCGCCGCCGCCGCCTCGCATCCGGCATGCCCGCCGCCGACCACGACGACGTCGTATCGCGGCGCCACTTCGTTCATCTCGGTTTCACGTGAAACAACGCAGACCGCTGTCAGCCCGCAGCGATGATCGCGGCGCGCAGGATTTCCGGGATCCGATCGATGGTTTCCTCGGGCGTCATCAGCGGCGGAGCGACGCAGATCGTGTCGCCGATCGCAGGATCGGCGCCGCCGGCACGCAGCCGCGGCAACAGCCCGCGTTTGAGCGCCTCGCGGGTGATCCGGGCACCGAGCCCGGTTGCCGGCGCCTTGGTAGTCCGGTCATTGACGAGTTCGACGCCGCACATCATGCCGAGCCCGCGGACATCGCCGACCATCGGCAAGTCACGCAAGGTTTCAAGCCCGGCCAAGAGCCGCCTGCCGACAACGGCAGCGCGTTCAACGAGCCCCTCGTTTTCGATGATCTCGACATTGCGAAGACCGACGGCGCAGCACACCGGATGGCCCGAATAGGTCGCGGCATGCATGAATTTACGGTCGGCGGGGGCACTTTCGATCGCCTCATGCACGCGCTTTGACGCAATGACACCCCCCAGCGGCAGATAGCCGCTGGTGACGCCCTTGGCAAACGAGACGAGATCGGGCTCCACCCCCCAATGCCCGAGAGCGAACCACCGGCCGGTGCGGCCAAACCCGGTAATAACCTCGTCGGCGATCAGCAACACGCCGTAGCGGTCACAGATCTCGCGCAATTTCGGAAAATACGAGGGCGGCGGAACGATGACCCCACCGGCACCCTGCACCGGCTCGGCGATGACCGCGGCGACCGTCTCCGGCCCTTCGGCGAGGATCGCCTTTTCAACCGCCTCGGCGGCGCCCAGGCCGGGTTCCTCGTTCCCGGTCCAGCGATAAGCGTAGGGTGCCGCGACATGGACAAACCCCGACACCAATGGCCCGAACATCTTGTGGTAGGCGGCGATACCGGTGGCGCTCATCGCCGCCATCGTCACCCCGTGATAGGCGTGGGTGCGCGAGATGATCTTGGTTTTGTTCGGCTGGTCGCTGACCTTCCAATAATAACGGGCAAATTTGAACGCGGACTCGTTCGACTCGGCGCCCGCAGTGGTAAAATAGACTGCCGCGGAGTTCGAATAGGCGTGACGCACGATCTTTTCGCTGAGCCGCACCGCCGGCTCGTTGGTCGCACCGATATAGGCCGAGGCGAAGGCGATACGGCGCATTTGTGCGGCGGCAGCATCGGCCAACTCGCCCCTTCCGTGCCCGACATTGACATTCCACAGCCCGGACAGGCTGTCGATATAGCCGTTTCCGCCGGCATCGTACAGCATCGCTCCTTTGCCCTCGGTGACGACGAGCGGCTCCCTATGGTCGTCCGGATGGTGCAGCGGATGAAGCAGATAGCGGCGATCGGTCTCGATGAGTTCTGCGGTGCCATCCATAGTTTGCTCCTATAACGCTGCCTCTCTTGCCGACACCCTAACCGCGCCGGCCGGCAAAGGACAACCCGCGGTCTTGCATCATCACAATTTCGCAACATCGATGACCCGGATCGGTAACGCTCCACCGGTTACCATCCTTAAACAGCGCCGTGTGCGCAGGCCTTTCGGGCGAATGCATATTAGAGGATTGCGAGCGTGAAGCGAATTGTTCCGATTGCAGCTCTGGTGATGGCAACGGTGGCGGTCGTCTGGACCGGCGCCGCGTCGGCGCAGCAAGCCGTTTGTCGTCTTGCCAATGGCATCAAGCACGTCGTCTACATCCAATTCGACAATGTTCATTTTCGGCGGGACAACCCGAACGTACCGTCAGATCTTGAACAAATCCCCAATCTGCTGAATTTTCTCGAGGGCAGCGGTCAGTACAAAAGCAATAACACAGGCACGGTTCTAACCAACCATTGGACGCCGCTGATCTCCCACACTTCGGTCGACATTGTGACCGCGCTGACCGGCGTCTATGGCGACAAGTTCGGCTTTTCGATCGGCAACAGCTTTGGCCTGTTCCAGAACGGGGTAGCGAGCTTTCCCAGCTCCTTTACCTATTGGACGGACGTATTGCCCGATGGCAAGTACCAGATGCTGGCGCCCGACGGCAAAAATGCGCCGGCGCCGTGGGTGCCGTTTACCCGCGCCGGCTGCGATGTCGGCGCGTTTTCGATCGCCAATATGGAGTTCGAAAACGTCACCAGCGACATCAACAACGTGTTCGGACCCAATTCGCCACAGGCAGCCGAAGCAGCGGCAAATCCGACCAGGGCGGTCGCCGATTTCGAGGGGATCATTGTCCATTGCGCCAAGGGCAGCGCGCTGTGCGCCCAGAACAGCGCGCCCGACATCCTGAAGGACGAGCCCGGCGGGTATGTTGGGTTCGATGCGCTTTACGGCAATGTCAATGTCCAGCCGCAAATCTCGCCAGAGGGCGCCGTCACCGATCTTGACGGCAATATCGTCGCAGACAGCCACGGCAATCCCGGTTTCCCGGGTTTTGATCCGTCGCCGTCGCAGACGCTAGGTTATCTGGCGACGATGCTCGAAGCCGGGGTTCCCGTTGTCTACGGTTACATCGAAGATGCGCACGACAATGAAGGTCCGGCCCTCTCCGGTGTCCCCACTTTGGGCTCGCCGAGCGCCGAAGAGACTTTCGGACCGGGCGAAGCCGGCTATGTCACCCAACTGAAAGCATTCAACAAGGCGTTCGGTCAGTTTTTCACCCGGCTCGCCGCGGACGGCATTACCACGAGCAACACGCTCTTTATCATCACTGCCGACGAGAACGACCATTTTGTCGGCGGGCCGCCATCACCGGCCAATTGCGATGGCGTAACCACACCGTGCACCTATGCCAAGAAGGGCGAGATCGACGCCGATCTGAGCCCGGTCATCAACACCGAGTTTGGCGATACCACGCCGTTCCGCGTCCACAGCGACGACGCGGCTACCTTTTACATCAACGGCAACCCCGGTCAGAACAGCAGCGTAACCCGGAAGCTCGAACTTGAATCAGGGGCGCTGCTCGGTTTCGACCCAGTGGACGGCGCCAATGGCAGCACCAACAATGTGACCGAGGCGCTGGCCGACCAGCAGGAGCAGTCTTTGCTCCACATGGTTACCGCCGATCCCAACCGCACGCCGAACTTCATCCTGTTCGCCAATCCCGACTATTTCCTGTCGGCGTCGGGTCATACGACACCGCTGTGCACGCCGATGCAGAACGCCGCAAGCTGCTTTGTCGAGGAATCGGGGTTTGCTTGGAACCATGGCGATTTCCAGATCCAGATCACCAATACCTGGCTCGGCATTGCCGGACCCCACGTTCAGCATTTGGGCGCGACCGGAGCCTTCTTCTCCGACCACACCGATATCCGCCCAATTTTAATGAGCCTCACCGGGCTGACCGACGATTACGCGCATGACGGCCGCACCTTGATCGAGGTTATGACCGATGACGCGCTGCCCGCTGCGCTCGTCGGACACCGCGCCTCGTTCTCGCACCTTGCCGGCATCTATAAGGCGATCAATGCGCCGCTCGGCCCGGTCGGTATGAAGAGCCTGCAGGATGCAACCGCCGCGATCGAGGGCAGCAATGGCGCCTATCTTGGCTTCCAGGCCGATTTGAAGACCTTTACCAACGAGCGCAACTCGATTGCCGGGCATATGAGCCAGATGCTGGAAGCATCAGAGTTCGGCGGCGTGCCATTCAACGACATCGCCGCACAGGTGGAATCGACGCTGGGCCAAAGCTTGGTGCAATCGGTTCCGTGATTTCCGCTTGCTTAATCGCGCGCTCGGAGGCATGCATGCGCGCGCTTTTCAATAAGCCGGCCGCCTGGGGACGACCGGCAAACCTTCCGGAGGAAACGTGAGCCGACCCCGCGCTGCCGATGATTTTACGACAATCGCCGCTCGTCTCGCGGAACTGCGCCGCGAGCGCGAAATGGCTGCGAGACAGGACGCCTCGGGAACCGGTGACGCCGGCGACGGCCCGAAAATGGCGAGGAGTTCGGACGGACGCCCCCGCCCGGACAGAGGTGAACTTCCCGGGTTGGGTGTCGGTCGCCGTTATCTACCGGTGCGGCACCGGTAACGCTGCCGTGACGGGCACACCACCGGCGTCGACCACCGGCTTTGACGGAAAACGCTGAGGCGCCCGCGGGTCCGTGAATAGCCGGCCCGACCCGTCGGCCAAGGGTCCACCGGCCAAGACGATCGGGTGAACCGCCTATCGGGATTGAAGCACCGGGAATGTTACCGGTTTGGCAGATCGAGCGGGTAGATCGGGCGGCGAACCCTGCTGAAGGTGAGTTGTCGGTAATCCGAGGTGCACACCCCGACGCCGGCGCAGTCGACAACCGCCCGGGCCAATGGGCCGAGGCCAGCCCGCCAGTGGATGCGGCTCTTTAGCATCACATAGCGTTTCTGCGTCGGGTCGATGCCGAGCGCCAATAAGCAGTTCAGATCGGAGGGCTCGACGTGGCGCGAGATCAGCACGATCTCGACATTCCCGGTATCGAGCACGACTGCTGCGCCCATATCCATCTGCACGCCGCGCGCCATCGGCCCGCGGTTGCGATAGCGGCCGTTCGAGATCGTCTTGACCGTCCCGGAGAGGGTCAACGGTCTGCTCTCGGCGGGGATTGCCGGCATCGCGATCTTGCCGCCGACCGATAAGGTTACATTGGCTCCAATGCCGGCAGCCATCGCCTCCTGTACCGCCTGCGGATCATAAATCGCAAAAACGGCGACGTCTTCGAGGTCTTGACGCAGGATCTCGGCCAAGACCGTAGTCGTGTCCATCGTGCCGCCGGAGGCGCAATTGTCGTAATGATCGAGCAGTATGATCGGTCCGTCGCCGAGTTGCGGTCCGGACATCGCCTTGGCGCGGGCAATCGAGCCTTGCAACGGCTCAATCTTGTAGACAAAGGCTTCGCGCTCGACCCAGGCACGGTCGAGCAGCTCGTCACGCAGCCGCTCGGCCAGTTCGCGGTCGCCGTCGGTAACGACAACGGCGCTGAGCCCGGCATTGGTGATGTCGGCATGCGGGAAGCCGGTAAAAAGGCTCGCGGCAAGGGCACCTTCCGCGGCCATTGCCATACAACGGTGCTGCAATTCCTTGTTCGGATGATCGTCGGTGCCCTGCCGCATCACATGCGGCAGCATCGGCACATTGCCCCATGCCATGACGGGCCGTATCCCGCCGCGGATCGTACGCAACAGGATCTCACCGGCGAGTCGCGCCGTCTCGTAGGTGTCGACGTGCGGGTAGGTGTGGTAGCCGGTGACCACGGTCGCGTTGGCAATGATCTCATCATAGAGATTGGCGTGCATGTCGAGCGAAACCGCGATCGGCGTTGTCGGCACGATCCGGCGCAACCGTTTGAGAAACTGGCCTTCGCCGTCTTCCAGGCTCTGCGTTACCATCGCACCGTGAAGATCGAGCATGATCCCGTCGTAATTCCCTTGAGCCGCGGTGGCGCAAATCAGGTCGGTGATCTCGCCATAGGCGGCGTCCTCGACCGGCCCGCTCGGGGGTGCTCCGGCAGCGATCGGCAGAACGATTTCTGCCCTCTCGCGCGCAGCAAGATCGAGATAGGCGCCAAGACCGGTTCCGGTGCCGCGATAGGCTTGCACTGCCGCCTCGCCGTACAGTGGCCCGGGTCCATTGCCAAAGCGCGTCAGCGGTGTCGGCACGGGCGAAAAGGTATTGGTCTCGTGCTTCATCATCGCGATCAAGAGGCGCATGACCCTGTTCCTCATCAACCCGCCGGCGGCAGCGGGGTGGATGTCTGATTACCCAAGATAACCGGCTCGATCTCGTCGATACAACGAAGTGCCCTGGACCTTTCGGCTGTTGACATGCGAGTTGGGCCATCCTGCCGGAATCCGGCCGCATTACCATCCTGAATAGTGGCGCTATTGGGAAGTTGACATGCGAGTTGGGCCGTCCTGCCGGAATCCGGGATGCCCCGGAATGGGCGGCTGATCGCTATGGGCTGCGAGCCTCACCGGCGAAAGACCGCGACGAGTTCGAGATGCGGGCTCCACACGAATTGATCGATCGGCGTTACTCGTTCGAGGCGGTAGCCGCCGCCGACAAGTCTGCCGGCATCGCGGGCAAAGCTCGCGGGGTTGCACGATACCGAAACCACCGTATCGATCGGCGCGCGCGCCAGCGCCTCGGCCATTCGCGGTGCCCCTGACCGCGGCGGGTCGAGCACGACTGCGGTATATTTTGCGAGCGTCTCGGGCGGCATCGGGTCGCGTGCGAGATCGCGGCGCTCGACGCTGACCCCTTTCACACCCGGCGCCGCTTGCGCGAGAGCCTGAAATGTCGGCTGATCGCCTTCGGCCATATGCACCACCCCGATTTCCGCTGCAGCCAAGGCAAAGCCGAAGGTTCCGAGCCCGGCATAGAGATCGAGCACCGGTCGGCGGGTGCCGACGGCAGCGATCACTTCCGCCACCAGCAGCGCTTCAGCACTCTCGCTTGCCTGCAAGAAGGCTCCCGGCGGAAAGCACACGGCGACACCAGCGCGCATCATCCGCACCCGACGGCGCTCGACCACCAGTATTTCGCTCGCCGGTGATCGCCAGACGATGCGCGCCAGATCCTGCGCGGCGGCAAGTGATGCCAGCGCTTCGAGCGCGTCGAGGCCAGGCATCAGTGCAGCCGTCAACAGCAGGTCGATACCGCTGTCGGTCCGGGTCAGATGGGCCTCGGCGCTGCCGCCCGGCGGGAGCAGCTGCGCAATGTAACCGCGCAGGACGTTGACCAGCGCCAGCAGTGGCCTTTCCAGTATCGGGCATTCGGCGAGATCGACGAGGGCGTGGCGAAAGCGCTCGCGAAAACCGATTATGCCGGGCTGTCGCGGGTCGCGCGGGCGTATCAGGGCGAGCCGAGCCCGGCGCCTGACAGCGGCGACGCAGCGCAGCGGCTGGACCGTGTCGGGATCGATGCGAAATCGCGCCAATGCCGTCCACAGACTCTGCAGCTTGGCATTTCGATAGGTGACGGGGTCGAGATGCTGCAGCGCGCAGCCGCCGCAACGCGCGAAATGCCGGCAAGGCGGCGCGGCGCGGCCGTTGCCGGCGGCCAGCATTTCGACCACCCGGCCTTCATACCCACCGCCGCGACGCGGGCCGAGTGCCGCACGAACCCGGTCGCCGGGAACAGTAAAAGGGAGATAAACCGGTTCCGAACGCCAATGCGCGATGCCATCGCCATCGCCGCCGATTCGCTCCACCAGCAGTTCGATCAGTTCATTAGATGCTGCCATGATTCTCGATTTGTGCCGCGTTGCCGCAAAACTTCGCAGTGCAGGGGAACCGTGAAGCGCAGCGTGCGTATAATCACCACAAATGACAGCGGCTTACGCAGGGGACAATGTATCGCTGGATCTATTGGAGCGGGATCACTCTGATTGTCGCGTGGACAGTATTCTCCGCTTACAGCACGCTGAACGGTCTGTGACGGTTTTCAAGGACAAGGCGAAGCCGAGACGAGCCCCGCCCGCCGGATGACCGGCGGCTGCGGAGGCGGAATCGTCGCACCTCCGAGGCGACTCGGGCTTCCCCTAAATCGTATCGCAGGCCCGCGGCGGCCGAGATGCGCGCCGGCTTTGGCGGCTGGTCTTTCCCGATGCTAAGCTGCGGCATGACCAACCCACTGCGGGAGGGAAACATGGGCCAAGCGCTTGCCGGCATTCGCATCATCGACATGACGCATAACCAGGCGGGGCCGGCTTGCGCCCAGATCCTGGCTTTTCTCGGCGCCGACGTAATCAAGCTCGAGGAGCCCAGGGGCGGAGATGTCGCGCGTCGCAACATGCGTGACCGGGCGGATAGCGACAGCCTGTTTTTTCTGCTGTTCAACGCCAACAAGAAAAGTCTGACCCTCAATCTGAAAACCGGCCGCGGCAAGGAATTGTTTCGCGAGTTGATCGCCAAATCGGATGTGCTGCTCGAGAATTTCGGGCCCGGTGCCCTCGACCGGCTCGGGTTCGGCTTTGATGCGATCCATCAGATCAACCCGCGGCTGATCTATGCAACGATCAAGGGCTTTGGCACCTATGGCCCGTACCGCGACTACAAGAGCTACGAGCCGATCGCCCAGGCGATGGGAGGTGCCATGAGCATCACCGGGTTTCCCGAGAACCCGCCGACCTTTGTCGTGCCGGCGATCGGCGATTCGGGAACGGGCATGCATATGGCGATCGGCATCCTCGCCGCATTGCAGCAACGCCACGCGACCGGCTGCGGCCAGCAGGTCGAAGTGTCGATGCAGGATGCCGTCGTCAATCTGATCCGGGTCAGTCTGCGCGACCACCAGCGCTTTGGCGCGCCGATGCCGCGGCGCGGCAACCAGATGGGCCGCGGGGTGCCGAGCACCACCTATCCGTGTGCGCCGGGCGGCCCGAACGATTACGTGTTCATCACCGCCCAGCAGCAGATGTGGCCGGCCTTTGCCGCCGCAATCGAACATCCCGAACTCGCTGACGACCCGCGCTTTGCCAGCGAGGATGGACGCTGGGAAAACCGGGTCGCGTTGAACGCGATCATCACGGGTTGGACACGAGCCCGCTCAAAGCACGAGGTGATGCAGGTCCTGGGTGCCGCCGGGGTCCCGTGCGGCGCCTGCCAGGACACCGGCGAAGTCCTCTGCGACCCGCATCTGCGGGCGCGCGAGATGATCGTCGATGTCGATTATCCGTCACGCGGGACATACCAGACCGTCGGCTGCCCGATCAAACTTTCCGACTCACCCGCAACGGTGACCCGCCCGCCGCAATTGGGCGAGCATACCGCCGACCTGCTCGGCGAAATCTGCGGCCTTGACCCGCAAGAAATCCGCCGGCTGCACGATGACGGCGTGATCTGACCGTCGCGCCCGCAAACACCCAAAAAAGCACGGGAGGATTTATGGCGCTGCGATTGACGATAGCGTTCTCCGACAACCCGCGGCTCGATCCACTCAAGGACGGCACGGTCAGGCCGCAAGGGATCGAACTCGACTTTGTCACGGTCGAACCCGGAACCTTGTTTTTTCGCAACCTCACCTATGACGAATTCGACGTCTCGGAAATGTCGATCTCCGAGACATTGCTGGCGCGCGAGCGCGGCGGCGGCACGAGGTGGGATTGGTCGGCCCTGCCGATTTTCCTGAGCCGCGGTCATCATTGGCCAAACCTGTACGTCAATACCGGGTCGGGGATCACGGGGCTAAGCGATATCCGCGGCAAGCGGATTGGCGTCCCGGACTATGACATGACCGCTGCTTTGTGGTTCCGGATCACGCTTAAGGACCTTTATGGCATCGAGGCGCGCGACAATGTCTGGTTCAACGGGCGCACCAAGGAACTGAGCCATGCCGGAGCGCTCGGGCTCGACAGGGAGGGGCCGCAGGATGTCGAGCATCATTGGCTCACCGCCGACCAGACGCTCGATCGCATGCTCGAAAGCGGCGAGATCGACGCCTGCACCGCCATTCGGCCGCAAACCCGCATCACCGCCGGCGACAAGACCGTGATCGACCGCTGGGGCGGCACCGAGATCCGCAGCAATCCGCGGCTACGCAAGCTGCTCGACGACAACGGCGAAAGCGTCGTCTTCGAATTCTACCGCACGACCGGCTGCTTTCAGGCCAATCACCACGTGGTCGTGCAAAACCGGATCTTGCGCCAGCATCCGTGGGTCGCCCTCGAACTGTTCGACGCGTTCCGTCGGTCAAAGGAAATCGCCTATGAGCGGGCCCGGCGCTACGAGACGATACGGGTCTATTTCCCCGGCAATGATTTTGCCGAGCAGAGTGCGGTTATCGGCGACGATCCCTATCCGCTCGGGATCGCGGCGATGAGCCGCACGATCGAGCGCGCGATCCGCGGCTCCGTCGAGCAGGGCTTGTTGACCAAACCGCTGGCCCTCGACGACATCTATTTCACCACCACGCTGAATACCTGATCGAGCAATTGGTTACGCCCCGCTTCCTGGCGGTTAATAATTTTCGGTTACTTAGGAAATTATATATGTAGCTGTTTCAGCTGGTGAGGCGAGACAGCTACATAACTCTCGTTATTTGCCGAGGCAGAAGTCGCGGAAGATGATGTCGAGGAGGTCTTCGACGCCGACGGCGCCGGTGATCTGCCCGAGGCAGCGCAGGGCCAGACGCAGGTCTTCGGCGCGCAATTCCGAGAGATCGGCGGCAAGCGCACGGTCGAGTGAGGCCGCGGCGTCTTCGAGGGCGTGGCGGTGACGGGCGCGGGTCAGGACCGGGCCTTCGATCCGGTGGGCAGCGGCGAGGCGCGCAGCGAGCACCTGCAGCAGAGCATCGAGACCGGCGCCGGTCAGCGCCGAGACCGGGAACCACGCCTCCGGGTGGCTTTTGCTGCGGGCAACTTCCGCGTCGAGATCGGGCTTGTCCCGGTCATCTGAATCCGTGCGGCAGCTCACGGCTTCGCGCCTCGTCCCGTGGGTGCTCGGATCAAGCCCGGGCATGACGGTTTCTCGTTGGCTGAGCCGGGGATCCGCCGAGCCAAGGAGGTCGATTTTGTTGGCGACGACGATCGTGTCGGGACCGGGCCAGGCCGCGGCACCAGCCGCATCGGCGGGGGTGCGGGCGTCGAAGACGAAGAGGCGGATCTCGGCCTCCGCAGCGCGGCGGTGGGCGCGACGCAGCCCCTCCTGCTCGATCGGGTCGTTGCTCTCGCGCAGGCCCGCGGTGTCGGCGAGGATCACCGGGTAGCCGGCAAGATCGATCGCAACTTCGACGATGTCGCGCGTCGTCCCCGGGATTGGCGAGGTGATCGCCGCCTCGCGCCGGGCAATGCGGTTGAGAAGGCTCGATTTGCCGGCATTCGGCGGGCCGACGATCGCGATCGTGATGCCGTCACGCAACCGCTCGCCGCGATGGCCGTCGGCGAGATGACCGGCGATTTCCGTGCGCAATGAGCGGGTCTCAGCAACAATCCGCTGCTCGATCGCGGGCGGCAAATCCTCATCGGGAAAATCGATCGCCGCTTCGACATGGGCGAGGGTGCGGGTCAGCCGCTGCGACCAGTCGCGGTATAGCCCGCCCAATTCGCCGTCGAGCTGGCGCAATGCCTGACGCCGCTGGGCTTCGGTCTCGGCGGCGGTCAGATCGGCGATCGCCTCGGCCTGGGTCAGATCAAGCTTGCCATTGTAAAACGCGCGACGGGTGAACTCGCCGGGTTCGGCCAGACGCAGCCCGAGACCGCCAAGCGCGTCAATGACCGCCGCCAGCACCGCACGGCTGCCGTGCAGGTGCAGTTCGGCGATATCCTCGCCGGTAAAGCTCGCGGGTGCGGGAAACCACAGGACGAGCGCATCGTCGAGCGGTTCGCCGTTATCCGGATGGGTCAGGCGGCGCCGACGTGCGGTTCGTGGCGACGGCAAATCGCCGATTAATGCAATCAGCGCCCGGGCCGTACCGGGCCCGGACAGGCGCAGCACGGCGATGGCGGCTTTGCCGATCGCTGTTGCGGGGGCAAAGATCGTGTCGGCGAGGGAGGACGGGTCGTCGAAACCCCCGCCCGGACTCGATCCACTCACCTAGGTTCTACCGTACGCCGCCGGTCTCACAGAAATACGTAGATGGCCAAGTCATACCCGGCCACAGCGAATAAGGCGGGACTCCATCGGGACTATATAGCGTCGTCGGCGCCCCGCCCCGCGAACGAGGCGCTCAGTGCTTTGGCGGCAGCTGATCGGGCTGTAGCATCAGCCGTTCGACCCGGCCACCCTCGACCAGATGTTTCTGGATGATTTCGTCAACGTCCTCGGTCGACTCGAAGCGATACCAGACACCCTCGGGATAAATCACCATATTGGGGCCGAATTCACAGCGGTCGAGACAGCCGGCGGCATTGACGCGGATGTTTTCGACGCCGGCGGCGCGCGCCTTCTCGCGCATATAGCCGCGTACTTTGTCGAAGCCGCCGGCCGCTTCGGCACGGGCCATGCAGCAGCCGCGTGGATGACCTTCCGGCCGCACATTATTGCACATGAAAATATGGTGCTCGTAAAACAGCCGCGGGTCGGCGGGTGCGTCTGCCATTTCTCGTTTCTCCGGTATCTAGGAGGCGGCGGAGCGAATGACACGGCCCGCCGTTCTGGGAGTAGAGTGGAAAGCCTACCCCCTCGCGGCGCCGAGGGCAATGCGCCGCACCACCCGGCACGCCCGATAAATCCGCACGGCAGGAGCCGAAATGGATCAGAACCGCCTCGGCGACGAGACCAGCCCCTACCTCCTCCAGCACCGCGACAATCCTGTCCACTGGCAACCGTGGAGCGAGGCGACATTGGCCGCCGCCAAAGCCGCCGACAAGCCGATCTTGTTGTCGATCGGCTATGCCGCCTGCCATTGGTGCCATGTCATGGCGCATGAGAGCTTTGAGAACCCGGCGATCGCGGCACGGATGAACCAGCTCTTTGTCAACATCAAAGTCGATCGCGAGGAGCGCCCCGATCTCGACCAGGTTTACCAGCATGCGTTGGCCTTGATGGGCGAGCAGGGTGGCTGGCCGCTGACGATGTTTCTGACCCCCGACGGCGAGCCCTTCTGGGGCGGTACCTATTTCCCGCCCGAGGCGCGTTGGGGACGGCCGGGATTTCTGCAGCTGCTCGAGGCGATCAGCGAGGCCTACCGCGGCAAACGCGACGACGTCGCCAAAAATGTCGGCGTGCTGCGCAGCGCCTTGCAGCGGCTCGGCCAACCGCAGACGGGCGGCATGATTTCTCGCGGTCAGCTCGACCCGATCGCCGAGCGGCTATTGCGCGAGACCGACCAGATCAATGGCGGCATCGGCACCGCGCCCAAATTCCCGCAATGCGGCATCTTCGAGCTGTTGTGGCGGGCCTGGAAACGCACCCGCCAAACCGCCTATCGCGATGCGGTGACAAAGGCGCTCGACGCGATGTGCCAGGGCGGCATCTACGACCACCTCGGCGGCGGGTTTGCCCGCTATTCGACCGATGCCCGCTGGCTCGTGCCGCATTTTGAAAAGATGCTGTACGACAACGCCGAACTGGTCGATCTCCTAACCCTGGTATGGCAGGAGACAAAAAACCCGCTCTATCGCCAGCGGGTCGAAGAGACGCTCGGCTGGGTCGAGCGCGAAATGAGCGCGCCAGGCGGTGGCTTCGCCAGCAGCCTCGACGCTGACAGCGAACACGAAGAGGGCAAATTCTACGTCTGGTCGGAAGCCGAAATCGACGCGGTGCTGGGCTCTCGGGCGACGTTGTTCAAGCGCCATTACGATGTGACCGCAGAGGGCAATTGGGAAGGCCATACAATCCTCAACCGCAGCGCCTCGCCCGAATTGGCCGATGCCGCGACGGAGCGGGAACTTGCCGCCTGCCGCAGGCTGTTGCTGGAGGCCCGCGCAGCCCGGGTGCGGCCCGGCTGGGACGATAAGGTGCTGGCCGATTGGAATGGGCTGATGATTGCCGCGATGGCCGAAGCCGGCATCGTGTTTGAGCGGCCGGACTGGATCACCACCGCGCATACCGCCTTTGACTCCATTTGCCGCGAGATGATTGGCGGGGATGGACGGCTGTTTCATAGCAGGCGCGCGGGCCAGGCACGGCATCCGGCGAGTGTTGATGATTATGCCAATCTCTGCCGGGCCGCGCTGGCGCTGCACGAAGCTACCGGCGACGACCGATTTGTCGCCCGCACCCGGCAATGGATTACGATCCTCGACCACCACTACCGCGACCCGAAGGCGGGCGGCTATTTCTTTTCGGCGGATGATACACCGGCCTTGATCACCCGCGCCAAGACCGCCGCCGACGCGGCAACGCCGGCCGGCAACGGCACGCTCGTCGGCGTGTTGACCCGGCTTGCGATCCTGACCGGCGATGACGCCTGCCGTCGACGCGCCGAGGCGATTATCGAGGCTTTTTCCGGCGAACTCGGGCGCAATTTCTTCCCGCTCGCAACCTTGCTCAACAATGCCGAACTCCTTATCGAGCCGGTACAGGTCGTGCTGGTCGGCGATCCCGGGGCTGTGGAACTGGCCGGGTTGCGTCGTGCAGTCTGTGCGGTGTCGTTGCCAAACCGGATTGTCGTGACCTCGCCGCCAGGGCGGGATCTACCGGTCGATCATCCAGCCCATGGCAAGGGCCTGGCTGATGACCGCCCCGCCGCTTATGTTTGTGTCGGCCCGGTTTGTTCGCTGCCGATCAGCGAGCCCGAAAAACTGCTCGCGCATCTCGCCGAAATCCACTAACGTTCCTGTTATGTACCTATGTTTGAGGTTACGGATATGCTGTGCTCAATTGCGATCAACAGTCCGGTTGGGCGACTCACCGTGTCGGCAACCCCGCAGGCAATCACTTCGATCGCGTGGACCGATGATCCGCAAGGTGAACCCCACGCGCTGCTGATCGAGGCGATGCGTCAGCTAGAGGCTTATTTCGCCGGGCGGTTGACCCGCTTTGACCTGCCGCTGATGCCCGCGGGCTCACCCTTCGACAAGCGCGTCTGGGAAGTGATGCGGCAGATCCCGCACGGACAGACGCGCACCTATGGCGAACTTGCCATGGAACTCGGCTCCGGGCCGCGCGCGATCGGCGGCGCTTGCGGGCGCAATCGCATCCCGATCGTGATCCCGTGTCATCGTGTATTGGCCAGGAATGGGCTCGGCGGTTTCAGCGGGGGTATCGGGCTGGCGACCAAGCGGGGACTGCTGGCACTGGAGCGTGACATTCCAGGCGATCTATCCTGGGCAGTCAATGCGCACCGGATGCCGACGGACGCACCCGGCCGGCATCCGATCTGATAGCGGGAGGGAAATGCCATGGTTCACGCGATCCGTTTCGAGAAGGCCGGAGGTCCCGAAGTCCTGTCATGGCGGCAGATCGAGGTCGGCAAACCCGGACCCGGCCAAGTCCGGCTGCGCCATACCGCGGTCGGCCTCAACTACATCGACACGTATCAGCGTAGCGGCCTCTACCCGATGCCGATGCCGAGCGGGCTCGGCTCCGAGGCGGCCGGTGTTGTCGAAGAGGTCGGACCCGAGGTTGCCGATCTGAAACCGGGTGACCGCGTCGCCTATGCCGGCGGCCCGATCGGTGCCTATGCCGAAGCCCGGTTGATGCCGGCCGACCGCCTCGTCCCGGTCCCGACCGGCGTCACCGATCAGCAGGCGGCGGCGATGATGCTGAAGGGGATGACCGCGTGGTATCTGATCCGCCGGACTCATCAGGTGAAACCCGGCGAGACGATCCTGATCCA
>DATJLK010000109.1:0-12789 GCA_035509615.1 Allostellaceae bacterium | reverse complement strand
CGACCCGGTCGCGCGAGCTCGAACAGGTGTCGTGACCGGGCGAGGGCCGGGGAGGGGATGATGGGGTAGGCCCGGCAGGACTCGAACCTGCGACAACACCGTTATGAGCGGCGTGTTCTAACCAGCTGAACTACGGGCCCGACGGGCGGTCGCCGGAGCGAAGTTGCTTCGTCGCTGCGCTCTTCGCAACAATTTTATAATGACAATCTTATCGTGCAATTGCGAGCGTGGCGAAGCGCGATCGCATCACCCGAGCGCCAGTTCGGATGTTGCTGCGCTCCTCGCAATGACAATTTTATCGAGTGATTGCATTGCAAGCGTGGCGAAGCAATCCCGTGACCCGAGCGCAAGCTCAGGTGTCGAGGAAGCTGCGCAATTTGCGCGAACGGCTCGGATGCTTCAATTTGCGCAGCGCCTTGGCCTCGATCTGGCGGATGCGCTCGCGCGTGACCGAGAATTGCTGGCCGACCTCTTCGAGAGTGTGATCGGTGTTCATGCCGATCCCGAAACGCATGCGCAGCACGCGCTCCTCGCGCGCGGTGAGCGAGGCGAGGACCCGCGTCGTCGTCTCGCGCAGATTGGCCTGGATCGCCGCGTCGACCGGCAGCACCGCGTTCTTGTCTTCGATGAAATCGCCGAGATGCGAGTCTTCTTCGTCGCCGATCGGGGTTTCGAGGCTGATCGGCTCCTTGGCGATCTTCAGCACCTTGCGCACCTTTTCCAAGGGCATCGCCAGCTTGTCGGCGAGTTCCTCGGGGGTCGGCTCGCGGCCGATCTCGTGCAGCATCTGGCGCGAGGTGCGCACCAGCTTGTTGATCGTCTCGATCATGTGCACCGGGATGCGGATCGTGCGCGCCTGATCGGCGATCGAACGAGTGATCGCCTGACGGATCCACCAGGTGGCGTAAGTCGAGAATTTATAGCCGCGGCGGTACTCGAATTTATCGACCGCCTTCATCAGTCCGATATTGCCTTCCTGGATCAGATCAAGAAATTGCAACCCGCGATTGGTGTATTTCTTGGCGATCGAGATCACCAGCCGCAGATTGGCTTCGACCATTTCCTTTTTGGCACGGCCGGCTTCGCGTTCGCCGCGCTGCACCGTCTGGACGACACGACGGAATTCGGAGGTCGGCAATTTTGCCTCGAGCGCCAACTGGGCAACCTGGCCGCGCAATCGCGCCGCTTCGTCGCGGTGCCGCTCGAGAAACCGGATCCAGCCGCGGCCGGGCAGTGCCGCAACCCGTTCGAGCCAATCGCCGGCAAGCTCGTTGCCAAAATATTCGTGCAGAAAATCGGCTCGCTTGACCCCGGTGCTCTCCGCCAGCCGCAACAATCGTCCCTCTTCTGCAACCAAGCGGCGATTTACGTCGTAGAGTTGTTCGACCAGATGCTCGATCCGGGTGTTGTTCAGGCGGACGCGCTTGACCTCTTCAACGACCTTGGCCTTGAGCTTTTCATAGCGGCGCTCGGTCACTTTTGGCAACGGCTCGCCCTTGAGCAGCGCGTGAATGCGCTGGTCCTGCAGCCGATGCAGCTTTCTGTGAAATTCGGCGATCGCGTCGAATGTCGTCATCAGCCCGGGTTTGAGCTGCGCCTCCATCGCCGCGAGTGAAATCGAGCTCTCCTCGCCCTCGCCGTCTTCGCCAGCGAGTTCGGGCTCGATCGCGGCAAGTTCGGCTTCGTCCGCCGCGTCCTCAGCCGACGCCTCCTCGGCCTCGTCCTCGGAGGCGGCGGCCGGTGTATCGACGACGATCTGCTCAAGCCCGGCGCTGCCATAAGTCGCGTCGAGATCGATAATGTCGCGCAGCAACATCTTGCCTTCGACGAGCGCATCGCGCCAACCGACGATCGCGCGGATTGTCAGCGGGTTTTCGCAGATGCCGCTGATCATCATCTCCCGCCCGGCCTCGATCCGCTTGGCGATCGCAATTTCGCCTTCGCGCGACAACAATTCGACCGATCCCATCTCGCGCAGATACATGCGAACCGGATCGTCGGTGCGCCCGATGTCATCGTCGTCGAGATTGCCGCGGACCTCGCCTTCGCCGTCCTCGGCTTCGGCGGTGGCCGGCTCCTCGGTCTCCTCGGCCTCGATGACATTGATGCCGAGTTCCGACAGGGTTGTCATCGTGTCCTCGATCTGTTCCGAGGACACCTGATCGGGGGGCAGCGCGGCGTTCAGTTCATCGTAAGTGACGTATCCTCGCTCACGACCGCGGGCCAGCATTTTCTTGATGGCGGCGGCGAGAATGTCCAGCAGTGGTGCTTCGGCTGCCTCCTCGCGCGTTTCGGTCGCTTCAGCTGTGTTCGCCGCTTTACTCGCCATTCCACCATCCCTAGACCAGTTTCGCATCCCGCCCGGCCATCGCCGGGACCACGATATCCTTGCACCCGGGGTCGTCGATCATCCGGGCTGTCGCTTCGCGTTCAAATCAGGTCGCGGTTCAGATCAGTTCGCCCTCGCCGCCGTTCTGCTGCAGCGCCCTTAGCCTCGCCGCCAGAAAATGCTCCCAGTTCGCAATCGAGGGCTCGTCGCTCAAATGGTTGGTTGCTTCGGCCAAAACCGATCGTTGACCTCCCAACAGCATTCCCATCACATGTGCCCACTCAGCGCGCGCAGCATGCGTGTCAGAGTGTCGGACGAGAAAGCCCGAGTCGACCGAAGGCGAAAGAAGCACATCCACGGTCGCCGCAAACCCGTTCGAGAGAAGGTGTTGCCGCAACGCCGAAGCTTCAAGCCCCGGACGCAAGGCCTCGATCTCTAAAATTTCGCGACGAAGCTTGTCAAGCTCTGGTTCGGGTATATCAAGCGCGGCAAACTCTTCGGCCACCGCGTCGATCAGCGCTGGCCGCAGCAGCAGAAGCCGGAACAGGATCTCGCGCTGCACCCGGTCGGCGGCGCGCGGCAATGCGGCGCTCTCGCGAACAAAGCCCGGCCCGGAATTCGCCGCACCTGGCGCACCCTTGCGCGGCTTGCGCCCAATCTCGAACTGCCGGTCGCGCATGAAGCGGCGATATTCGTTACGCACGGTGTGGTCGGCAATAAGCGCCACGTCTTCCATCAGCCGGCGCTCGAGATCGGCGCGGCGCTCTGGCGTATCGATCGGACCGGCGCCGAGTTCGTCTTCCCACAGCTTGTGGGATAGTGGGCGAGCCGCGGCGATCACCTGCTCAAATGCGTTGCGCCCGTCGCGGCGGATCAGCGAGTCGGGGTCCTCGCCCGAAGGTAGCGTGGCAAAGCGCAGGCTGCGGCCCGGCTGCAACAGCGGCAACGCGCGGCGCAAAGCGCGGACAGCGGCGCGCTGGCCGGCGGCGTCGCCGTCAAAGCACAGGATCGGCTCCGGCCCAAGGCGCCACAACTCATGCAACTGGAATTCGCTCAGCGCCGTCCCGAGCGGTGCCACCGCCGAGGCAAAACCGGCGCGATGCAGCGCGATCACGTCCATGTAGCCTTCGGTGACGATGGCGTCCCGACCCTCGGCACCGGCGGCACGGGCGGCCGACCAGCCATACAATACCCGGCCCTTCTCAAAGACCGAACTCTCCGGCGAATTCAGATATTTGGGTTGCCCGTCACCGAGCACGCGGCCGCCAAATGCGATGATCCGACCGGCGCGATCGCCGATCGGAAATATCACCCGGGCGCGGAAATAATCATAGGCCTCGCCGTCTTGCGACCGATGCAGCAGGCCGGCTTCGACAAGCAACGGCTCGGTATAATCAGCGATAAGCGCCCGGCGCAGTAGATTTCGATCCTCGGGCGCCCAACCGAGGCGAAAGCGGCGGACGGTATCGTCATCGAGCCCGCGCGCCTTCAAATAGTCACGGACCCGAGTGCCGCCCGGCGACCACAGCCGCTCTTCGTAAAAGGCGGCGGCGGCTTCGAGGGTTTCAAGGAGGGTCTTCTGCCGGCGCGCCTTGTTGCGCTCTTCGGGGGTCGATTGCGGCACCGCGAGCCCGGCCTCGGCCGCCAGTTTCTCCACCGCTTCGAGAAAATCGAGATTGTCGGCCCGCATGACAAAACCGATCGCGTCGCCATGCGCACCGCAGCCAAAGCAGTGAAAAAAGTTCTTGTCTTCGACGACGTAAAAGGACGGTGTCTTCTCGTTGTGAAATGGGCAGAGGCCGGCAAACTCGCGGCCGCGGCGCTCGAGCTTAACGCGCCGGCCGACCAAGCCCGGCAGCGAGACGCGACCGCGCAGTTCGTCGAGAAAGCCCGGCGGAAATGCCATTTCCGATCCGTCGTTCGGTTCAACCGAGGAGCCGTTTGACGATCGGCCCGGCGCGGCTGAAATCGATGACGCCGGCATGGCGCTCGCGCAGAGCGGCCATGACCTTGCCCATGTCGCGGAGGCCGGCGGCGCCGGTGTCGGCGATCGCGGTCCGTGCCGCGACGACAATTTCGTCTTCGGTCATCTGCCGCGGCAGAAAGCTCTCGATCACCGCGATCTCTTCATTTTCCTGTCGCACCAGATCGGGTCGGTTGCCCTGTTCATAGAGCACGATCGATTCGCGGCGCTGTTTGATCATCCCTTGCAGCAGGCGGGCGATGTCGGGATCGGCGAGCCCCTCGGCATTGCCCTCGCCGCGGGCGGCAACATCACGCTCCTTGAGCGTGGCGAGGATCAGCCGAACCGTCGATACCGTGCGGGCGTCGCGTGCTTTCATCGCTGTTTTGAGCCGGTCGGTAAAGGTCTGGCGCAACATCGGCCCGCCTCGGTTGTCTTAAGCGAGTCGACCGTAAACTGTTTCGTCGCTCGCGGCAATTCCGCACGCTTTTGGCTAAGTGTTTGAATCGACGAACTGTTCAAGATGGGGTGGGTTGACCGTTGCGGATCGACCAGCTATTTATCCAACAGTTCCGCCGCGCGTCTTGCCGCGGGCGGCAATCGCGCCTTGCCCACGGGAAATTGCTTTGATGCGGGACATCTCGCCGCAACCGCCCGACTGCAACGCGGCACTCGTGCTGGCCGATGGACCGGTGTTTTGGGGCAGCGGTTTTGGCATCGCCGGGGCGGCGGTCGGCGAGGTCTGCTTCAATACCGCGATGACCGGCTATCAGGAGATCCTGACCGATCCCTCCTATGCGGCGCAGATCATCACCTTCACCTTTCCGCATATCGGCAATGTCGGGGTCAACCCAGAGGATATCGAGACCGCCACCCCGTTCGCCCGCGGGCTCGTGCTTCACAACCGGATTACCTCGCCAGCCAACTGGCGCGCCACCAAATCGCTCGACCGCTGGGTCGAAGAAAATCGGCTGATCGGCGTGGCCGGCGTCGACACCCGGCGGCTGACCCGGCTCATCCGCGACCACGGTCCGCCCAACGGCGTGATCGCCTACGACCCGCACCGACCGCTCGACATCCCGGAATTGCGTGCCCAGGCGGCGGCGTGGCCGGGTCTCGAAGGCATGGATCTCGCCAAGGAAGTCACCTGCCGGCAGACCTATGAATGGGACGAGACCTTGTGGCTGCGCGAGCAGGGCTATGGCCGGCAAGCCGCCCCACGGCACCACGTCGTGGCGATCGATTACGGCGCCAAACGCAACATTCTCCGCATGCTCGCGACCCATGGCTGCCGGGTCACCGTGGTTCCAGCGACCGCCTCGGCCGAGGACGTGCTGTGCCATCGGCCGGACGGCATCTTTTTGTCCAACGGACCGGGTGACCCGGCGGCCACCGGCGAATATGCGGTGCCGGTGCTGCGGCAGTTGATCGCGTCGGGCAAGCCGATCTTTGGCATCTGTCTGGGCCATCAATTGATGGCGTTAGCGCTGGGCGGGCGCACGGCCAAGATGGCACGCGGCCATCGCGGCGCCAACCACCCGGTCAAGGACATCCTGACCGGCAAGGTCGAAATCACCAGCCAGAACCACGGCTTTGTCGTCGATCCGGACAGTCTGCCATCGAGTGTCGCGCCGACCCATCTCTCGTTGTTCGATAACAGCAACGAAGGGCTGCGCCTCTGCGGCAAGCCGGTGTTCTCGGTTCAGCATCACCCGGAAGCAAGCCCGGGCCCACAGGACAGCCATTATCTGTTCGAACGGTTTGTCGCGCTGATGGATGGGCGGGAATAATGGCCCGCTTCGATGACCGCCAGACAGAATTACTCCACGAAATCTGGAGATATTCATATACACCAGGCAGTGTTCTGCCCTTCCCAGTAAGCGCATTAAATAAAATTGTCTCTGAAGACAAAATTTCCGCCATAACCAAAATGGCTCTTGAAGAACTCTGCGAAAGGGATCTTCTTGAGTATTATGATGGAAAGTATGGACTCACGGTACATGGGATATCATTTATTGAAATCGGTCTCGAAGATCCTCAATCTGATGTCAGTGGAGTAATAAACAACCAAACTGGTTTTGCGGACTCATCATTGGCGTTGCCAGCTGTACCTGCTTCGGATAGATTAATTTATCTTGACCATAATAGCGATCCATATGGAGGCGCTATCCGCGCACTCGACGCAGCTGTAACTGCGTTCCGAGGAGATCGTTGCCTAGAAAACGATTGGGGACCTGAAAAGGGCGTTTTGCTCGAGTCGATCGAAGCAGGGCAACGGCTGCTGAAAGAGACTCAGGTTAGGGCGGCGACGATATTCGCAATCATTATAACACCTCTACGAATTATTTTAGATCGCTATAGAGACGCTTTTACGGCAGGGCTGATCACCGCGGGCATCGATCAAATAATCCCCACTTTAGAAAAGGCGATTCACTCAGTCCTGGTACTTATCGGGAGGTCTTGAGTGCCTAGGCGCACCGACATCTCCTCGATCCTGATCATCGGCGCCGGGCCGATCGTGATCGGGCAGGCCTGCGAGTTCGACTATTCGGGCGCCCAGGCGTGCAAGGCGCTAAAAGCTGAAGGCTACCGGATCGTGCTGGTCAATTCGAACCCGGCGACGATCATGACCGATCCGGAACTGGCCGACGCCACCTATATCGAGCCGATCACGCCCGAGATGGTCGAGAAGATCATCGCGCGCGAGCGGCCTGATGCATTGCTGCCGACGATGGGCGGGCAGACCGCGCTCAATACCGCAATGGCGCTCGCCCGCACAGGCGTGCTCGAGCGCTATCACGTCGAACTGATCGGCGCCAGCGCCGAGGCGATCGCCAAAGCCGAAGACCGCCAGTTGTTTCGCCAGGCGATGGACCGGATCGGTCTCGTCTCGCCGGACAGCCGGCTGGTCGGGTCGCTCGACGAGGCCTTTGAGGCGCTCGCCGTGATCGGATTGCCGACGATCATCCGGCCGTCTTTCACCTTGGGCGGCACCGGCGGCGGCATCGCCTACAACACCCAGGAATTCGAGGACATCGTGCGCGGCGGACTGCGCGCCTCGCCGGCCAATGAGGTGCTGATCGAAGAATCGGTCCTGGGATGGAAAGAGTACGAGATGGAGGTCGTGCGCGACCGTGCCGACAACTGCATCATCGTCTGCTCGATCGAGAATATCGACCCGATGGGAGTGCATACCGGCGATTCGGTATGCGTCGCCCCGGCGCTGACCCTGACCGACAAGGAATACCAGGTGATGCGCAACGCCGCGATCGCGGTTTTGCGCGAAATCGGCGTCGACACCGGCGGGTCGAACGTGCAGTTTGCGGTCAACCCTGAGGACGGCCGTCTCGTTATTATCGAGATGAACCCGCGGGTGTCGCGCTCCTCGGCATTGGCGTCGAAGGCGACCGGGTTCCCAATTGCCAAGATCGCCGCCAAGCTCGCGGTCGGCTACACGCTCGACGAACTCGCCAACGAAATCACCCGGGTCACGCCGGCGTCGTTCGAGCCGACGATCGACTACATCGTCACCAAGATGCCGCGGTTCACTTTCGAGAAATTTCCCGGCACCGAAGCGCTGCTGACGACCTCGATGAAATCGGTCGGCGAGGCGATGGCGATCGGCCGCAGCTTTGCGGAATCGGTGCATAAGGCGCTGCGCTCGATGGAAACCGGGCTCACCGGGTTTGACGAACTTGCGATTGAGGGAGTGGAAAGCGCCGGCAAGGACGCAGTCAAGGCCGCTCTCGCGCGCCCGTCGCCCGATCGGCTGCTGCTGATCGCGCAGGCCTTTCGCCACGGGCTCTCGACTGCCGAAATCCACGCCGCCTGCCGTTTTGAACCCTGGTTTATCGAGCGCATCGGCGAAATCGTCGCTGTCGAGGAGCGGGTACGGCGCGACGGGCTGCCCGATGATCGGACCGGCTTTTTGCGGCTGAAGCAGATGGGCTTCTCCGATGCGCGGCTGGCGCGGCTGACCGGGCTCGACGAAGTGACGGTCGCCTCCCGCCGGCGCGCGCTCGATCTGCACCCGGTCTACAAGCGGATCGACACCTGCGCCGCCGAATTTGCCTCGCAGACCCCCTATCTCTATTCCTGCTATGAAGGTGACGGGTTCGAGGTGCCCGAATGCGAGGCGGCGCCAAGCGATCGGAACAAGGTGGTGATCCTCGGCGGCGGCCCGAACCGGATCGGCCAGGGCATCGAATTTGATTATTGCTGCGTCCATGCTGCTTACAGCCTGTCGGAGGCAGGCGTCGAGACGATCATGGTCAACTGCAACCCGGAGACCGTCTCGACCGACTACGACACCTCCGACCGCCTCTATTTCGAGCCGCTGACCGCCGAGGATGTGATCGAGATCGTGCGCGTCGAGCAGCAGCGCGGGAATTTGCTCGGCGTTATCGTCCAGTTTGGTGGTCAGACCCCGCTAAAGCTCGCGAGCGCTCTCGAGCGTGAAGCGATCCCGATCCTCGGCACTTCGCCCGATGCGATCGATCTCGCCGAGGATCGGCGACGGTTTCAGCAGCTCCTGACCCGGCTCGGCCTGCGTCAACCCGAGAACGGCACCGCGGTATCGGCTGCCGAAGCCGAAGCGGTGGCGCTGCGCATCGGCTACCCGGTGCTGATCCGCCCGTCCTACGTGCTCGGCGGCCGGGCGATGGAGATCGTGCATGATGCGGCCGGGCTCAACCGTTACATGCAGCAGGCGGTCAGCGTCTCGGGGACGAGCCCGGTGCTGATCGACCGCTACCTGCAGGATGCGATCGAGGTCGATGTCGATGCCGTCGCGGACGGGCAGGAGATACAGGTTGCCGGCATCATGGAGCATATCGAGGAAGCCGGGATCCATTCCGGCGACAGCGCCTGTTCACTGCCGCCCTACAGCCTCGACCGGGTCACGATCGCTGAAATCGAGCGGCAGACGCTGGTACTGGCGCGTTCGCTCGGTGTTATCGGGCTGATGAATGTGCAGTTTGCGGTCAAGGACGGTGATGTCTACGTGCTCGAAGTCAATCCGCGAGCCTCGCGCACCGTACCATTCGTCGCAAAGGCCACCGGTGTCCCGATTGCCAAGCTGGCGGCGCGGGCGATGATTGGCGAGCCGCTCGGTCGTCTTTCGCGACGCGACCAGCAGCGGAGCGCGCCGGTCGGACATGTCGCGGTCAAGGAGGCGGTCTTTCCGTTTGCGCGGTTTCCGGGTGTCGACCTGATCCTCGGCCCCGAAATGAAATCGACCGGCGAGGTCATGGGGCTCGATGCGGATTTCGGCCGCGCCTTTGCCAAATCGCAGCTTGGCAGCGGCACCCGCCTCCCGCTCGCAGGCTGCGTATTTGTCTCGGTACGCGACCGCGACAAAGCGGCGCTGATCGAGCCGTGCCGCCGACTGGTGGAAATGGGTTTCGATCTGGTTGCGACCGAGGGCACGGCGGCCGCCTTGTCGGCTGCGGGTTTGGTTGTCAGCGGGGTCAACAAAGTCCGTGATGGCCGCCCGCATATCGTCGATCATATGCTGAATGGCGGCGTCCAACTGGTGTTCAACACCACCGAGGGCGCCCAGGCGATCGCCGACAGTTTCAGCCTGCGGCGCACGGCGCTGACCCATGCGATACCCTATTACACAACGGTCGCCGGGGCTCGGGCGGCGGTCGAGGCGATCGCAGCACTGCGCGCCGGCAGCCTTGAAGTCGCGCCGTTGCAATCCTACCTGTGATTGCTGCGCGGCGTCTTGCCGTTTCCCCCAACCCCAGGATATGATCCCGTCTTCGATGAATAAGATTCCGATGACGACCGACGGGTACAACCGCCTTCGCGAAGAGCTCAAACAGCTTAAATCGGTCGAGCGGCCGGCAATCATTCGCGCCATCGCCGAGGCGCGCGAGCATGGCGATTTGGCGGAGAATGCCGAATATCACGCCGCCCGCGAGCGCCAGAGCTTTATCGAAGGGCGAGTGATGGAACTCGAAGACAAGGTGGCGCGCGCCGAGGTCATCGACGTTTCCAAATTATCGGGCTCGGTCGTCAAGTTTGGTGCCCGGGTCACGCTCGCCGACGAGGAGAGCGACGAGGAGCAGACGTTCCGGATTGTCGGCGAGGACGAGGCTGATGTCAGCCAGGGCCGGCTGTCGGTGACCTCGCCGCTGGCGCGGGCGCTGATCGGCAAGGGTAAAGGCGACAGTGTCGAGGTCGCGACCCCGCGCGGTGCGAAATCCTACGAGGTCGTCACCGTCGATTTTGGCTGAACCGGGCGCGGCTGGCTGCGCAATAGTAGATAACCCGAGAGCGCTGATACCGACGACGCGACCAATACTGCGATGCGGATATCGATGTCATAGCCTTCCGCCGGGAAGGCCAGACTCCCGATGAACAGGCTCATCGTAAAGCCGATCCCGCACAGCAGCGCCAGCCCGTAGATGTGGCGCCAGTTGGCGCCCTCCGGCAAGCTGCCTAATCCCGATCGGACGGAGAGCCAGATCGAGCCGGCGATGCCAAATTGCTTGCCGAGGATCAATCCGAACGCAACCCCGAGTGCGATCGGGTCGAGCAGATCCGACACGGTGATCCCAAAAAGCCGCACCCCGGCATTGGCAAAAGCAAAGACCGGGAGCACCCCGAAAGCGACCCAGGGATGCAGATCGTGCTCGAGCCCGAGCAGCGGCGAAGCGGCGCGCGGTATGCGCAACGGTACCGCCATGCCAACGACGACGCCGGCCAGGGTTGCATGGATCCCCGATTTCAGCACGCAGACCCACAGGAACACGCCGGCCAACATATACGGGGCCCGGCGTGCCACTCCCGCCAGGTTGAGCACGGCCAATACCGCGACCCCGAGACCGGCGCAGGCAAGAGCGGTCCATGACAGTTCGGTGCTGTAGAAGACGGCAATGATGACGATCGCGCCGAGATCGTCAATAATCGCGACCGCCAGCAGAAAAAGCCGCAACGAAGAGGGGACCCGCGAGCCCAGCAGCGACAGCACGCCGAGCGCAAACGCAATATCGGTTGCGGTCGGGATCGCCCATCCGCGCAGCGCCTCGGCGTTGCCCCAATTGAACGCGGTATAGATCAGCGCCGGGATCGCCATGCCGCCCAGGGCGGCGATGACCGGCAGCACGGCTTTGGCGCGGTCGGACAGTCCGCCTTCGGCGACCTCGCGCTTGACCTCGAGGCCGACCAGCATAAAGAAGACCGCCATCAGCCCATCGTTCACCCACAGCAGCAGCGGCTTTTTGATCAACAGGCTGCCGATCTGGATGCCCAGCGGGATATCCAGAAAGCGGGTATAGAACGGCCCCAGCGGTGAATTCGCCAGAATCATCGCCAGCAGCGCGGCGCCGCCGAGCACAATGCCGCCGGCCGATTCGAGGGCCATGAACTGCTGCAGCCGCGACATCGCAGTTTCCCGTTCGCTCAGCATGGCGATCCGCCCCGGCTGATCAGTCTTCGACCGGCACTGCGCCGTCGGCCAAGGCGGCGTCATCACTGATCGGGATGCCCGGCTCGTCCTTTGAGACGCGCAGGGTCAGCGCCGATTTGACATGGCTGACATTGGGGGCCGAGGTCAATTTGGCGCTGAGGAAGCGCTGATAGGCGTCCCAATCGGCGGCGACGATCTTTAGCAGGAAATCGGTTTCGCCGGTCAGCATATGGGCTTCGCGCACTTCGGGCCAGGTGGTCACCAGTTGTTCGAAGGCTTTGAGATCGGCCTCGGCCTGACTGGCGAGCCCGACTTGAGCAAACACGGTGACACCATAGCCCAGCGCCTCAGGAGCCAGATCGGCGTGATAACCGCGGATGATGCCCGCCTCTTCAAGAGCGCGCACGCGTCGCAGGCAGGGCGGCGCCGAAATCCCGGCGCGGCGGGCGAGTTCGACATTGGTGATGCGTCCCTCAGCCTGCAGGTTTTGCAGGATCCGTAGATCGATAGGGTCGAGCTTGATCCGCCGCATCCGGTGCGTCCCCAGCAACGCCGGGATAATAGAAATGCCGGGCGGGTGGCGCAATTTTATTACGCCGGCTCTTGTGACCGCCAGCACTATCCATGCAACCGAGATTGTTCGGCGGCTCCCGGCAAGATATCATCGTGCGAGTTTATCGTCGGATCTCGATTGGCGCAGAAATCGCGGACGGCCACAGAATGTGCCGGGCGAATGGTGGGAAAGCCGCCGGATAATTCGGGTGATGCTGATGACGTCCGCGGTCGGTAGGAGAAGCCAGATCATTTCGCTCCATACGATCCCCAGCGCCGATTGGCACGGTCCGTTCGGCGCCGCGGTCCCGGGGGATGCCCTGAAGGCGCTGGAAAGCGGCAGGGTCCTCTATTTTCCCGGCCTTGCCTTCAGCGCGGAAGCGGATGGCCGAGAATTGTTCTTGTCTGGGCTTGCCGACCAGAAGGCCAAGAACATCAGCTATGATCCGACCAGCGGTGTGGTCAAGGGTACGGTGGCGGCGGGTCGCGAGCGGCCGCGATTGCAAGAAATGATGAAAGCGTTCGCCG
>DATJLK010000108.1:0-27712 GCA_035509615.1 Allostellaceae bacterium | reverse complement strand
GATCGAATTGATGATCGGCTTGCCGCCATACAGCTTGAGGGCGGCTTCGAGCACCGGGTATTCAGTCGAATCGATGACCAAGGGAGCGTTGACCGCACCGCGCATGCGGGTTACCGCCTCGCTGATATCGGCGACTTCGTCACGGCCGACAAAGGCGGTGCACAGATCGAGCGTATGCGAGCCTTCCTTGACCTGCTCGCGCGCCATCTCGACACAGCCATCCCAGTCGCCGGCCTCCTGCAGCTGGCGGAATTTGCGCGACCCATTGGCGTTGCAGCGCTCGCCGATCGACAGCCAGGCGTTCTCCTGGCGCAGCGCCACCGGGCCATAGAGCGAGGCGACAGCCGGGACCCAAATCGGGCGGCGCGGCTTTGGCGCCGGCCGGGTTCGCGCATCTCCACCGGCGCGACCGAGGCGGCGCAGCATCGCATCGAGTGCGGCGATGTGCGCGACGTCGGTGCCGCAGCAGCCCCCGATCATGTTGACGCCGTCCTCGACAACAAAGCGTTCGACCCATTGCGCCAATTCGGCCGCACCCAGCGGATATTGGGCATGCCCGGCAACCAGTTCCGGTAGGCCGGCATTGGGCTGCACCGAGACATGGCCGGGCCAGTTCTCGCCCAGCCATTTGACGTGTTCAGCCATCTCGCGCGGGCCGGTGGCGCAGTTGAGGCCGATCACCGGCACGTCGAGCGCCTCGATGATCGTTGCCGCGGCTGCCATGTCGGCGCCGACCAGCAGGCTGCCGGTGGTTTCGATCGTCACCTGAACAAGGATCGGTGCGTCGCTGCCGGCCGCCTCGCGCGCTCGTTTCGCGCCGTTTACCGCCGCCTTGATCTGCAGCGGGTCCTGGCAGGTCTCGACGATGATCCCATCGACCCCGCCGGCGATCAGCCCGGCGCATTGGACTGTCAGCGCGTCTTCGAGTTCCTGATAGGCGATATGGCCGAGCGAGGGAAGACGGGTGCCGGGGCCGACCGAGCCGAGCACAAAGCGGGTGCGGCCATCAGATGCGAATTCGGCAATCGCCTCGCGGGCAATCTCCGCCGACAGCCGGTTCAGCGCAAAGGCGCGGTCGGCGAGGCCAAACTCCCCCAAGGTGATCGGCGATCCGCCAAAACTGTTGGTCTGGATCGCATCGCAGCCGGCGGCGAGATAGCCGCGATGAATGTCGCGGATCAGATCCGGGCGGCTCTCGCAAACAATCTCCGTGCAGTTCTCGTTGCCGAGAAAATCGCGCTCGATATCGAGGTTGCGCGCCTGTACCTGGGTCCCCATCGCGCCGTCGCACAACACGACGCGATCGGCAAGAAAATCGAGGAAATGGGTCATTCTGAGGAATGCCTCGCCCAAAGACTTCTCGCCGCCGCATCGCGGGGTAGAGGGAGCGAACTGCGCGGCAGAATTGGGAATGTGAGATCGCCTTCCGGCATGGGTGATGCCGCAGCCGGCGTCCTCCTGATCCGGTCCTCTCCCCGGCTGTTGCCCGGTTCGCGGAGAGGAAGATTGCAACGGGTGAAGCGCACGCTTAGGCCGCCGCTGCGGCCGGCCGCAGCGAGCGAACGCCGAGCAGGTGGCAGATCGCCACAATCAGGTCGGCGCGGTTCAAGGTGTAAAAATGAAATTCATGCACCCCTTCGGCGTGCAGCCGCCGGCATTGCTCGGCGGCGATCGAGGCGGCGACGAGCCGGCGGGTGTCGGGGTCGTCGTCGAGCCCGGCAAATTGCGCCTCCATCCAGCCCGGGAGCGAGGCGCCGCAGCTGGCGCTGAATTTTTTGACCTGGGCGTAATTGGTGACCGGCAGGATCCCGGGCACGATCGGCACGGCAATCCCGCGCGCGGCGGCGCGGTCGCGAAAGCGCAGATAGAGATCGACATCAAAAAAATACTGGGTGATCGCCCGGCTCGCGCCGGCATCGATCTTGCGCTTCAAATTGTCGATGTCGGCCGCGGCGCTCGCGGCCTCGGGGTGGGTCTCGGGGTAGGCCGCGACGCTGATCTCGAAATCGGCGACCCGCTTGAGCCCGGCGACGAGATCAGCGGCGTAGGCGTAACCGTCGGGATGCGATGAATAGACCTCGGCGCCGGCCGGCGGATCGCCGCGCAGGGCGACGATATGGCGTATCCCGGCCGCCCAGTAATCCCTGGCGACCGCTGCGATTTCGTCCCGCGTAGCAGCGATGCAAGTCAGATGCGCTGCCGGTTCGAGCGCGGTTTCACGGCGGATGCGGCGCACGGTTGCGTGAGTGCGCTCACGGGTCGATCCCCCCGCGCCGTAGGTGACCGACACAAAGCGCGGCGCCAGCGGCTCAAGGCGTTTGACGACCTCCCACAGCCGGTCTTCCATTGCGGGGGTTCCGGGTGGAAAGAACTCAAACGAGACACGCGGTGGTCCGGCGTCGAAATCGATCACCGGATCGGCGGCGAGCCGGCCGCGCGACTGCACCGAAACGGGTATGCCGCTCATCAGCTCAATTCTCCTTCGATCAATGCTGAGGCGGCAACTCCGCGGGCCGCACTCGCCGATGGCCGGCCGACAACACCCGATCCGCGCGTCGCGGTCCAAATTGCGACGGTCAGCGGATCCCCCGGCAGCAGGCATGGCGACGACGGATCGAGGCCGCCGGCGCGACACCACTCGGCGATTTCGCCATCAGCAAAGCCGAGGCGGCGATGCGCATGCTCTTCGCGCAGGAATTCGAGATCGTGCGGCGCGAAATCGACCAGTACTAGTATTCCCCGCGGCCGCAACACCCGAGCAGCTTCGGTGATCACCGCCGCCGGCCGATCGGCGTAGTGGAGAACCTGATGGATGACGATCGCGTCAAACGACGCATCGGCCAACGCCAACTGGTACATGTCACCGAGCCGCACCCGGGCGTTTCTTAGCCCGGCGCGCTCGAGGTTGACGCGAGCCAGGGCCAGCATCTCACGGGATTGGTCGATACCCAGCGCCTGACCGACCTGCCCCGCCAGGATCTCGAGCATCCGCCCGGTTCCAGTGCCGATGTCGAGCAGGTCATTCGGCTGAGCCCGGCTGATGATGTCGATCAGCGCCGCCTCGACCTCGCGTTCATCGATATAAAGCGAACGGATCCGGTGCCAGCGGGCGGCGTTGGCACGGAAATAATCGGCCGCGAGATCGGCCCGTTGTCGCTTGATCGCCGCCAGCCGCTTGATATCCAGTGCCAGCGCCGGATCAGCCTCGTCGCAATCCGCCACCAGCTGGGCGACAAACCCGGCGACCGGCCCCGACTGGCTCAGCCGATAAAACACCCAGCTGCCCTCGCGAAAGCGCTCGAGCACGGCAGCCTCGCACAACAGCTTCAGATGCCGCGACACGCGCGGCTGGCTTTGGCCGAGGATCTGGGTCAGTTCGCTGACCGTCAGTTCGCTGCCGTGCGCACATAACGCGACAAGCCGCAGTCGCGTCGGTTCGGCAATCGCGCGTAATGCTGCGAGGAGATGTTCCATCCGGATGGTTTGCGGTTATCGATGACTGCAATATATGCAGATATCTTTATGTGGGGCAACCAGTTTGAGAACCGATACCGTGGGACGGGTTTGCTGCGTCACAAAGCAGCACTTGCCGATTGAGCGGATTTCCCGCATTCATTTCGCGTCCTGCGGAGAACGGCGACTTCTGATGCGAGAGCGGTTAACAACAATTCGGCACCTGCGTCTGGTATCGGCAAACTTGGTTATTGTCCTCACCGCAATCGTTTCGGGGTGTGCATCGCACCCGCAGAGCCAGCAGCCGGGTGTCGCGGCCGAAGAAGATTTTCACGACCCGTTGGAAAACGTGAATCGCAAGATCTTCGACTTCAACCAAGTGGTCGATCGTCACGTGCTGGTCCCCGCGGCAAAGGCCTATCGTGCGGCATTGCCCGAACGGGTGCGTGATTCGGTTCACGATTTCTTGAACAACCTGCAAGAGCCGCTGATTTTTGCCAACGCCACATTGCAGGGCCGGTTCGACTACGCCCGCGACTCGGCCGTCCGGTTTGTGCTGAATTCGACGGTCGGCGTTGGCGGTCTTGTCGATGTCGTCGGACGCTGGGGGGGCATCCCCTATCGAGAGAACGATCTGGGGATAACTTTTGGCGTTTGGGGCATTCCCGAAGGACCCTATCTGGTGATCCCGGTCCTTGGTCCCTCCGACCCGCGCGACATCAGCGGTCTCGCCATCGAGGCATTTGGCGATCCGTGGAACCGGATCGTGTCTGGCCAACCCTGGAATTATTATTGGATCCCTTATGTGCGCGGCGCCGTCAGCGGCATCGACCAGCGATCGCGCTATCTCGAGACGCTGGCGGATATCGAACGGACCTCGCTCGATTATTACGCGACGATCCGGTCGCTTTATCGGCAGCGGCGCGCCGCGCTGGTCAGAGGGGAGCACGGGAACCTGCCGCCCAACCCCGGGTTCACCCAGAACGTTCCGGCCGCGCCGGCGTCATCCGTGGCCTCGACCCGGTCGCCGGATGTTGTCTCGGCGTTGCAGGATGGCGCGGGGGTTTCTGGCCAATGAAGCGGATTTTGTTTTTGATTGCGGCGTTCGTCCTTGCCCTCGGCATCTTGTTGCCGGCGCGGCCCGCCGCCGCCGCCGACCCCGCTGCGGTGATCACTAGCCTTGGCAACGAGGCGCTCAAGGTGCTTGGCAAGAATGTCGATCCGGATGTGCGGGTGGCTCGTTTTCGCCAACTGTTCCAACAGAACTTTAACGTCCCGGGCATCGCCCGCTTTGTTCTCGGGCGCTATTGGCGGCTTGCCACCCCGACGCAGCAGCAGGAGTTCATCCGGTTTTTCACCGATTACATCGCCCTCGTCTATGCCAATCAACTGGCTGAATACAATGGCGAAACCTTGCGGGTTACCGGCACCCGGCCGGCGCCGGATGGCGCTCTGGTGTCGAGTGAGATCATTCGCACCGACGGCAAACCGCCGGCCCGGGTCGACTGGCTGCTGACGCCACAAAGCGGCGGCTACAAGATCAGCGACGTGATTGTCGAGGGCATCAGCATGGCGGTGACCCAGCGTTCGGAATTTGCTTCCGTCATCCAGCGTGACGGCGGTCAGGTCCAGGGCCTGATCACGGCGCTGCGGCAAAAGACCGAGAGCACCGGCGCGCACTAGCTGGCGGTATGGCGACGGCGGCGACGGGCGCGCACCGGCGCGCCCGGATGACAAGACATCGAGGCCGGCGCCCGGCTAACCCGCAGCAATCCACTCGACGACACGTTCGCCGATCATGATTACCGTTGCATGGGCGCCGCCCGATCTGGGGACGCGCGGCATTATCGACGCGTCGGCCACCCACAATCCTTGGACGCCCTTGACCTGGCAATATTGGTCGACGACCGCCATCGGATCCGAGTCCGGTCCCATCTTGCAGGTCCCGGAGACATGCCTGGCGGTGCCCACCGTCTGGCGTATCCAGAGATCCAACGCATCGTCATTGGCCAGAATGTCATCGGTGGGATGGATCCGCTGATCGACCACCTCTTTATACGCGTCGGATTCCAGCAGTCTCGCCGCCAGCCGCACGCCTTCCCGCACCCGGCGGATGTCATTCGGGTGCTGCAGGTAACAATAGTTGAAAGCGGGCTGCACGCTCGGATCCGCCGAGGCCAGCCGGACGTATCCGGTGCCGTCGGGCAATCCCAGCGTACAATGGATCCGCGCCGCCTGTTCCGGGGCGACGTCGCCGACCAGATACTTTGTCCGCACCCCGGGGACCCGCTCTTGACGCGGATCGATGACAGGGCTGGTCCGCAATACCATGTCGTTGACGGCGCTCGACCCCTCCGCGGTGTAGTGCAACGCAAAATGCGCCGCATCGGGATGTGTTTCGAGCGAGACGCCGTCTTTGACCTTGAACGTCAGCTGGGCGCTGAGGTGGTTCATCAGGTTCTGGCCAACGCCGGGGAGATGATAGGCCGTGGGTATCCCAAACTGCCGCAGATGGTCCGCGGGACCGATACCCGAGAGCATCAGCAGGTGCGGCGATCTGATCGCGCCGGCGCTCAGCACTACCCGGTCGGCCTCGATTTGAAACATCTGTCCGCCGCTTTCGGCTTCGACCCCGACCGCTCTGCCGTCTTTGATCACGATCTTGCGGACGAACACCCCGCCCCGCACCGTGAGGTTCAGATGGTGGCGTACCCGATTGAGGTGCCCCATCGCCGTACTCACCCTGACGCCATCGAGGTTATTCGACGGGGTCACGCCGAGACCGGCCGGGTGCAGACCATTTTTGTCGTTGGTGGTGCCAAACCCCGCGTTCAGGCAAGCCTCGTGGAACGCCTGCTGGATTGTCGGCCACGGACCTGTCTGACGTCGCCGGACCGGAATCGGGCCGTCCGAGCCGTGGCAGTAATTGTCCTGAATGTCGAGATCGCGCTCCGACTTTCGAAAATAGGGCAGGACCATGTCATACGACCATTGATCGTTGCCGAGAGCCGCCCAGGAGTCGAAATCCTCGGGAAATCCGCGTTGCATTGCCTGACCGTTGATCGACGATCCTCCCCCGATCACCCTGCCCTGCGCCACATGAATGGCGCCTTGCTCTTCGGTGATGGTGCCTCGCAAAGCCCAGTTGTGTTGAGAGTCCGGGGCCTCGGCAAACCGGGTGTGACCGAACTTGATCTCGTCCGGAAGCTGGTCCGGGTTGGGATAATCGGGACCGGCCTCCAGCAACAGCACTGAGGTTTGCGGGTTTTCGGCCAATCGACTGGCCAACACGCACCCGGCGGCGCCGCCGCCGACGATCACGACGTCATATTTCATGGGTTTTCCTTCGCGACATGCCCCGGATTCTCGGGTCCGGTGCAGCTATCGTCTCGCCTTTTGTCGGCTCTCGCAACAAGCCTTGCCGATGCTGATTGCGCATTGGAGAAGCCGAAAACTGCCATCTCGCGGCCGCGGGACTTGGTCGCGCCAGCGTTTGTGCGGCACTCGGTGCTATCGACCGGCATCTGCTGACGCATAGCTGCCGAGCGTCAAAGCGGGCCGGTCTGCCGCCGCACCGTGGATCGGCCCGCGTGCCGACTCATCTGAGAACCCGCGCCCAAGCACGCTGTTAACCCGTAGAGACGTCAATCTCTTCAAAGGCTGGCATGATGTATTGTCGCTTTCGCCTGGTTGCCGCATTGTTGCTGGTGCTCGGCTCGCTGATGCCGGCCCGCGCGGCCACCGCCGATATCGGAGCGATGCAATTTATCAGCAGTCTCGGCGACCAGGCGCTCCAGGTCGTCCGCGGCAATATGGCGCCGAGCGAGAAGCTGACCTACTTTCACGAAACGCTGAACCGGGATTTTGACATGCCCGAGATCTCGCGCTTTGTGCTTGGCCCCTATTGGCGGGTAGCCACCCCTTTTCAGCACCAGGAGTTTATTCGGCTCCTGTCGGATGATCTGGTGCGCTTTTATCGAGGACACTTCACTCGCTACGAAGGCGAGACGTTCCGGGTGACCGGCAGCCGACCGGATCCCGCAGGGACGATTGTGACGAGCGAGATCCTGCGTCCGAACGGCGCCCCGATCGAGGTCGATTGGCAGTTGCGGGCGCAGGGCGGGCTTTACAAGATCAGCGATGTCATCATCGACGGTGTCAGCATGGCGTTGTCGGAGCGCGAGACCTTCGCACGGCAGATCCGGGCGACCGGCGGCCAGGTCGGCGTCCTGCTCGCCAGAATGCAGCAAGAAGATCGCGGTCTCCTCGGTTCGCCCTAGACGCTGTATCGCCGGGCTGGGAGTCCGATGAGCGCCTGTGGTGGCGCGACCGGACCTATGGACCGGCTATCGCGCGACCGCAATGAACCGGTCCCGATCATCGATGGCGAGAGCGGCCGGCCAATCGCGCGATCAAGGCGAACAACCACCGACCGCCGACCCGCCTTGCGCGCAAGGGGCTGCTTGGACTATCAGGGAGCCTGGATCCAGGGCCGGGGGGACGCGCCGTGACCAAATCGATCGCTCTTTGTGCCGTGGCCGGTCTGGCCCTGGCCGCGGCAGGGTGCGCCACCCCGCAACAGCAGGTCTCACAAAAAGAGGATCTGCTCGCCGCGGCCGGGTTTCAGGTCCGACCGGCGGATTCGCCGCATCGGGTCGAGGCAATGCGACGGTTGCCGCCCGACCGGTTTGTCGAAAAGGTGGTCAACGGCAACCCCATCTACCTCTATGCCGACCCGCTCGACTGCAACTGCCTTTACCTCGGCAACCAACAGAACTGGGATGCCTACAAGCAGGAAATGTTTGCCAAGCAACTCGCCGACGAAGCCCAGATGACGGCGATCCTGAACCAGGACGCTTGGGACTGGGGGCCGTGGGGCTACCCGTGACCCGCATAGCCTGACGACAACTTTCCGGGCTCAGCCGCGGGGGGTGAACCCTTTGCCGCGCATGCAATTGATGAACGCCTGCTCGACGGCGGCAGCGGTCTGCTGCCGCATCGTCTGCTCTTGCAGGCCGGTCGTATAGCTCAAGGCCCAGTTGCGGCCCAGCGTGGCGCTGCGATCGGCGTTGATCCCCTGCTGATTGTTCTGCACCCCGGCCGCCCGCGCCCGGCAGTCGTCGATCTCCTGCGCCGTCGTCTGATCGTTGACCCCAACCTTGACCCATTTGCTCGCCGCCACCGGGCCGGCACAGCCGCTCAGCAGCAGAACCGCCGCGATCGCCAAACCGCAGCACCGTCCGACCGGTGCGCAGCGATCCGAATTCCGAGCCCTCATCCGCCGCCCTCCACCGCCCGCCGCGCGGCGATGCGCGCCAGAATTGCACGCTTTTCCGCAACATCCGCCCCATACCAGGTGGCGATTTCGTCGATTGTGCGCAAGCAGCCGCGGCAGCGGCGGTTGGCCGGATCGATCAGGCAGATGCCGATACAGGGCGAGGGTGGAGCGGGCTCGGCATGCCCAGGCGCACCGGGCTCGGCCGGCACGGTTCAGGAACCTTTGGGCGCAGCGAGCAAGTCGGCGAGTTTGGTCTCGATCATCCGGGCCTTGTAATCGGGGATCGCATAGACCCAGGGCGAGACCCGGCTGTCGAGTTTCTTCGCGGCCGCGGCGGCTTTCCCCGAACTGGTGGCGGCAAGGGTGATCCAACTCTTATTGTCGTGCTGGAACAATTTGACGTTGACCGTCAGCCCGTCAAAGGTCGTGTAGGCTGCCGCCGTCACCCCCTTGTCCGGAACGGGCAGTTTCGCTGCCGGCTGCACGTCGTCGAGATCGAGGGTTTCGAGCGCCATTGCCGGTTCGCCCAAAGCGGTGTCGGTTTTGTATTTGGCATCCTTTGGCGGGTTCTCGAGCGCGAATTTTACGTCCGGCTTGGCGCGGCTGAGGGTCAGCGCGGTGCCGTCGGGCTGGGTGAGAACGACCTTGGCAACGCGGCTGTCGGGAACATCGACGATCTGACGAACCAGCCAGTTCGGCGCCTCGTCGGTAACGTCAAGTGAACCGCGCGCTAGCCACGATTGCGGGTCGCCGGGTTTCCGGACATAGACGCCGTCATTGCCCTCGCCGAGCCGGTCGTAGCTGTGCTTGCCGACGATCAGTCGGGCGATATCGGCGCCCGATTTGTCCTTGATCGTGACCAGGGTCGATTTCCCCTTGCCGGGATCTCCAACCTCTAACCGCGCATAGAGGGCGGGCTCGCGCGTTTTCGGCTCGACCAGAGTCATGTCGGCCAAGGCCAGGACAAGGCGGCGAACCTTGGCGCCGTCCGCCGGATAATTGCCCTTTTGCCGGGTAAGCCAGGCATTGCCCTGGCGAACAAAGGTCAGGGTCAGGCCGGTGCGCTGAATTTCCACCGACGCGACATCGCCAAGCCTTGCCGCCAATCCTGGCAGCGCGCGTTGATCGGTCCCGAGACCGCTGGTCGCGCCGCCACCGGTGGCAAGCGCCACCGCGGCGGCTACGACCATGACGACGGTGACCGACATCAGCAGGATCAGGCTGCGTCTATGCATCGATCGTCTTCCGTTACGCGTCAGCGATGCGCCGCCGGCGACGGCGCAGTCGGAGCACGCCGACGATGACCGCGATCACCGCGACAATGATCGGGATCAGCGCGATATCGAAAAATTCGAGACCGTCCTTCAGGCGCTCGATGTTGCTGCGCAATGCCGCCTGGACATCGCGCAGTTGCCGACGGGTTTGCAGCATGTCGACGCGAAATTGCGCGATGGCCTTGGTCTCCTCCGGCGACAGATTGCTGGGGGTATCGGTCTGGTTTTTGCCGGTCAACTCGGCCAGTCGGGTCTCGGTTGAGCTGAGCTTTTGCTGCAGCGCGTGCTCCTCGGCGCTGTACCGGGCCTGCGCCTTGCGCTCGATCTCGTCGACCACCTCGAATGGCCGGGCGGCGGTGCCGCGACTGCGCAACCCGACCAGATCTTCGCCGCCGGCCAGCACGTCGACCGCGTCGGCGACGAAATCGCCGTTGTTGGCAAACGGTACCAGAACCTGTTGGCCAAAAAAGTTTTGGCTGTCGACCCATAACCGATCATCGAGGATGTCGGTGTCGGCGACGACGACGACATTGATCGGGTGAGCGGCGGTCTTGAGCCATCCTCCGGTCACGGCCGGTTTGGCTGCCGGGTTGTCGCCGGGGTGTGACATCGGTGGTGCGGAGGGCCTGGGTGGCCCGGCAGGGAACGCGGTTGCGGCCGGGCCGGTTACATGCGCGGCGAGCACATAGCGCTTGTCGTCCGGTTTGAAGTCTGCCAGCAGGCCGGCGACGTCAGGCAGCCCGTTGAGCTTGTCGGCCGGGATCTTGGTCGAATCCGGCGAGGTCCAGATCAGCGGCTCGAAATTCGTCCTGGCGCCGCGTAGCGGTTCGAGGATTCCGGCCGAGGCCATCATGATGTGGCTCAGATCGGCGGTGATCATATCCGAGCGGTTGATGTTATCCGCCTTCAGATCGAGCCAGGCGATGTAATCGAGCGGCTCGTTGCCGCGTCCCGGCACCGGGACTTCGACCTGTTGGGCGTCGCGGCGGTCGCCGGCCACGACATTCGGCAGCATCCGGAAACCCCAGGCCTTGAACAGCGGCGCAAGATCGCTCGATGTCGAAGCGCCGGCCGAGGTCGTCTGATTGGGTTCGGCCGCTTGCAGTTCGGAATGCGGATCGACAAAGATCAGCGCCTTGCCGCCCTTCAGCACAAACTGATCGATCGCGAACAGGGTTTTGGGCGGCAGGTTTTGCGGGTGCACCAGCATCAGCACGTCGATATCGGCCGGGATCGCGTCGAGATCGGTGCCGAGTGTCTCGATCTTGTCGAGTTGCTGCAATTGCTCGAAGACCGCCATCGGTTGGCTCGGCCGGCCCTGCATGGCCGCCATCATGTCGCCTTCGAGCGGCAAGGTGCTGATCATGCCGATGACGGTTTTCTTCGGCACCGCGAGCGAGTGGACCAGCTTTGTCAAGTCGTATTCGAGAAACCGCTCTCGCTCGGGCGAAAAGAACGGGATGACCTGCTGATCGTCGGTCGAATTGGTGGCCGCGAGGCCGAAATAGACCTTGTCGCCCTCGCTGTCGATCGGCACCGCCTGCAGCCCGAATGCGACGGCGCGGTCCTCGACATCCGAAAACGGCTGCGGGTCGTAGCTTTCGAGATGCAGCTTGCCGTCTGAGGCCGCGACGTACTGGTCGAGCATTTCGCGCACGCGCTGCGCGTAGACGCCGTAGGCAGGAACCTCGTTGCCGAGCCGGCTCGAATAATAGAACCGCAGGGTGATCGGCTCGTCGATCTGGGCCAGGGTGTGCAACGTGCCGGGCGAGAGCGTGTAAAGCTGGTCTGCGGTCAGATCGAGCCGGCCATTGGCCCAGCGGCCGATGATGATGTTGGCCGAAACCAGGATAAGCGCGATGCAGACGAGCGCTGCGACGGCGACCGCGCGCCGCGAGGCGAAAAAGCCGCGCGTCGAACTGGACCTGTCCATCGCTACCGGCTGCCGCGACGGTCGGTCCAGAGGAGCGATAACCCGGTGACCTTACAATCGCATAGGCTCGCTTCGACGCGGCGGTTCGCTCCGCCCGATCCCCGCTGACGACCGGGCGATCTGCGGCTGCCCCGCGGGCATGCCCCGGATTCGCAATACTTGACGATACTCACGGCTGTTCGGCCCCTTTATTCGGCTTTTTCAAGATCGACGAGGATGGTGTTGGCACACAGAAAGGCGATCATGACCGACACGAAATAAGCGACGTCGCGCAGGTCGAGGACGCCGCGGGTAATGCCGCTGAAATGATCGACAAAGCTCATCTCGGCAAAGGCGTCGATCAACCATTGCGGGGCCCAGCCCTGAAGCGCGCCGAGCACGGCGGGTGAACCGGCGGCGGTAAAGATGAAGGCAAGAGCGGCGGTCACGACAAAGGCGATGACCTGGTTCTTGGTCACCGCCGAGACACAGGCGCCGATTGCCAGCAATGCCCCCGCCATCAGCCAACTGCCGATGTAGCTTGCCAAAATGACGCCGTTGTCGGGGTGGCCGAGCAGGTTGACCGTCACCCAGAACGGAAAGGTCAGCGCCAATGCCACCCCGGCAAAACACCAGGCGGCGAGGAATTTTCCGACGACTGCCTCGGTCATCCGGATCGGCAGGGTCAAGAACAGCTCGATCGTTCCGGACCGGCGCTCCTCGGCCCACAACCGCATCGACAAGGCCGGGATCAGGACAAGGTAGAGCCAAGGGTGAAATTCGAAAAACGGCTGCAGGTCGGCCTGCCCTCGACCAAAGAAATTGCCGACGAAAAAGGTCAGCATGCCCGCCATCACCAGAAAGATGACGATGAACACATAAGCCAGCGGCGTGGTGAAATAGCTGACGAACTCGCGCCGAAAGATGGTCAGGAGGTTGCGCATCAGGGCCTCAGCGGCGCATCAGGATCGACGACATGTTGCCTGTCGCTGGCGTCAGGCGGCCGCCGCGACGAGCGGCCGCTCCGCGGCGCCGGCGGTGATCTCGCGAAACACCTCGTCGAGCCGGCCCCGGTCGACCCGCAGCGACACAACCCGCCAGCGATGGGCGCGGACGAGATCGGCGACATCGGCGACAATATCCTGGCCATTGCGCGGGAAAATCTGCAGCCCTTCGCCGTCACCGGGAGCTTCCACCGCGGCGACCGTCGGCAACCGCAGCAATTCGGCGCGGATCTGGGCTTCGGCGGCTCCGCTCGCGGCAAGTCGCACGGTGTTGTGACGACGCGAGCGGCGGACGAGTTCCTCAGGTGTCGCATCGGCGAGGATGCGGCCATGCGCGATGATGATGGCCCGGCTGCAGACCGCCTCGACCTCTTCGAGCAGATGGGTCGAAATCACGATTGCCTTGTTCGGGCGCATCTCGTCGATGATTTTGCGCATCTCGTACTTCTGATTGGGGTCGAGCCCGTCGGTCGGCTCGTCGAGAATCAGCACCTGCGGATCGTGCAGCAGCGCCTGGGCGACCCCGACGCGGCGGCGATAGCCCTTCGACAGGGTCTCGATCGGCTGGTGGATGACCTCGCCGATATGGATCGTCTCCACGATCCGGCCGATGCGCCGCTTCGCCTCGCGGCCGGAGAAGCCGCGGATATGGGCGATGAAATCGAGAAACTCCGCCGCCGTCATGTCGGGATAGGCGGGGGCTCCTTCGGGCAGGTAGCCGATGCACCGTTTTGCCGCAATCGGCGCTTGCGCGATATCGTGGCCGCAGATCGTCGCGGTCCCTGAAGTCGGTGGGACAAAGCCGGTGATCATCTTCATCGTCGTCGACTTGCCGGCGCCGTTTGGTCCGAGAAAGCCCAGGACCTCGCCGCGGGCCACGGCAAACGACACGTCGTCGACCGCAATCAGTGCGCCGAAATGTTTGACCAGATTTTGGATCTCCAGCATAGAGCGGACCCCTAGCTTGGTGTGCGCTGTTTGCCATGTTCCGCCGGCGGGCGCATTGCGGCGCATGGGCGCAGCAGCGGCATTTGTTGATCCGCCTGCAGGCCGTGCGGCGGCGCAGCCAAGGAGCGGAGGATGGTCATGATCCGCCGGCTGCGGCTGTGGTCGGGATTGGTGATGCTGGTCTATGTGACGATGCATCTCGCCAACCATGCGGTGGGACTGGTGTCGCTTGCCGCGATGAGCCGCGTGCTGGGGTGGGTGCTGTGGTTCTGGGGCAGCGCGCCGGCGCAACTGGTGCTTTACGGCGCGTTTATCGTGCATTTCGCGCTGGCGTTGTGGTCGCTGTGGGAGCGGCGAACCCTGCGCCTCAAGATTGGCGAATGGTCGCAGGTGGTTCTCGGCTTTGCGATCCCGATCCTGCTCGCCCGCCATGTCGTCGGCAACCGTCTGTCGCGCGATCTGTTCGGCACCACCACCGACAATTACCCGTATGTCTTGTGGGCTCTTTTCGTCAACTCGCCGTGGCACGGTGCATTGCAGTTGGCGACCCTGGTCATTGCCTGGTCGCATGCAATGTTCGGCCTGCATTTCTGGCTCAAGATCAGGCCGTGGTACGCTCGCTTGCAGCCGGCGGCACTTTCCGCCGCGGTGCTGCTCCCGGTGTTGTCGCTGCTTGGCGCGATCGAGGCCGGCAGAGCGATCGTCGCCCTCGCCGCCGATCCCGGCTGGAGCCGCGACGCTTTTGCCCATCTGCATCTGCCATCGCCCGCCGAACGGCAGACGCTCGAGGACATCATTCAGATTCTCAGCTGGTCGTTCGGCGGCGCCGTCGCGGCGGTGTTGCTGGCGCGCCTCGGCCGCCGCTTGTGGGAGCGCCGCCATGGCCTCGTCCGCATCAGCTATCCCGATGGCCGCGTCGTCGAGGTGATGCCCGGCACCAGCGTGCTCGAGGCGAGCCGCATCGCCCGCATCCCGCACGCCCATATCTGCGGCGGTCGCGGACGTTGCTCGACCTGCCGGGTCAGGGTGCGCGGCGAACTCGGCAGCATCGATCCTCCGGCCGAGATGGAACGGCGGGTCTTGCGCCGCATCGGCGCCACTCCCAACGTCCGCCTCGCCTGCCAGGTGCGGCCGCGGGGGACGATCGAGGTGACGCCGCTGTTGCCGCCCTTTGCCTATGCCCGCGACGGTAATCGCCGGGTCGATTTCGCCCAGGGCAGCGAGCGTGAGATCGCGATCATGTTTACCGACATCCGTGGCTTTACCGCCCTTTCCGAGGGCCGGCTGCCCTACGACGTCGTCTTTATCCTCAATCGCTATTTCGCCGCCATCGGCCGTTCCGTCGAGAGTGTTGGCGGGCGCATCGACAAATTCCTCGGCGATGGCGTCATGGCGCTGTTCGGCATCGAGAACGGCGCCGAAGCGGGCTGCCGCAGCGCGCTTGCCGCGGCGCGGCTGATCTCGCAGCGGATGGGCGAGCTCAATGCCTCGCTGCGCGCCGAGATCGACCAGCCCCTGCGCATCGGCATCGGCATCCACGCGGGACCGATCATCATCGGCGAGATGGGCTTTGGCGCTGCCTCGTCAATCACCGCGATCGGCGATGCGGTCAACACCGCGAGCCGGCTGCAGGAACTGACCAAGGATTACGATTGCGAACTCGTCGTCTCGGAGGCAGTGGTCGAGCGCGCTGGGCTCGACCTCTCCGCACTGCCGCAACACGAGATCGAAATTCGCGGCAAACGCGAAATGCTGGCGGTCCGAACCATACCGAAAGCCGCCCGGTTGCCGGTGCCGAATGCTGCATCGGCGCCGCCGCCGACAGCAGCAACCACGTGATCGGATCGCGCCGTCACTGCGACCGCGCCGTCACTGCGACCGCGCTGTCACTGCGACGCGCAAAGGTGACTACCCGCTGCCTCACACTCCCGGTTGAAGCATTTTGTCGATTTCACCGGTTATGCGGCGGTCTGTCGGACTGACCGAGGACGGCCAGGCGCCAACCAACTCGCCATCCGGGCTGATCAGGTATTTGTGAAAATTCCAGCGCGGTGTGCCCGCCTCCCCGAGGCTGTCGGCAATCCACCGATAAAACGGATGCGCCTCGCCGCCGATGACCCGGCATTTCTCGGCCAGCGGAAAGTCTACCGCATAATTGGTCTCGCAGAAGTTCTTGATCTCCGTCGCCGATCCCGGCTCCTGCTGGCCGAAATCGTTCGACGGTACGCCGAGCACGACCAGCCCGCGCTCGCGATAGCGCCGCCACAAGGTTTCAAGGTCGCGGTATTGCGGGGTATAGCCGCAGAACGAGGCCGTGTTGACCACCAGCACCGGTCGGCCGCGCCAGGCATCGAGCGGCAGCTTTTCGCCATCGATTGACGCAAAGGCGAAGCGATGGGCATTCTCGGCATCGGACATCGGCGCACTCCGCGCGGTAAAACGTCTGCACCGCAGCATAGCGCAGCCGCGCCGGCGGTAAAACCGGCACGCATTTCGCGTTGCGCCGTGGCGACGCATCCCCAAGACTATCGACCGTCCCGGCCAGAGGCGTGCCCGATGGTTTTGGTGTTTTTTCTCAAGGGCATCGCAGTCGGTGCCATCATCGCGGTGCCGGTCGGTCCGGTCGGCGTTCTGTGCCTGCGCAAGACCGTCTTTGACGGCAAGCTTACCGGCCTCGTTGCCGGCCTCGGTGCGGCGAGCGCCGACGCGCTGTTCGGGATCACCGCCGCATTTGGCCTGACCTTCATCTCGCACTGGCTTCTCGGCTATCAGGTTCAGCTGCGCTTGGCGGGTGGTTGCTACCTGCTCTACGCCGGGGCTCGCGCCTTTTTCAGTCCGCCGCCGGCGATGGTCGGCGAGCATCACGACACCGAGACCTTGATGCGCAGCTTTGCGTCGACCTTCGTGCTGTCGATAACCAACCCGATAACCATTGTCGCATTTCTCGGGATCTTTGCCGCGCTGGGGCTCAGCGGGAGGCACGCGACTTTGCCGTCGGCCGCGATGCTGGTTGCCGGGGTCTGGACCGGCTCGCTGCTGTGGTGGCTGATCTTGAGCTTTGGCATCGGCCTGTTCCGCCGCGCAATCGAGCCACGCCAACTGGCCTGGATCAGCCGGGGCTCGGGCGCGGTCCTGTTTGTGTCGGGAGCGGCGTTGCTGGCGATTACGGTGGTGCGTTATCTCGCTCGCCTGGTCTGACCCGGGCGAAACATCCCGTCCGCAGCCATCAGTGCCGACCCGGTTTGCGCGGCGCCGGGGGCGATTGCGATTGGACCGGATGACGCGACGCGGTTGGGCTGGCGCGCGGTTGTTGTTGACTTGATACACAGTTTGTGATTGCACCGAACCGCGAGATCGCTGCTCGCTTCGACAGGGAGGAGATTATGGCGTCGCCCAAAAAGTTGTCGCATATCGTGCTGCAGACCAATCGCCGGCCCGAGATGATCGATTGGTATTGCACCGTGCTCGGAGCCGAACTCCTCTACGAGGCCGAGCGCATCTCGTTCATCAGCTATGACAACGAGCACCACCGGGTCGCTTTTCTCGACCCCGGTCCGCTGGCCGATCGCGAACCCGACGGCCCCAAAGCCGGCAAGGAAGCGGGGCTGCATCACGTCGCCTTTACTTTTGGCGGTCTTGACGACCTGACCGAAAATTATCAGCGGCTCAAGCAGATCGGCATTCTTCCGCATCGCTGCGTCAACCATGGGGTGACGACGTCGATGTACTATCACGACCCCGATCACAACCAGGTCGAACTCCTGGTCGACAATTTTGCGACCGAGGCCGAAGGCAAAGCCTATATGAAGCAGCGGTCGGCCAATGACAAAAACCCGGTCGGCATCGTCTACGACCCGGAAGAACTGGTCGGCCGGGTCCGCGCCGGTCTGCGGATCGAGGAACTCGCGTCGATCAACTGAGTGGCGTGATCATCGAGCTGTTGCTCGCAATGGGCTGAGCGAACCGACCGCCGTCCTCGCAATCGGACATGCCCGCCTTCGGCGTCGCTCGCCCACTCTGCGGGACCAGGGTTCGTAGGTTCGATTTCCGAGCGCGCACCGAGCCCCGGGTGTCCCGCCGACTCCCGGGTCTCCCACCAACTCCCGGGTTTTCCATGTCGGACCGAACCGCCGACAAACCGTGGTGGACAATGGCTGTTGCCCGCGGCGGGTGGTTGTCGCCGGCGCCGCGCGCGGTTTGCGCCGCTCTGATGGCAGCGCTGCTGAGCCCTGCCCCAAAGAGGGTGGTTGTCGCCGCCGCCGGCGCGCGGTTTGCGCCGGTTTCCTGGCCGGCGCGCAGCCGTGAGGCGATAAAACCCCGGTTCGAAAAATCGATTAATTTCACATTGCCGCAACCTCCCGTACCCGCATCGGTCACACTCCGTGGGTAATGAGACTCCTCGCATCCGGGCGATACGCGATGGCGAGGATACGGCCTATGACGACAAGCAATCGGCGCAGCTTTATGCGCATGTTGGGCGGTTCGGCTGCAGCGGCGGCATTCTCGGCAAGCATCGGCCGCGCCTTGGCGATACCCGCGCATATCAGCTCCGGGACGATCGACGACGTCGAGCACATCGTCTTCCTGATGCAGGAAAACCGTTCATTTGATCATTACTTTGGGACCCTGCGAGGGGTGCGGGGATATGACGATCCGCGTGCGGTTATTCTGCCTTCGGGCAATCCGGTCTGGTATCAGCCCGATGCGGCCGGCTATGTGCTGCCGTTCCATCCGACCGCGCCCGACCTCGGACTGCAGTTCCTCGAAGATCTGGCGCATGACTGGACCTCGACCCATCAGGCCTGGAACCTCGGCAATTACGATCAATGGGTGCCGGCCAAAGGCCCGGTCACGATGGCGCATCTGACGCGCAACGATATCCCGTTTCACTATGCTGGCCGATGCGTTTACGATCTGCGACGGCTATCACTGCTCGACCATGTGTTCGACCGATCCGAACCGCTATTACATGTGGACCGGGTGGGTCGGCAATGACGGCAGCGGTGGCGGGCCGGTGATCGACAACGCCGAGGCCGGCTACGGCTGGTCGACCTATCCCGAGTTGCTCCAGGCTGCGGGGATTACCTGGAAGGTCTATCAGGACATCGGCATCGGGCTTGACGCAGCTGGTTCTTGGGGCTGGACCAGTAATCCTTATATCGGCAATTACGGCGACAACTCGCTATTGTATTTTCATCAGTATCAAAATGCCCAGCCCGGTTCGCCGCTCTATCTGGGGGCAAAGACCGGGACCGATATTTCGGTCGGCGGGACGTTGTTCGATATCCTGCGAAGGGACGTGCTGACCAACCACTTGCCGCAGGTCTCCTGGATCGTGGCGCCCGAGGCCTATTGCGAGCATCCGAATTGGCCGGCGAGTTACGGCGCCTGGTATGTGTCGAATGCGCTCGCCGCGTTGACCGCCAACGCAGAGGTGTGGAGCCGGACCGCGCTCTTTGTCATGTACGACGAAAACGACGGTTTCTTCGACCACATGGTGCCGCCCTACCCGCCGCAATCCCGGCACCAAGGATTATCGACCGCCGACACCACCTTGGAGATCTTTCCGGGTAACTCGACCTATGCCAGCGGCCCCTACGGCTTGGGGCCTCGCGTGCCGCTGATCGTGGTGTCGCCGTGGAGCAAAGGTGGCTGGGTCTGTTCGCAGACCTTTGACCACACCTCGCTGATCCAGTTTATCGAGAAGCGGTTTGGCCGAGCCTATCCCGGGATCTATGAAAGCAATATCACGCCATGGCGCCGTGCGGTTTGCGGGGATCTGACTGCGGCCTTCAATTTTGAGAACCCGAATGCCCTTCCGGTCCCATTGCCGAGCACGGCCGCATACGCGCCGCCCGACCGGCTGAGACACCCGGATTATATCCCGGTGCCGCCGATCGATCAGGCGGTGCCGACCCAAGAACCGGGCCTGCGCCGCGCAAGGGCATTGCCGTATGAGTTCTATGTTGCCGGCCGAGCCGATCTGTCGCAAGGAACCTTCTCGATCGATTTTACCAATACCGGTGCTGCAGGGGCGTGCTTTCAGGTGCGTTCCGGTGATCCTTCGATCGGGCCGTGGACCTACACGGTCGAAGCCGGAAAGTCGCTGTCCGACAGCTGGGCTTTGCTGGCCGCTGGTCGCACTGGGTATGATTTCTCAGTCTACGGCCCGAACGGCTTCTTGCGCGCCTTCAAGGGCAGCCTGGCAAGCGGCGCGGCCGATGTCGCAGTCGATTGTCGCTACGACCGCGACGATGGTGGGCTGATCCTGATCGTTGCCAATCGTGGCCCGACCCCGCGTCGCGTCACCATCACCGATGCTTATAGTGGGCGGTCGATGGTCCGGTCGATCGCCGCCGGCGGCTCTGTCCGCGACGACCGGCCATTGCAGGCGAGTTTCGGCTGGTACGATCTGCTGGTAGAAGTAGCGAGCGACAGCGCCTTTTCGCGCCGCTTGGCCGGTCATGTCGAGACTGGTGCAGACAGCGTCAGCGACCCGGCCATCGGCACCGGCGGGGGTGCTCGCCGCGCCTGATCAGGGCCATCGTCGCGATCACTCCCGCGCCGGCGCGGGCGGGCATGAATGTCGCCAATGCGCCGGTTTGCGCGGTATTTGCCCGAACCGCCACAGCGGGCCATCGCCATTGGAGATCAGCGCCAGCGACACCCTTTTTGCGACCAGGGAACCAAGTACCAACCCGCAAATCGCGAGTTAACCTCCGCCGATTATCGTATGGCGGGTGACAGCGGCGACATTCAGCGCAACACGACGCAATTTTGCCGGGATATTACTGGCAGCGGTGGCGGCCATGGCGGTCCAGGCATCAGTACCAGTCGGCGCAGCAATGCCGGACCCGAGGTCGGAACCGATCAGAGCGACCATCGCCGTGTGCTTTGCCCCGGAACAGGATTGCGCGGCGGCCGTGATCCGAGCCGTCGACGGAGCCCGGCGCGAAATCCTGGTCAATGCCTATAATCTGACGACCGGCGCCGGCATCGTCGAAGCGCTGGTGCGCGCCCGCAACCGCGGCGTCGATGTCAGGCTTATCGCGGATAAGCGGACCCCGTGCGAGCGCAACAGCGGCATTGATGCCTTGGCAGAGGCCGGGACGCTGATCTGGATCGACCATACCGTACCGATCGCCCATGCCAAGACGATGGTCATCGATGATGCGGTGACCCTGATGGGCTCGTACAACTGGACCCGCAACGCGGCGCGCAATTCGGAAGATCTGAACCTGGTCGCTTCGCGGACGGTGGCGGCGGCCTATGCCGCGCAATGGAGCACGCGACGTGCGGTCTCGGCGCTGTTCGCCGGGCGCCAGGATTGGTGCCATCCGCGACGCCCGCGCAAACCGCTGGACGCCGGCGATTGAAGCCGTGACACTGATGCCGTCAGCCAGATATCGCCAGTTCGCCGTCAATAGCAAAGGAAACCCCGATGTTCGATCTGATCATTGCCGGCGGATTGGCGGTCCTGCCGGGGGCTGCGGCGCCGGCCGATATCGGAGTTGCCAGCGGCAAGATCGCCGCGATCGGCGCGCCCGGTAGTCTCGCCGCCGCGGGAGCGTCGCGTACCGTCGATGCTGCCGGGCAGATCGTCGTTCCCGGCGGGGTCGATCCGCACATCCATTGCAATTCGCCGATCCCGTTTCCCGGGCGCAACGAGGATTTGCTGAGCGCACCGCCCGATCAGGTGAGCCGTGCGGCACTTTATGGCGGCACCACGACGCTGCTCGATTTCGCGCCGTGCCCATCCGATCAGCCGCTGCAGCAATCGATCACCCTGCGCCAGCGCGAATGGGCCGGCGCCTGCCATTGCGACTATGGCTTTCACCTGCTGCTGCATGGGAAATTGTCGTCAGGAGTGCTCGATCCGCTGCCGGAGGCGATCCAGGAGGGGCACGCCTCGGTCAAGATGTTCACCACCGACATCCGGCCCAACCGTCAGGGGCGCATGGTCCGGTTTGGCGATATCTGGGAGGTGTTGAAGATCCTTGGCGAGGCGGGTGCCGTTGCCGCGATCCATGCCGAAGACAACGACATCGTCATGCACATGTATGAAAAGCTGACCCGAGAGGACCGCGTCGGCTTTGAAAACATGGCCGAGGTCCACAGTACCCTGTCCGAAGATCTGTCGTTCAACCGGGTGATCCGGCTGGCCGAGAACGTCGAAGGCGCCGCACTCTACATGGTTCACGTCTCGGCCGCGACCGGGGTGGCGGCGATCGCCGCTTCGCGGGCGCGCGGCTTTCCGATCTACGGCGAAACCTTGCACCAATACTTGCTCTACAATGCCGAAGACTACAAGCGGCCGGGCGGGCAGATGTTTCACACCTATCCGTCGCTCAAATTCCCACAGGACCAAGCGGCGCTATGGGCGGCCACCGACCATGGCGCGATCCAGGCGATCGCCACCGACGAGGTGTGCTGTCCATTGCAGGTCAAATTGCAGGGCCGGCGGATCGACGACACCACCGGCGGCAATTCCGGGGTCGAGCCGCGAGTGTCGCTGATGTATACGCATTTGGTCGAAAAGCGCGGCTATAGTCTCGTCGATTTTGTCGGGCTGACCGCCGCAAACGCCGCCCGCATCATGGGCCTCTACCCGCGCAAAGGCGCGCTCGCCATCGGCTCGGATGCCGATATCGTGCTGCTCGACCCGCGGCTGCGCCGAACATTGCGCAAAGAGGATCTGCACGAGACCGATTACACCCCGTGGGAGGGCCACGAGGTCGCGGTATGGCCCAGCATGACGATCCTGCGCGGCAAGATCGTGGTCGAAAACGGCCGGTTTCTGGGCTCACCCGCCGATGGGCAATTTCTGCCGCGCAAAATCCCCGACGACATCCGTTCCCGGCCGGCGGTCTGACCGTCGCTCCGCGCCGGGGCGGCTCACCTTAGCGCCGCCTGCCTGCGCCGCAAGCCTTTTGCCTGCGCCGCAAGCCTTTTGTAGGAAGGTCTGGCTAATAGGAAGGTTTGGCTGGACGGTTCGGCGGCGGGTCGCGGTATATCTGCAGCCGGGTCACCCGCAGCCCGGCAACGCCATGCGCGTCGATCGCTTTTTGCCAGGCATGAAATTCCTCGATCGAAAGCTGGTAGCGCCGGCACGCCTCATCGAGGGTCAGCGCACCGTTGCGTACCGCGTTGACGATGACCGCCTTGCGCCGAGCCACCCACCGTTTGGTGTCAGGCGCCGGCAGCAGAGGTTCCCCGGCTGGGTCTTTCTGATCCATGACAACAGAATAGAGCCGCAGCGCTTAAAGAATTGCTAAGTCAAGACAGCCGGATCAGGGTAAGATTATTAACCGGCACCGCCGCTCCACTTGCTGCCGATGGCGGCGCACCGGCCCGGAAAGGCTGGCGTGGAGCGGCGTCTGCGGGTCGCGGCGTTGCCGCGGGGGATCTCGGCGAAACCGTGCCAAAGCCGTGCGGCCGGCCCCGTCGGTGATGTGAAACGCGTGCCGAATCAACACGCTTCCGGCGATTCTCGCGCTTGAAGCGCAACCCGCCGATTCATATACTCCGGCCCGCTATTTCACCGCTTCGGGGAGACCGATGCGTCCGTCGCTTCCGCCAGGTTATCGCCCCTCCGATGACGAAGAGTTCATGAGCCCGCTTCAGGTCGAATACTTTCGACAAAAGCTGCTGCGCTGGCGCGAGTCGCTGCTCGCCGAATCAATCGATACCCTGCAGCATCTGAAGGAAGAGAGCCTGTTGAAACCCGATCTGACCGATCGCGCCGCGCTCGAGGCGGAGAGGTTGATTGAACTGCGCACCCGGGCGCGCGAGCGCAAGCTGATTTCGAAAATCGATGCGGCACTCCACCGTATTGCCGACGGTACTTACGGCTATTGCGAAGAAACCGACGAGCCGATCGGTATCCGCCGCCTCGAGGCCCGGCCGATCGCCACCCTCAGCATCGAAGCGCAGGAGCGCCATGAGCGGATGGAGCGAACCCACCGCGACGACTGACGCGGGGTGTCGCCGCTGCTGACGCAGACCCGCCAATCGACGAGCATCGGCCGCCTGATCGGAAACAAAGTTGGAACTTCGGGGTTGTCAGGCCGCTGATCGTTGGTAGAATGAAAGGGTCGTCGATCTTATAAGGCGAGAAAAATGGCGATCAAGGCCGAACCGTTCGGCGCCGGGGACGCAAAAAGGGTAGTCCTCAAACCCGGCTGGCCAAGAGCGGTTTGGGCCGGCCTCGATCGGCCGCATTGGCGGCGTCGTATGTTGTTGTGGCCGGTCGCTGGCATCGCCATCGCCGCGGTCGTTGGCGCCGCCATTGCCGGAGCCTCGACGCCGGTGCTGCGGTTTGCACCGCTGGGTTTCGCGGTCTTGGCAATTGCTGTGGCCGGCGCAATCGGCGGCGCGGCGGCGGCGAAGGTCGGGCTCGATGTCCTCAGGCGTGGCGAGACGCGGCGGGTGGCGGCGAAGGACGGTGCCGTAACGTCAGCCGATCCCGCCGTTGTCCGTCTCTCTGGCGGATGTCACGACGCTATCAGCCGACCACAGGAGGTCGCAATCGACCCCCTCGGCAGCAAGCCCGGAGCACAAATGGTCGAGCGAAGCACCGCCCCCGGAGCGCAGACGCGGGTCGATGACGTCATGTCGGCGCTGGTGGCGGCGCCGACCGACCCGGCGCTTCAGCCATTCTTCGCCGATGCGCCGGTCGGGATCGGCGTCATCGACGCTCTGGGATGTTTCACCAAGGCAAACCGCGCGCTTGGCGAATTGTTTGACGCCGGCCCCGAGACCTTGATCGGTCGCGGACTGATCGCCCTGCTGAACCCGGAAGATCGCGCCGCGGTCGCCGCCAGACTCGCCGATGCCGCGCTCGGTCGGGAGGACCGCAGCCCGGTCGAAATTCGCCTGGCGCCGCCGAGCGAGCGGACCATGGTTCTGCTCCTCAACCGCTTTGACAATACCGCTGATGCGGACTTGACCGACGATGCGCGCCCGATGCCGGCCATCAAATCCGGACCGGATGACAATATGGCTTCACCGGCCGGGGCGGATCGGACCCGCAGCCTGACACTATATTTCATCGACGTTACCGAGCAGAAGCAACTCGAGACCCACTTTGCCCAATCGCAGAAAATGCAGGCGGTCGGCCAGTTCGCGGGCGGGGTGGCGCACGATTTCAACAATCTGTTGACGGCGATGATTGGATTTTGCGATCTGCTGCTCTTGCGGTCACGGCCGGGCGATCCCGCTTTTGCCGACATCATGCAGATCAAGCAGAACGCCAACCGCGCCGCCAATCTCGTACGCCAATTGCTGGCCTTTTCGCGTCAGCAGACCCTGCAGCCGCGGGTGTTGGACATCACCGATGTGCTGGCCGAATTGTCGCATCTGCTGCGGCGGCTGATCGGCGAAAATATCGAGCTTGAATTTGTCCATGGCCGGGATCTCGGTCTGGTCAAAGTCGATCAGAGCCAGCTCGAACAGGTCGTCATCAATCTTGCGGTCAACGCCCGCGACGCGATGCCGGAGGGCGGCCGGCTGACAATCCGGACCCAAAGATCGTATCAGCCCCGCCCGGTTCGACGCGGAACCGAAATCATGCCGGCGGGAGACTATGTGCTGATCGAAGTCACCGATACCGGCGTCGGCATCGCTCCCGATACATTGGCGCGCATCTTTGAGCCGTTTTTTTCGACAAAGGAGGTCGGGTCCGGCACCGGGCTGGGGCTCTCGACCGTCTACGGCATCGTCAAACAGACAGGCGGGTTTATCTTTGTCGAGAGTTGTCCGGGGCGCGGCACGATTTTTTCGATCTATCTGCCGGGCAATCTCGCCGCCGATGCGCCGCCGCGCGAAATTGCCGAGGCCGAGCCCGCCATCGCCCGCGACTTGACCGGCAGCGGCACGATCATGCTGGTCGAAGATGACGATGCCGTGCGCATGTTTGGCGCCCGCGCTTTGCGCAACAAAGGCTATCGGGTGATCGAAGCCAAAAACGGCGAGTCGGCGTTGGCGATGATCCGCGATGCCGCCGACCCGATCGATCTGGTAATCACCGACGTGGTCATGCCGCAGCTGGACGGGCCGGCTCTGGTCCGCGAATTGCGGGATCTTGATTGCCACATCAAAGTGATCTTCATTTCCGGTTATGCCGAGGATGGTTTTCGCCAGCGTCTCGACCAGGAACGCGATATCCACTTTCTGCCAAAGCCGTTCGATTTGAAGCAGTTGGCCCTGAAGGTGAAGGAGGTGTTGCGCAGCGACTGCGGATCTTCGCAATTCGCCGATTGCGTTTCCGAACAAAACCGGTACACTAGCCTCGTGGTGGCGCGTTGCACGGTAGCGCCGGGTGTGAAATAACGGAGGGCCTCGGCATGCAGACGGCATTGCGCCTGTTGGACAAAGAAGCGATGGACAAGCAACGGGCTTTGGATGCGGCGCTCGGTCAGATTGAACGAGCCTTTGGCAAGGGCTCGATCATGAAGCTCGGATCGCACGAGACCGCAGGCGATACCGAGGTCATTGCGACCGGTTCGCTCGGTCTCGATATCGCCCTTGGCATCGGCGGTTTGCCGCGCGGCCGGATCATCGAAATCTACGGTCCGGAAAGCTCGGGCAAGACCACCCTCGCCTTACACGTCATTGCTGAGGGTCAGCGCGCCGGCGGGACCTGCGGCTTTATCGATGCCGAGCATGCGCTCGACCCGGCTTACGCCCGCAAACTCGGGGTCAATGTCGACGATCTGTTGATCTCGCAACCCGATGCGGGCGAGCAGGCGCTCGAAATCGCCGACACATTGGTGCGCTCGGGTGCCATCGACGTTCTGGTCATCGATTCGGTCGCCGCCCTCGTCCCACGCGCCGAGCTCGAAGGCGAGATGGGTGACAGCCATATGGGGCTGCAGGCCCGGCTGATGAGCCAGGCATTGCGCAAGCTGACCGGCTCGATCTCGCGTTCGCACACCATCGTCATCTTTATCAATCAGATCCGCTATAAAATCGGCGTCATGTTCGGCAATCCGGAAACGACGACCGGCGGCAACGCGCTCAAGTTTTACGCATCGGTCCGGCTCGATATCCGTCGCATCGGCTCGATCAAGGAACGTGACCAGGTGATCGGCAACCAGACCCGGGTCAAGGTCGTCAAGAACAAGATGGCACCGCCATTCAAGGTGGTCGATTTCGATATCATGTATGGCGAAGGCATCTCCAAGCGCGGCGAACTCATCGATCTCGGTGTCCAGGCCGGGGTGGTCGAGAAATCGGGCTCGTGGTTTTCCTATGACGGCCAGCGCGTCGGCCAGGGTCGTGAAAACGCCAAGAATTACCTGCGCGAACATCCGGATGTCGGCGATGCAATCGAGCGCGCAATCCGTGCCAATGCCGGCCTTGTCGCCGAAGCGATGATGGCAGCCCCCGGCGAAGCAGTCGCCGCCGACGAGTAGCGTTGCGTCCAAGCAGCGGCATTCGCTTGACTCAGGACCTATCGGATCGACGATAAAGGGCGAATTCCCGTCGACTTATTTATCCGGTTGAGCGGCTGGACAAGCACATGCCTGATCCTCTATAAGCGCCGCTCGCCGGTGCGCCCAGGTAGCTCAGTTGGTAGAGCAACGGACTGAAAATCCGTGTGTCGGTGGTTCAATTCCGCCCCTGGGCACCATCCCTCTATGCCCGATCACCCCTTGGTCCCGGCTACGCGTTACTGTCCGCTAACCGCTGAAAGACGAGAGATTGTGGCTGATTAGGAGGATTTTGACTTAAGTCATTGCCAGTGGTCGCATTCGGTCCATCGGCTGCGCGGCCGGTGGTATTTCCATTGGCAGTCTGACTGTGGCTGCTACCCATGCGTTCCCCGGAGCTTATGCGTCTC
>DATJLK010000107.1:0-21244 GCA_035509615.1 Allostellaceae bacterium | reverse complement strand
GCTCAACGACTACATCGGCGGCATGACCGAGGTCGCCTTCGCGCATGGCGGCACGGTCATCAAAATCATCGGAGACGCGATGCATATTCTGTTTGGCGCCCCGGCAGAGCAGCCCGACCACGCAGCGCGCGCCGTCGCTTGCGCGCTTGAGCTCGACGTCTACGCGCAGGCGTTCCGTGCGCGATGGCGCGAACGTGATGTGGCGCTAGGGCTGACGCGACTCGGTCTTGCCGCCGGCCCTGCCATCGTCGGCAATTTCGGCGGCGGCAAATTTTTTGACTACACCGCGTATGGCGACACAGTGAATACTGCGGCTCGGCTTGAAGCGGCGAACAAGCAGCTGGGCACCCGAATCTGTGTCAGTCAGAGCGTCGCGAGCCGCGTGCCTGGCTTCCAAGGGCGCCCGATCGGCGATCTTCTGCTGCGCGGTCGCAAGGAGAGCCTGCGCGCATTCGAACCGCTATCCGCGGCGACCAACGAAAGTTTAGCGACGCAGGCTTATCTCGATGCCTTTGCGAAACTCGAGGCCGAGGATCCGATGGCGATGCCGGCCTTTGCCGCCCTCCTCGGGGTGCATAGCGAGGATCATCTGGTCGGTTTTCACCTGCGGCGCCTGCTGAACGGCGCCACCGGCTCGCGGATCGTGCTCGATTAAGCGAACCGGGCTATCGCTCCCGTCCCGGGTTACTTTCGCCCGGTTTACTCTTCCGCCCGGCAGGCGGAATGGCCCGGCCGAGCCCGCGGCGATCCTGTCGAGCCGTTGCAACAATGCGGGATCGAGCGGAGAAACGCCGCGATACGACCATAAGTACGCCTTGGGATCTCCGGTTGCGTATGGTGGTCGCAGACGGCCGATTTCCCTCGACCGCAGCCATGGCATGCCTGGCCAAGACGGCGCAAACGGCGGCAACACCGGTAGAGCAGGGCACAGCGGAAAATCCGAAACCGCCGCGGAGGCAAGAGATCAACGTTCGGTTAGCTTCAGTTCGATCCGGCGATTGTGCTTGTAAGCCTCGGGGGTGTTGCCCGGATCGATCGGATCGGTATCAGCAAAGCCGGCCGCGGCGAGACGGTTTGTCGGGATGCCCTTGCTGATCGCATAGCGCACAACCGACAGGGCGCGCGCCGTCGATAATTCCCAATTCGACGGGAACTGCGATGTATTGATCGGATTGTGATCGGTATAGCCGCTGACCTGCAGCACCCAATTGATGTCAGGTGGAATTTCGGCCGCGATCTGCTTTAGTGCGTCAATGACGGGGTCGAGATCCTTTTTGGCCGCGTCGGTCAGATCGGCGCTGCCCGGTGCAAACAGCACTTCCGACTGGAAGACAAAGCGGTCGCCGACGACGCGGATGTCAGGCCGGTCGCCGAGAATGTCATGCAGGCGTCCAAAAAACTCTGATCGATAGCGGGCGAGTTCCTCGACCTTGCTGGCGAGCGCCACGTTGAGTTTTTGCCCGAGATCGGCGATCTGGGCTTGTTGAGACTTGACCTTCCCCTTGGAAATATTGAGTGCCGCGGCGATTGCAGAGAGTTGTTGGCGCAAGGCCGCAATTTGCTGGTTCAGTAAGTCGACTTTGGCAAGCGCCTGGCTGCTGATCGATTTTTCAGCGTCAAGCGCGTTTTGTGCGAGCGTCGTTTGCTGCTGCTCGGCGCCGAGACTTGCTTCGAGTTCTTCGGATCGCTCGCGCAATTTGGCCGTCTCGTCCGCCTTGGCGGTAAGGCCCGTCACCTCGGTACTCAGCCGGTTGCGCTCGGCGACGGCACTTTTCAGCTGGGCATCGAGCCGCATCGACGATTGCCGAAGATCGCTGTTGGTGGACCGTTCGAGCGACAGCAGGTTGGCAAGCGCATCGACTTGCCGCTGTAACTTATGCAGCGCTTCTTCGCGCCCGGACAGCGCTGCGGACAAGTAGAACTGCCCAGCGGTGAACACCAGCAGGATGAAGATGATGACCATCAACAACTGCGACAGCGCATCGACAAAACCGGGCCAGATGTCGATGCTCGGACGTCGGGAGTGGCGCGGCGAGATAGCCATGTGTTCCTGGGGAGCGGGTTGCCGGACGGACCGGGCTCAGCGCCGGCCTTCTTCGGCCAACGCCGCGATGGTGCGCGCGAGGATGCGGATCTCGCCGCGCAATTCCTGGACGCTCTGGGTGCGGCCTTGCGCGGTGTCTTCGATCAGCCGGGCGGTATAGGCTTCGATATTGCGAAGATGGTTGCGCAACGCGTCGTTCCCGCTCGAATCCTCAGTGATGTCGGCCAGACGCGCAAGCACGGGTTTGAGGTCCAGCTGGTTTTCGGCAAGCCGCAGCATCAGCATCTGCCCTGCCTTCATCTGCTCGCCCAGGATGCCTAGGCGTTCGGTCAAATTCGCCAAGGTCGAATTGGCGCCGATGCGGCTCTCCTCGCCATGGGCAAGAATGCGCTGCAGTTGGTCAAGACTATCCGCGGTCTGCTCAAGCAAAGCCTGGATATAGACCGGGATCGGCGTCTCGCCGCCGTCACCCAATGTCCCGCCGGAGAGCCTGGTAAAGCTCGACAGCCACTCTTCGAGATCGTTGTAAAAGCGGTTTTGGGCCTGGCCAGCCTGCAGATCGAGAAAGCCGAGCACCAGGCTGCCGGCGAGCCCGAACAGCGACGAACTGAACGCGGTCCCCATCCCCGCCAGCGGCGATTCGAGACCGGCTTTGAGGTTGGCAAAGGCGCGAGCGAGATCGCCGCCCCCGACATTTAATCCGCCGATCACCCCGCCGACCGAGCGCACCGTCTCCAACAGGCCATAAAACGTCCCGAGCAGGCCGAGAAAGATCAGCACGCCAATCAGGTAGCGCGAGGTCTCGCGCGTTTCGCTGAGCCGGGAGCCGATGCCGTCGAGCAGCGTCTGCAATGAACTGGTCGACAAACTGACGCGGCCGCCGTGACGCGCGCCCAGCATCCGTGCCATCGGCGCCAACAGGCGTGGCTCGTTCCGCCGGCCCGTCATCGGCAATCCGTTGCCGGCTTGCTCCTGACGAAAACCCTCGATCCACTCGATCTCGGGCTCGAGCATCAGCACCTGACGAAAGATGTAGAAGATGCCGGCGATGAGAGTCCCGACAATCACCCCGTTGACGGCGGGGTTGCCCATAAATGCGACGGCAAGCGGCTTGCCGAGTGCTGCCGCGAGAGCGGCGACGAGCACGAGGAACAACCCCATGCGCACCAGAAAACGACGCGGCCGGTTCATCGGGCCGATCCGCCGATCGGACGGGATGGCGCCACATTCGCCGGTTGCAGCATTTCTGGCTCCGGGTTGAGGGTCGGCCGCCAGGTCAAGCGGCCGAGCACTATGCGCATGTTGAGACCACCCCCGAGCCCCGCCAACTCCGGTGGGCGTCGCCAGACGCCGGTTCGCCGGGCTGTCGAGAGCTGCAAACTTACCCCGACTGTCGTCCGAATTCAATAAAATTTCCGCGAAGGCAACCGCTATCGCTCTACCTTTCCGTGCGGCATGCCGACGCGCACGGCTGAGCGCCCCGAGCGGAGCGTCTCGCGAATGAGGGCAGCCAGCGGCAGATGCAGATGGTCGTTGGCGGCGAGAACGTCGCCGCTTGTCAGCATCGTGTGGCCGCCCGACAAATCACTGACATAGCCGCCCGCCTCGCGCACGATCAACAGCCCGGCGGCGATATCCCAGGGCGACAAGCCGAACTCCCAGAACCCGTCAAACCGACCCGCCGCGACATAGGCAAGATCGAGAGCCGCCGCCCCCATTCGGCGCACTCCCGATGTGGCGGCCATCACTGCCGACAAAGTCGGCAGGTAGATCTGCCGATCGCCGCGCCCGGCGAACGGCATGCCGGTGCCGATCACAGCCTCGGGAAGCTGGCGTCGCGCGGACACCCGTAGCCGGCGGTCATTGACATAGGCGCCCAGGCCTTTTTCGGCGGAATACATTTCGTCGCGGATCGGGTCATATATCAGCCCGGCGACGATCTCGCCGTCGCGTTCGAGGGCGATCGAGATCGCGAAATGCGGAATGCCGTGCAGGAAATTCGTCGTGCCGTCGAGCGGGTCGACAATCCAGCGGTGGCGCGGATCGGTCCCCGCTTCGCCGCCGCCTTCTTCGAACAATAGGCCATAGCCGGGACGAGCCCGGGTCAACTCGGTGCGCAGGATGCGCTCGGCCTTAAGATCGGCGGTCGAGACGAAGTCGCCCGGTCCTTTGACCGAGACCTGCAATTGCTCGACCTCGCCAAAATCGCGCAACAGCCCGCGCGCCGCCTTTAATGCGGCGTTGGACATCACATTCAGGATCGGAGAGCGTAAAGCCATTCCCGGCGGCCCTGCCCGATGCGGCGCTCAGTCCTTCGCCCGCTCCATATAGCTGCCATCGGCGGTGCTGACGACGATGCGGGTGCCGGCCTCGATATAGGGCGGGATCATCACGCGGCGGCCGTTTTCGAGCTTGCCCGGCTTGTAGGACGAGGAGGCGGTCTGGCCGCGCACGACCGGGTCCGCCTCGACCACCTCCATCGTCACCGATGGCGGCAATTCGACAGACAGCGGCGTGCCCTCATACAGCATCACCTTGCAGGTCATGCCGTCGCGCAGAAAATCGGCGGGCTCGCCGATCGTCTCGGTCGGGATCGATACCTGCTCAAAGCTGTCATTATCCATGAAGGTCGCCTGGCCGCCCTCGGTATAGAGGTATTGCATTTCCAATTCGTCGAGACGGACGCGCTCGACCGTTTCCTGCGTGCGAAACCGATCATTGAGCTTGATCCCGCTGCGCAGATCGCGCATCTCGACCTGGGCAAAGGCGCCGCCCTTGCCAGGCTGGACAAAATCCCGCTTCAGCACGATCCACAGCTTGCCCTGGTGTTCGAGGACATTGCCTGGCTTGATATCGATGGCGTTGATCTTCATCGGTTGAGAATCCCGGAAGGCTGCGCGCGGCGCTGCTGTAGCCCAGACATTAGCACGGGTTCGCCTGACCACAAGACGGAGTGCCCAGTTGATGGCCCGGCCGGCGGAGCAATGGTGGCACCCCGAGCGGTTTGCGCTGCGCCGCGAGCGGCTCGCATCCCGCACTCGCATGCTCGAAGCGATCCGCGCGTACTTTGCCGGGCAAGGATTTGTCGAGGTCGATACCCCGGCATTGCAGGTCAGCCCCGGTCTTGAACCCCATCTTCGCGCATTTGCCACCGATCTGCACGACCCGCGCCATGGCCGCACCGTGCGGCGCTATCTGCACACCTCGCCCGAATTCGCGATGAAAAAGCTGCTGGCCGCCGGCATGCCGCGGATCTGGCAACTGGCCCATGTATTCCGCGACGGCGAGCGCAGCGCCACCCACCACCCCGAATTTTCGATGCTCGAATGGTATCGCGCGGATCGCGGGTGGCGCGACTTGATCGCCGATTGCATCGGCCTGGTGCGCGCCTGCCAGGCGGCGGCCGGCGTCGAGACCCTCACCTGGCGGGGCGGCCGCGCCGATGCCCGGCGGCAGTGGCACGAGGTCAGCGTCGCCGAGGCGTTCCGCACCCATTGCGGCATCGATATCCAGGCGACCGCTCACGACCCGCTCGCCCCGGATTTTGCGTTGCTGGCGGATGCGGCGCGGCGGGTCGGGATCGAGCCGCATTCGGGTGACGATTGGGAAGCGCTCTATTTTCGCATCTTTCTCGACCGGATCGAGCCGAACCTCGGCATCGGCGCCCCGACGGTGCTCTCCGATTTCCCTGCGTCGATGGCGGCATTGTCGCGGCGCAACCCGGCTGACCCGCGGCTGGCCGAGCGTTTCGAGCTTTATGTCTGCGGGCTCGAACTCGCCAACGCGTTTGGCGAATTGACCGACCCGGCCGAACAGCGCACCCGCTTTCTTGCTGACCAGAAGAGAAAGCAGGCGCTCTATGGCGAGACCTACCCGATCGACGAGGATTTTCTCGCCGCCCTCGAACACGGCCTGCCGCCCGCAGCCGGCATCGCCCTCGGCTTTGACCGGCTGGTGATGCTGGCCACCGCCGCCGCCGACATCGAAGACGTCTTGTGGGCGCCGGTAACCTAGGCGCTTGCAGCCGTCGCTCGGCGGTTCGGCGCACCGGCCGAGCACCGCGACCCCCTCTCGGATCTGCCCCCGGGCAGTGCCGCGCTCAACCCATTCTACAGCGCGGCCTTTAGGGCGTCGATCCGCCGCTGGCGGCCTTTAGGGCGTCGATCCGCCGCTGGCGGCCTTTAGGGCGTCGATCCGCCGCTGAATGAACCAGGAGAAATAACCATCGTACTTCTTCTGGATTTCCGGTTTCCGCCAGTCGGCGCCGGTGACAATGCGGCGGCAGCTCGGGCTGCCGCAGCGACACTGCATCTCACCCGGCTCGTCGTCGATCATCGCGTAATCGCAGGTCAGTTCCTCGCCGGCGGCGATGTTCCTGAGGGCGACGAAGACGATTTGGCCTTGGAGGCCGAGATTGGGCTCGCAAGAATGGTTCAGATGCATCATCCCGCCTTCGCGCTGGCTCTCTGTCGCCGGCCCGATGAAGAGATCTTCGGTGATCTGAATTTCCGAGGGTCCGAGTGCCCTGCCGATCTCGTCACGCTGGGTTTTGGTGAGGATGTAGCCGCCTTTCACGACAACCACCTCTCCCGCTTCGATCGCGTGCTTCGCATAAAGGCCGCGACCGTCGATCGCGCTTTTGCGCTTTTCCACCTTGGGCGAGAAATAGGTCAGGTTGGGGGGCGAGAAATAGGTCAGGTTGGGCTGGCGGCTGGCCATACGCAGATGCGTCACTCTGGCCGATAGGCGCGCCCATGCCTCGCGAACACGGCGTTGAACTCGGCGACGGCGGCGCGCGGGCCTTGGGGATAGGACCAGATCGACGATATCACGGCGAGAAAATCGGCGCCGGCCTCGACCAGCGGCGCGCAATTCTGCTGGGTGATGCCGCCGATTGCGCAGCACGGCACGACCGTGGTTTCGCTCCAGTCGCGCAGAGTTTCGGGGTCGGCCCGGTACTTCGCTCCGCCTTTTGTCGGGCTTGGGAAAAACGCGCCGAACGCGACGTAATCGGCGCCGGCTTCGGCCGCGGCGATCGCCCGGTGGCGGCTGTTGCCGCAGGTCACGCCAATAATCCGGTCGGGGCCGAGCAGCCGGCGGGCATCGGCATAGGGCATGTCCTCCTCGCCGACATGGACGCCGTCACAATCGAGTTCGGCGGCGAGATCGGGCCGATCGTTCATGATGAAGGCGACATCGTGCGCCTGCGCGATCGGCCGCAGCGTCGCGGTCGCCCGCCGAATGACCGCGTCATCGACATCCTTGAGCCGCAACTGCAGGCAGGCGACATCGCCACCGGCCAACGCCGCTTCGAGGTCCTTCGCGAATTTGTCTGGATCGACCGCCGGCGGCGTGATCAGGTAGAGCCGCGTCGTCGGCCGCGTTTCGTCGCTCGATCCGGCAGATGGTAACGCCATTCTCGTCTCCGTCTCCCGCCATCCTTCCAAAACGAGTTGCTGCAGCGGGCGCCCGATATCTGTATCAAATCGGGGCAAGAGACGCGAGCCGATCGGCCCGATGTCGGCATCACCGCAGGTTTGTCGAACCCATCGCCGGTTCAGCTGCTATAATGCCGGCAACAGCAATCCGCCAGGATCACTTGACCAGCGGCCACACAACAGCAGAAAGGGGGAAACCATGGATCCCATCGTCGGCAGCGGCAAATACACCTACAAGGTCAATGAAGATTGGATGCGTCTGCCGGAAAATGTCGAGGTCAGGGCATGCGCGGTCTCGGTCGACTCGCAAGACCGGGTCTACTGCTTCAATCGCAATTCCGAGCATCCGGTCGTCGTCTTCGATCGTGACGGCAACTTCCTGAAGTCGTGGGGTGCCGGGTTGTTTTCGTTTCCGCATGCGATCCGCATCGACGAGAACGATTTCGTGTGGCTGACCGACGAATATCACGGCCAGTTCATGAAATTCACGACCGACGGCGAGTTGCTGCACACGATCGGCGTCAAAGGCGAGCGCTCCGACACCGGTGTGCCGGCCGATGATTTCAGTTCGTCGGCGTGGAAAAAAGTCACCCATGGCGGCGGTCCGTTCAACCTGCCGACCGACATCGCGTTTGCGCCTTCGGGAGAATTTTTCATCAGCGACGGCTATGGCAACGCCCGCGTCCATAAATTCGCGGCTGACGGCAAATATCTGTCCTCGTGGGGTGAGCCGGGGACGGCCCCGGGGCAGTTCAACCTGCCGCACGGGGTATGGATCGACCGGCGCGGCCGTCTCCTCCTCGCCGATCGCGAAAATGACCGGGTCCAGGTGTTCGACCAGCAGGGCAAATTGCTCGAAGTGTGGAAGACCGAACTGATCGGCCCGGCCTTCTTTTATGTCGATGACGAAGACGCCGTTTACGTAAACGAGCACAATGGCGGCATGATCAGCATCCTGACCCTAGACGGCGAGCGGCTGGCGCGCTGGGGCGATGGTCCGGTCCATCGTTCCAATCACGGGATCTGGTGCGACTCGCACAAGGACCTCTACGTCGTCCAGCCGGGCGAATGGGGCCGGGTGCGCCGCGTCGTCAAATACACCCGCCAGTAACCGCGGGTAGCAGGCGGATACGCCTCTGGCTGTTCGTCACACCGGCCAGGGCCGGGACTCGTGGGCAGCGGTGGGTCCCGACCTTTGTCGGGGAGTGCTGGCGCCGGGGCGGCAACGCAGCGGGTAGGTAATACGACACGCTGCGGAGATCCCTTTTCGCTATCCGCGTGCGGGAGCGGAGAGGGCGGAACCCGCGAGGACAGCAGGCATGTCGATCGATCCGCTGGTGCGCGCCGCCATCTTCGGTCTTTGATCGGCCATCTTCGGTCTTTGATCGAATGCACCAATTCGCCCCGGTGACGGCGAGGGTGCATTCACCGGGCGAACCCGTCTCGAAGGCCGCGCCGGTTTGGTCGTCACGTTGCGCGGCGGCTTTCGCGGCGGCGTTGATCTCGGGCCAACGGATGGCGGGGCCCTAAGGCGAGGCAGGGCACTTGACAGAGGCTAGGCGGGAGCGCCGTTGGCATAGGGTTTGAGCGCGGTACAGATGAAGTCGTTGGTTGGTGTCTGGATGCCGTGACGGCGGCCGAGCTCCACGACCTTGCCGACAAGCCACGCCAACTCGAGACGATTGCCGCGCAACAGATCATTGCCCATCGAGGTCATATGATGGTCGGGCATCGACCACATCACCGCCATCGTCTTCTCGACGCTGTCAGGCGGCAGGCGCACCCCCTCGGCGCGGCCGACGGCATCGGTCTCGCGCAACGCAGCGCCGAACAATGCCAGCAGGTCGGGGTCGGCGCGCCACTTGCCGAGCGGCAACCGGGTCAGCGCGTTGAGGCCCACCGCCGGCACCAGCAACAGAAATTTCTCCCAGATCGGCACCATGACATCCGGGCTCAACACGCCCTCGAACCCGGCGGCCGCGCAGAGGTCGCGCAGCCGCGATCCGCGTCCGTTGCTGTGGCCGTTCAATTCGCCAAATGTCATGCGCTGGTAGCGACCGGTCTGGCGCACTACACCGGGAGCGATGACGGCGCCGGTGACAAACGCGGTGCCGCCCATGACCGGCTCGGGTCCGAGGATCGCGGCCAGCCGCTCGGCGGCGTCGACACCGTTTTGCAACGGGATCACCGCGGTATCGGGCCCGACAATCGACCGGATCTGCTCGCCCGCACTTTCGACATCCCACAGTTTGACGCAGAACAGGGCGTAATCGACCGGCCCGATGGCGGCGATGTCGTCGGTTGCCTGAACCGGGCGGATTTCGGTTTCACCGCGATCGCCCTCGATCCGCAAGCCGTTTTCGCGCATTGCGTTCAAATGCCGGCCGCGGGCGACAAAAATCACCTCCGCTCCCGCCTTGGCGAGCGAGGCCCCGTAGATGGCGCCAATCCCGCCAGCGCCGATGACCGCAATGCGCATGCAATGATCCGGTTGGGCTGCGGGCGGATCATTCCGCCCGCGCTGGCGATATGATAGCGCGAAAACCGATGCCTGATGAAGAACCCCGCGCACTGCCTTGGCGCAGTCGCCGGTTTCGCAAGTTCAGGGTGATGATCGCTAGTCGCCCGCGACGCGGCCGGCGCCCTCGATCACCGCATCCCAGTCGTCGATGTCGCGGTTGAGCGGGTGGATCATGACGTGCTGGACACCGACCTCGGCATAAGCGGCAAGGCTGTCGCGCAATTTGCCCTCGTCCTGGCCGTTCCAGTGATAACGGACCGAAATCGTGAATTCCGGTTCGGGACGGTCGCGGCGCAGCCGGGCGATGACCGGCGCCGCCTCGCTCGCAGTCAGCTGACTGCCGTGCCAGCCGTTGCCGATGCGTACCGTCCGCTTATACGCCGGCTCCGAGCGGGCGCCGAACCAGATCGGGATCGGCTGCTCGGGTAATGGCCGCATCGTCATCGCGTCGATTTCGGCCGGAATGTATCTACCATGGAAGGTGACCGGGTCCTGCGTCCACACCGCCCGCATCAAGGCGATGCCTTCATCGAGGCGCCTGCCGCGCTCGTGAAACGGCACGCCGAGCGCCGCGAACTCGGCCTCGAGCCAGCCGACCCCGGCGCCCAAAATCAGCCGGCCCTCGGAGAAATTCTGCAAGGTCGCGAGTTCTTTTGCCAGCGGTAGCGGGTGGCGCATCGGCAGCACCAGAACGCTCGTGCCGAGCCGCACCCGCTTGGTCACCGCCGCCGCCCAGGTCAGGCTCAATACCGGGTCGTAAAACAGCGGCGAGCGCGGGAACGTCGCACGCGGAACGATGATGTGCTCGCTGACCCAGACGTCGCTCAGCCCGAGATCCTCGGCGCGCTGGGCGGCGCGCCGAATGCGCTCGGGGGTTGCCTGTTCGCCCGCGTGAGGCAGATGGATCCCGATCTGCATCGCATCGCTCCCTGATCGCCCCCGGCGCGCCGCCGGATCATCCGCCGCCAGTATTCTTTGCCCGACCCGATGCCACAAGCCTGTTATCGGCACGCCGCGCGGCCGACATCAGGCGCACGCAGCCATGGCCGTTCGATTGTTGGATAGCCGAAATGATGACCTTGCAGGTAGCCGACGCCCGCTTCGCGCAGCAATGCCGCCTCTTCGGCAGTCTCGACGCATTCGGCGACGGTGCCGAAACCGAAACCGCGCGTCAGGTCCAGCAGATGCCGCAGAATGATGCGATTCTCCCGCCGCGTCGGGAGAGTGCGGACAAACGACCCGTCGATCTTGATGATGTCGACATCCAAGGTCTGCAGATGACGCAGTGAGGTATGCCCGGCACCAAAATCGTCGAGCGCGACGCGACAGCCGGCGCAGCGCAGCGCGTCGACAAAGTGCGCCAACTCGCCGATGTCTTCCAGAGCGGCGGTCTCGGTGATTTCGACGACGAGCCGGGCGGCATAGCCCGAGCGCTGCCGCAATAGTGCGGTCAACGAGCGCAGCCACGGCCGATCGCAGGCGGTCCGGCCGGAAACATTGAAGCCAAGCTTGACAGCCGAATCTGTCGCGAGTTCGCCAAACACCCGATTGAGAACATAGCGGTCGATGAGCCCGATCAGGCCGGTTTCTTCGGCCGCGGCGATGAAATCGCCACATGGGACGAGACCGCCCTCATCATCGCGCATCCGCAACAGACACTCGAAATACTCAGTCTGCCCCGAAGTCGCGCAAACGACCGGTTGAAAGGCAAACAGAAACCGGTCCTGACCAAGAGCCGCACGCAGCGTCTCTTCGATCGCCAGATTGCGCCAATGCCGATCGGGATAGCGCGTCAGTGCCGGCTGATGCATGGATCACTCACGACGGATGCCTTTGTCGGTACCGGGGTCAGGGGCTCGCCGCGGCGATTCAGCGCTTTCGGAGCCGAGTGCCAGCAACCTAGGCGGCCAACCGTCAACGAACACTTAACCGGCGGCGCCGCTTTTGGCACCACGACGCGGGCGCGTCGGGTTCGACGATCCGGCGGAGGTGTCGTTTTGGGACCGCCCGCGTCATGATGCTCGTCAAACCGGTCGTGTGTGGCTAAAACCCGATGACAACTTTGCTGAGCCGCCATGCCCGACGATTTTTACCGCATCAAGCGCCTTCCACCTTACGTCTTTAGCGAGGTCAACGCCCTCAAAGCCACCGCCCGCGCCGCCGGGCGCGACGTCATCGACCTCGGCATGGGCAACCCGGACGGGCCCACGCCGCCGCACATCGTCGCCAAACTGATCGAGGCGGTGCAGAACCCGAAGACGCACGGCTATTCGGTTTCACGCGGCATCACCGGGCTGCGGCGCGCCTGTGCCGGGTATTACGCCCGCCGCTTCAATGTCGAACTCGATCCCGAGCGCGAGGTTATTGTGACCCTGGGGTCGAAGGAGGGTCTTGCCAATCTGGCGCAAGCGATCACCGGGCCGGGCGATATCGTGCTGGTGCCCAACCCGTGCTATCCGATCCACGCCTTTGGCTTCATCATGGCCGGCGCTTCGGTGCGGCATGTCCCGGTCGGGCCGGAATTCGACTTTCTTGCCGAATTGAAAAAGGCGGTCCGCCACAGCATCCCGGCGCCGCTAGCGATCGTGCTGAACTTTCCCGCCAACCCGACCGCGCAGACCGTCGATCTCGATTTTTACGGCGAGATCATCGATTTCTGTCGGCGGCATGATATCGTCGTGCTGTCGGATCTCGCCTATGCCGAAATCTATTTTGACGGCAAGCCGCCGCCATCGATTCTCGAGATTCCGGGTGCGCGCGATATCGCCGTCGAATTCACCTCGCTCAGCAAGACCTATTCGATGGCCGGCTGGCGCATCGGGTTCGCGGTCGGCAACCAGCGGCTGATCGCGGCACTGTCGCGGGTCAAATCCTATCTCGATTATGGCGCTTTCACGCCGATCCAGGTGGCGGCGACCGCCGCGCTGAATGGCCCGCAGGAATGCATCGCAGAAACCCGCGCGCGCTATCAGGCGCGGCGCGACGTGATCGTCGACGGGCTGCGGCAGGCGGGGTGGGAGATCCCGCCGCCTGAAGCGACGATGTTTGCCTGGGCGCCGATCCCGCCGCAGTTTCGGGCGATCGGCAGCCTTGCTTTTTCAAAGCTGCTGCTTGAACGCGCCAATGTCGCGGTGTCGCCAGGGGTCGGTTTTGGCGAGTATGGCGAGGGCTTTGTCCGGATCGCGCTGGTGGAAAACCGCCAGCGCTTGCGTCAGGCGGCGCGCAACATCCGGACATTTCTGTCCGGCCGCAACACCGGCAACCTGCACGATGCTCAGGGGCTCGCCGCCGCGTCGTAACGCGAGCGCCATCTCGGCGCGCATGGCGAGGATCATGCGCCAGCAACCATCACCTGAACCGAAGCGACCGGTCGAAGCGGTTTATCGGCGGCGGGTGAGGCCGGACCGAGGCGCGGCACGGCGGGGCGCCGCTGCCGGGCGACGCCGTGGCTGGTATGGGCTCGCCGGGTTGACGTCGAGATCGACGGTCTCGACGCAGCCTTGCGGTTGGATGTGGCTGGCACCGGCATGCCAAGGTCCGTCGCGGAGCCGGACGTCGCTCACCTTTGCGAGCCAAAGGCAGCGCCATTCGCCGCCCGGTGGCAGACCAGACTTGCTTTGGCCGCCGAACTGATAGGTCAGCGCCTTCTCTTGTCCTTGCGAGTGGCCAAGAATGACGGGGCAGAGCTCACGAGGATAGCCACCATAGCGGCAAAGGATCTGTTTGCGGTCGGTGATCGCCTCGCCAAACAACTCGTAGATCGCGCTCGGCACGGGAACCTCGCTACTGGGATCGGCAAAGGGCCATCAGAAAAGTAGAGCCGGCGATCCGGGGCGGTGCTCACGCCTTCGCGGCGCCGTGCGGGGAGTTGCGCCGCGCCATGATCTTTCGCGATCGAGCCGTCCGAATCACGGCCGGTTCCTCCGCTGGCACCGGCACGCCGGCAGCTTCGAGGGCGGCGCGCTGGCGGGCGACGAGTGCTGCCTCATCAAAATCGTCGATCAGGTCATGAAACAGGCGGTGCCAGTTGATCTCGGCCTTGAGATGCAGAAACACCGAGCCGAGCCCGACCGCGGCGCGGTCCATGAACACGAATTCGCGCGGCGGGCGCACCCCGCCCAACCGCCGGATGTCGCGGTGGACGCTCTCGACCACCCGCGCCCCGTCGACGCCATTGGCGCGTTCCTGGATCATCCGCGCCCGATCGTCGAGCAGCGGGCCATAGACATAGAGCGCCCAGCGGTTGAGCACCTCGATCATTTCGCGCGACAGATCGCCAAACCCCCAGCGCTGATAGGCGTCGACCGCGAGATCGTGATCGCCCCGCTCCAGCGCGTGGTAAAGGTCGATCACGCCGCGCACAAAGGAGGCGCGAAACACCCGAATGCAGCCGAAATCGAGAAGATTGACGGTCCCGTCCGGCGCCACCGTGTAATTGCCGAGATGCGGATCGCCGTGGATAACGCCGTAATGGTAAAATGGCACATACCAGATCCGGAACATGCGCAGCGCAATCTCGTTGCGCCGCTCCAAAGGCGCTTTTGCCGCCTCCAGAAACGGCACGCCGTCGAGCCAGGTCATTGTCAACAGCCGCCTCGTCGACAGTTCGGGGATCGGCCGCGGCACCGCGACGCCGGGTTCGCCGCCGAGAATATGGCGATAGAGCCGCATATGCGCGGCCTCGCGCTGGTAGTCGAGTTCTTCGCGCAGTCGGTCGGCGATCTCGGCGTGGATCTCGGCGGTCGTCACTGCGCGGTCATAGCGTTCGTACAAGCCCATCGCGAGCTTCAGCTGGCTCAGATCGGCCTCGACCGCCGAGGCCATGTCGGGATATTGCAGCTTGCAGGCGAGCCGGGTGCCATCAAGTGCCGTGGCGCGATGCACCTGCCCGAGCGAGGCGGCGCGCGCCGCGGTTTTCTCAAATTCGCGAAACCGCCGCTGCCAGCCGGGTCCCAGTTCGCCCTCCATGCGGCGGCGCACAAAGGGCCACCCCATGGCCGGCGCGTTGGCCTGCAACTGCACCAGTTCGTTGACGTATTCCTTGGGCAGCGCGTCGGGGATCGTGGCCAGCAATTGCGCCACCTTCATCAGCGGGCCCTTGATCCCGCCGAGTGCCGCCTTCAGGTCGGCGGCATGCCGATTGCGGTCGACCGATATGCCGAGGTAGCGCTCGCCGGCGAGACGCGCGGCGAGCCCGCCCATCGCGGTCGACACCTGCGCGTAGCGCCGCACCCGCCGGGTAAATGAATCGTCGTCAGCCAATTCGAACTACCTGCAAATCGAGCGGCCTGCGTCACACCTGTCGGCCATTCCAGCCCGCACCGTGAGAGAAAACTGTCGGTCGGCCGACCCGATCAGCCGTCGGATTGACGAGCTTGAACCCCGGTGAAGAAGCGAAAGCAGCCAGAGGCCGTCTTCGATCGATCACGTCGTGCCGGCCATTGTATCAGCCGAGCGCTTCGAGTTCGTCGATAAAGCCGGAGACGACCGACAGCCCTTTCGACCAGAAGGATGGATCGGAGGCGTCAAGGCCAAAGGGCGCCAGCAATTCGCGGTGCCGCAGGGTGCCGCCGGCGCGCAGCATGTCAAGATAGCGCTCGGCAAAGCCCTGATGTGCATCCTGATAAACCGCGTACAGCGAATTTACCAGGCAATCGCCAAACGCATAGGCGTAAACATAAAACGGCGTATGGATGAAATGCGGGATGTACGACCAGTAATGACGATAGACGCCGTCGAGCCGAAGCGCCGGTCCAAGGCTCTCGCGCTGCACCTCAAGCCATAATTCGGCAATCCGTTCCGGGGTCAGTTCGGCCTCGCGGCGCTCGTCATGCAGCCTGATCTCAAAGGTGGCAAAGGCGATCTGGCGCACCACCGTATTCAGCATGTCTTCGACCTTGCCGGCGAGCATCAATTTGCGCCGCCTGGGGTCGGTCTCGCGCGCCAGCAAGGCACGGAAGGTTAGCATCTCGCCAAACACCGAGGCGGTCTCGGCCAAAGTCAACGGCGTATCGGCCATCAGATAGCCCTGGCCGCCGGCCAGCACCTGATGCACCCCGTGACCCAGTTCATGCGCCAGGGTCATCACATCGCGCACCCGCCCCTGGTAGTTCAGCAGCAAATACGGGTGGGCGCCCGGTACCGTCGGATGTGCGAAGGCGCCCGACGCCTTGCCCGGTCGCACCGGCGCATCGATCCACCGTGCCGCGAAAAACCGGCCGCCAACGGCCGCCATTTCGGGCGAAAACGCACGGTAGGCGCCGAGTACGGTCGCTTCCGCCTCGCGCCACGGGATCAGCCGATCGTCATCCTCGGGCAGAGGCGCGTTACGGTCCCAGAACGGCAACTGATCGACCCCGAACCAGCGCGCCTTTAGCCGGTAATAGCGATGCGACAGCTGCGGATAGCTGTCGCGAACCGCCGAAATCAGCGCGTCGACGACATCATCCTCGACAAAATTCGCCAGGTTGCGCGATGAAATCGGTCGCGGGAAACCGCGCCAGCGGTCTTCGATCTCTTTGTCCTTGGCGAGGGTGTTGGTGATCAGCGCAAAGCTGCGGGCGTTTTTGCCGAGAACTTCGCCGATCGTCATCGCCGCCTCACGCCGAACTTCGGGATCGCGATCGGACAACAGGTCGAGCGCCTCGGCCTCGGTCAATTCCCGGCCGCGAAACGGAAACCGCAGATCGGCGATCGTTTCATCGAACAGCCGGGTCCAGGCGGCGCGGCCGGCGACGTACTTTTCGTGCAGCAATTTTTCAACTTCGTCCGACAGCTGATGCGGGCGAAAGGCGCGGGTGTCGCGCAGCCACGGACGGTACCGGGCAAGCGCCGGATCGGCTTCCTTGGCGACGAGATCGGGGTCGTCGAGGCGATTGATCTCGAGGGTGAAGAACAGGAGCGTTGTCGAGATCGCGTTGATCCGCTCCTGCATCGTCTGATAGAAGCGGCCGATCTCGGGTTCGGCAAGGTTGCCGGCATGGATCAGCGAGGCATAGCTGATGATCCGGCCGCTCAACTCCTGCAGCCGCTCATACCAGGCGACCGCGTCGCCGAGTGCCGCACCCGTCAGATCGGCCAGCCGGCCTTCATATCGCTGCCGAAAGGCTTCGGCGTCATCGCCGAGCCGCGCCAGATCGCTCGCCAGTTCCGGGCCGTCGCGGTCGGGGTAGAGATCGCCCAGATCCCACTCCGGCAAATGCCCGAGAGCTGCTTTCTTGTCGATTGCCCCTGCCGTCGCCTGCATCGCCATCTCCAAAGCGGCTCAACCCTTACCAATATGGGGCCCGTCAAGAGGCCGCCAAGCTCGGCCTTCCGGCCCGCGCGGCCGCGACCCGACAACGCCGATGGCCGGCCTGTGGGCGGTGCTGTCGGCGGTGCCGTCGGTGGCGAGCGGGGTTCGGCTGGCGCATGGCCTATGCCGGGCCGGTGCTGGTGCTGCCGGGTTGGCGATGAAGACCGGCCAGGCGCGAAAATCGCGTGCTATGATCAACACTCAAAGATCCTGATGGCGAAGAGATCCTGATAGCGGACAGGCGAAATGAACCAGGAATTCGAAACAATCAGGGCCGAGGATCGCGGCGCCGGCCTGACCTTATTGACCCTGAACCGGCCGCAGGTCGCGAACGCGCTGAATACCCGGATGGGGCAGGATCTTCTCGCCTTTTTCGATGCGGTCAACGCAGCGCCGGCGCAAACGCGCGCGATCGTTTTGACCGGTGCCGGGGAGCGCGCATTCTGCGCTGGCGGCGATCTCAAGGAACGTAACGGCATGACCGATGGCGAGTGGCAGGACCAGCATCTGCTGTTTGAGCGCATGATCCGCGCCGTGATCGCCTGTCCGGTGCCGGTGATCGGCGCCGTCAACGGGGCCGCCTATGCCGGGGGGTGCGAACTGGCCCTATGCTGCGATTTCATCTATGCCGCCGAGACCGCGCGTTTCGCACTGACCGAAGTGACCTTGGGCATCATGCCGGGGGCGGGGGGCACGCAAAACCTGCCGCGCGCCGTCGGCGAGCGCCGCGCCAAGGAGATCATCCTGACCGGGCGGCCGTTCACCGCCCCGGAAGCCTATGATTGGGGCATGGTCAACCGGCTGTGCATGCCGGGAAAGGTTGTCGAGGAAGCGCTTGAAACCGCCCGCGCCATCGCCGACAACGCGCCCATTTCGGTCCGCCAAGCCAAGCACGCAATTCATTACGGGCTGCAGATGGACCTCGCCAGCGGCATGATGCTCGAAATCGAGGCCTATAACCGCATGGTCCCGACCGAGGATCGCCGCGAGGGCATCGCTTCGTTCAATGAAAAACGCAAACCGCGGTTCAACGGCCGCTGACGCGCAGGGGTCCGCCGCTTGCGCCATCCGAACCTCGCAAGGAAATCTATCGATCAAGCCAAGCGGGGCAGGGTCGTCTGAGCCAAGCAGGCGCCATCAATCCTGCCAAGCGTATTTCTTCAATCATAACGTAAGGCGAATGTGGCAGTGCCGATAATGGCAAAGTAACCGTCAATAAAACGTCAAATCTTTCGCTTCGACTCCCGCTGGTCACGACTTTCGGTTAAAGTCGCGTGGCGCAGGCGGCGGGGCAACAATGGCGGATGCGGCGATCGCGAGCGGCGCGCTCGGCGCGGCGTCAGGATGGACCGTGCGGCTCCTCAGGGGTGTGCGCGATTGCTATGCCGCCGAGGGCGAGCGCCGGCTCTTATGGTTGCCGGTCTGCTTTGGCGCCGGTATCGGCGTCTACTTCGCCCTTACCTTCGAGCCGCCGCTATGGCTCGGGTTTGGCGCGACGGCGGCGATGGGCGCTGCGACGTTCGCGCTGCACAAGCGGCCGCTCTTGTGCGAGGCGGCGCTGGCGCTGGCGCTGTTCTGCGCCGGGTTTGCGCTGATCGGCGAAACCGCGTGGCAGCGCCAGGCGCCGATGCTGCAGCGCCGCCTCGGCCCGGTAATGCTGACCGGCCGGGTCGTCGACATCGACTCGCTCGATCGCGGCTGGCGCGTCATTCTTGCCCCCGATCCGCTGCCCCGCCTCGGCCCAGATCAACAACCCGTGCGTCTGCGCGTCCACATCGCCGCGACCAGCGACCTGCTCGCCCCCGGCGATCGCGTCGAGATGCGCGCCATACTCTACCCGGTGCCGGGACAGATCTTGCCGGGCGCGCACGACCTGCAGCGCGAAGCCTATTTCGAGCGGATCGGCGGGGTCGGGTACAGCCTGGGCCCGGCTCATCTGGTGAGCGAGGACGGCGCCTCGGGGGGCGGCTGGCGCCAGGAACTGCGTCTTTTGCGCACCGAGATGTCGCGCCGGATCATCGCCGTCCTGCCAGGCTCGACCGGCGGCGTCGCCTCGGCGCTGATCACCGGCAAGCGCGGTGCTGTTTCGGAGCAGATCAAGGAAGCGTTCCGGCAATCGGGCTTGCAGCATCTTTTGGCGATCGCAGGGCTGCATCTGGGTCTTGTCGGCGGCTTTGTGTTTTTCACCGTGCGGGCGGCGCTCGCCCTGATCCCGTGGGTGGCGCTGCGCTATCCGATCAAGAAGATTGCGGCAGTTGCCGCCTTGCTGGTTTTGACCTGCTATCTGCTGCTGTCCGGGGCGGCGATCCCGACCGAACGCGCCTTTGTCATGAACGGGCTGGTGTTTGTCGCAGTCCTGATCGACCGCCTGCGGATTTCCATGCGGATCTGCGCGCTCGCCGCGGCCTTTGTGCTGGCGGTCGAGCCCGAGACTCTGGTCGGCGTCAGCTTTCAAATGTCATTTGGCGCGGTCGTGGCCCTGATCGGGGTTTATGAAACCTTTGGCAGCCGCCTCGGCCGATGGCTGCACCGCCCCTCATTGCCGGGACGGGTTCTGGGCTATGCCGGGGCGGTCGTGGTCACGACCGTCGTCGTCACGATCGGCACCGACCCGTTTTCGATCTATCACTTCCATCGCATCGCACTCTATTCGCCGCTCGCCAATGTGGTCGCGGTCCCATTGAGCGCGATCTGGACGCTGCCTTGGGGGGTCGTCGCCTGCCTGTTGATGCCGTTCGGGCTCGAGCGGTTGGCGCTGACCCCGATGGGGTGGGGCATCGACGCCACGATCTATGTGGCCAAAGCCGTCGCCGAGTTACCCGGAAATGTCTGGCCGATGCCGCAACTGCCGGCGGCCGGCCTCTGTCTCGTTGCGGTTGGCGGGTTGTGGCTCTGTCTGTGGCAGCAGCCATGGCGGCGCTGGGGGGCTATCGTCATTGCCGCCGGTCTCGCCGGCATGGCGCTGACCCGGCCGCCCGACATCGTCATCGCCGATATCGGCCGCTTTCTTGCCGTGTTGTCGCCCGACCGCAGCTACTGGGCCACGGCCGGACGCGGCGAGCAGATCGAGGCCTCGTTCCTGAGCGAAGAAACCGGCCTCGACATGATTCCTTGGCCGCAAGAGGGCAGTGCCGCCGCACTCGATTGCGCGGGAGAGCGCTGCCGTTATTCGGCGCATGGCCGCACGGTTGCGATCCTGACCGGCGCCTCCGCCCTCCCGGCCGATTGTGGCGGCGTCGATGCGATCGTCTCGCAGGTGCCTGCCGGGTTTCGCTGCCGTTTGATCGTGCCGGTGATCGACCGGATTGATTCGTGGCGGCTGGGAGCGGTCGCATTGTGGCTCGATCCGGGCGGCATCGTCATCGAAAGCGCCAATGGCAGCCGCGGCGATCGCCCATGGGTGCCGCATCCGCATTCCCGGCGCCAGCCGCAATCCTCGGCTGTCGTGTCCAGCCACGGTGACCACTGACCAACAAGTGTCATCACGAGTCGGGTCAAAGCATCCGAAGGCACTTCGACTTCACGCGTTGCGAGCAGATTTGTCGGCCACGATTGCAGTGGTCAGAGTCGGGTAAGGTCTTTCAAGCAAATTGACCTCATTGCGATAGCTTGTGGAGCTTGATGTCGAGTGCCGGGATTGGGTCTTGAGATCGCACGTGTGAGGTCAGCCTTTTTACCACCCGAAACGTTTCAAATAAAAAATGGGATGTCTGTCACGAAGATTTGGAAACCTCTGAGATGCCCGCGATGTTGAGGACATTGAACCCCATTACGGAGAGGCCAGCGATGGACGAGCGTAATATTGTGGCGGTCTATGCCTCGCGCGCCGAGGCGGAGCGCGTGCGGGATCGACTGATAGAAGTCGGTATCCCGGCAACTGATATTCGTGTGAGTGGCGCCGAGTCAGCGGATCGGGCAATGGTCGCCGAGACCGATACTGTCGCGGC
>DATJLK010000106.1:0-17127 GCA_035509615.1 Allostellaceae bacterium | reverse complement strand
TTTTGCCGCATCCGGAGGGACCGACGAGGACGATGAATTCGCGGTCGGCGATATCCAGGTCAATTCCCTGAACCGCCGGGGTCTTGTCAAACATCTTGATAATATTGCGGAGCGCAACTTGCGCCATCTTGCCGTCCTTCCCGTTCGCCTCTTGTGCTTCCGATCGACTGAGAATGCAGGAATCGATCGCAAATGTATAGAAGTGCCGTGATGCGGCCGCGACCACCATCGCCTCCGGCCATCGACCTCGGCAGCGCTCCATGAGCTAGCGGCCGCACCGGCATCGCTCGGCGATTCTCGGCCGCCGGCTATTGACCCTCGCCTTGCGGCTCGCGCGTCTCGATTGACACGTCGCCGGCCGTGGGGCTGAAGATCCCGGCATCGTCGGGCTGCGAACCGCGATGACGCTCGAGTTCATGCGCGTAGCGGCGCAGGGCGTAGGCTTCGCTAAGATAGCCGATAACCCGGCGCCCCTCGGGGTTGTCGATGACCGGCAGAGTCTCTTGCCGGGCGTCGCTGAAGCGGTTGAGCGCGGTCCGCAGATCGTCGCCGGGGAGCAGATAGGCTGCCGACGCCGCAAACAGCTCGCCGACCGTCTTGGGGTCGTCCTTGCCGGCGGCGCCATGGGTCTCGGCCGGATCAACGATGCCCGAAAGCCGCCCGTCGCTGTCAACCACAAAAACCTGCTTGGTGCTGCCCGCCGGATAGCGCTGATGCAGTTCATCAACCGACAGATCGGCCGAGATCACCGCCGGGTCGCGGCGCATCATCGGGCCGATCAACAGTTCGTTGATCCAGCCGACATCCTCGGGGCTGCGGATCGTCAGGCCGCGCAAATGGAACCGCCAGGTCGCAAACGAATAGCCAAACCAGTGCCGTACCGCGATCGCGGCGGTGACGACCCCGACCATGACCCCGATCGTCGCGGAAAAATCACCGGTCGTCTCCAGCACCAGCATGATCATCGTCATCGGCGCACCGACGATCGCGGCAGCCACCGCCCCCATGCCGACGAGCGCGTATATCAGGGGATCGGCCGACAGATGGGGCGCGAACTGGACCAGAAGGCCGCCGCACAAACTGCCGAACAAGGCGCCGAGAAACAGCGAGGAACTGAACAAGCCGCCGCGAAAGCCGGAGCCGATCGAAATCGCCGAGCCGATGATCTTGGCGACGACCAGCCCGGCCAGAAACGTCAGATCAAACCCGCCATGGAGGTCTTCGAGAATGCCGCCATGGCCGCTGCCGAGCACCTGCGGAAACGGCACCGCCAGCAATCCGAGGATCAGGCCGCCGAGCGCCGGCCGCGCCCAGCGCGGCACCGCCTGCGCGCGGAACAGGCGCTCGGTCGAGGTGACCCCTTTCATCGTCGCGATGCCGAGCCCGGCCGATGCCAGCCCCATCGCAAAAAACGCCAGGTAATCCGCCGGTGTCAGACCGGTATCGTGCCATACGACAAAGATCGGATTTGAGGCGAAGAGGGCGCGCACCACCAGCACGGCGGTCAGCGCAGAAATGCCGACCGGCGCCAAAGCCTGCAGCGTATAGCTGCCGATGATCAGCTCGAAGGCATAAAAGGCGCCTGTCAGAGGCGCATTGAATGCGGCGGCGATCGCGCCGGCAGCACCGCAGCCGACCAGCAGGCGCACATCGTCGCGCCGCAAGCCGATGCTGCGGCCGAGGCGCGAGGCCATCGCCGCACCAAACTGGGTGTAGGCCGCTTCGAGCCCGACCGAGGCGCCAAAGCCGCCCGAGAGGATCGTCACCCAAACGAGACCGATGCTGTCGCCGAGCGACATTCGGCCGCCGAACAGCGCGTTGGCTTCGATCGCATCGACAACTTCCCGCGGACGCCACCGCCGCAGAATCGTCGCGGAGAGCCCGACCAGCAGACCACCGAGGATCGGAACCAGAACGACCCGTGGCGGCACGATCCCGGTGATCTCGCTCAGATGCGAGCCGAACGGCACACCGAATGCCAGCTTTCGAACGCCAGCCAGCATCAGATTTATCAGCACGACGCCGATCCCGGCGGCGATGCCAGTCGCCAGGGCCAGGACGAGCAAAAACAGCTCGCTGTCGCGCAGCCGCGCCTCGCGGCGCGTGCCGGCGGCCGCGAGGTCGGTTTCCCTTCTCCCGGCGTCCGATGCGATCTCGGCCACGCGCCTGCGCATAGGCCGATTGGTCGCGGCTGGCAAGTAGGAGCTTGCCCTGGCGCCGGCGGCCGAAATCCACGCACGCGTCCGGCGCAACAACAGGGTTCGCTTAGTGGCGCGAGAAATAGACGCGATAAAGCTGGTCGCGAAACGGCGCGCTCGTTTCGATCGCGGACTGGAAATCGGTTTTGCCAAGCACGAAGGCGTCGAGCGGCTCGGTCGCAAGCACGGTGGCGTTGCGCGGCTCGCCGCTGATCAGTGCGACCTCGCCAAAAAAATCGCCGCGCCCGAGCCGCGCCACCTCATGATCCGCCCTGACCACATCGACTTCACCATCGGAGATCAGAAAGAACTCTTCGCCCGGCTCGCCCTCGCGAATAATGGTTTCGCCGGCGGCGTATTGGCGCTTTTTCATCTTTTCGGCAACGTCGGTCAGCTGGGTCGGGGTCAGCGTCCGGAACAGATCGATCGCGCGCAGGAACTCACAGATGCGCATCGCATCATGCAGCACAACGTCCGACACGATCCGGCCATCCACCATATGGACGAGGCGGTCGGCGGATTCGATGATGCGATAATCATGGGTCACCATGATGATCGCCGCGTCGTGCTCGATCGTCATTGCCTTGAAGAGATCGATCACCTTTCTGGTCGAATCGCGATCGAGTGCCGCTGTCGGTTCGTCGGCGAGAACCAGGCGTGGACCGTTGACCAGGGCGCGCGCGATTGCCACCCGCTGACGCTCGCCGCCCGATAAGTGCCGCGGCTTGTAGTCGATGCGGTGGCCAAGGCCGAGACGCTCGAGGATCTCGCTGCCGCGCCGGCGCATCTGGTCAGGCCTTTGGTGGCCGAGCTGCATCGCCATCTTGACGTTTTCGTATGCGCTCAATGCGTCAAACAGATTATGCATCTGAAACACAAAGCCGATCTCGCGCCGGATCTCGACGAGACCATGCGGCGAGAGCCGTGACAGATCGCGGCCGAGGACCTCGATGCGGCCCTGCTGCACCGAGCGCAAGGCGCCGATCAAGGTCAGCAGCGTCGTCTTGCCGGCGCCCGACGGACCGGTCATCACCACCAGATCGCCCGGCGGCACCTCGATCCGGTTGTCAAACAGCACCTGGTTGCGTGCCGCACCCTCACCGTAAAAATGGTTGAGCCCGTCGACCGTCACCACCGGTTCCGTAGTGGCGGCGGCAACCGGCGCTGCGGCCGGTGCCGACGGTTCGGCAATCATCGCACCCATCAGAACACCGCCGCCGGATCCGCCCGGATGACTCGGCCAACCGCGATGACCGCGGACAACAGGCACATGCCGAGGGTGAGGCCAAGGCTGATAAAGGTGATGCCCGGGCTCATCCGCATCGGCAATAGCGCGATATACCCGATCAGGCGATAAAGACCGAGGCTTAGCAGCCAAGCGGGGATCCATCCGGCGGCCGCGTTCAGCGCTGCCTGCTCCAACACCACCCGCATCAGGTAACCCGTCGGGTAGCCGATCGCCTTCAATGTCGCATATTGCGGCAATTGGTCGGACACCTCGGTAAAGGTGATCTGATAGGAGATCAGCATGCCGACAACAAAGCCGACGATCGTGCCGATCGCAAAGATCGGTCCGGCCGAAGAGACGTCGGCCTGGAATGCCCGCTCGAACGCGATCAACCGGTCCTTGGTCATCACCGCGATGTCGGTCGGCAGCGCCTTTCGCAGCGCTTTCAAGACGGTATTCGGATCGGCCCCGCTTGCCAGCTTGATGACGCCGAGCGCGATGCCGGGCGGATTGCCCGCCGCACCATGCATCAGGCTAGCGAATGTGGCGGGGCTCATCATCACGGTGCCATCGCTGACAAAATCCGGACCGAGGGCGAATTGGCCGACGATTTCGACCTTGACTCCGTTGATTTCAGACTGTCTCGCGTCCTGGTCCATACCGAGGAAGCGGCGGGCGCGACGATCAGTCAGAACGGCGCCGGGCGTCTGCAGCTGAGCGCTCCCGGCATTGACGTCGGGCAGCGTAAACACCGGTGTCTTGGGATCAAAGGCAAAACCACGGACCAGGTATGACTTGCCGTCGCGCGGGCTTTTCCAGAAGAGATCGTACCAGTCGGCATAAAGCGGCGCGGCGCTTGCCACCCCAGGGACCGCCTTTGCTGTCGCCAATAGGCTGATCGGCAGCGGATCCTGGGTCGCAAACTGGTATTTATGCACGCTCTGCAAAAAAATATCGCCGTCGAGTGCGCGCAACACTTGCAGCGAGGCGTTGAAAAAAGCGTTCTCGAACCCGAGCTGGGCGAGCATCAGCAACACCGCAAAACCGATCCCGGCACTTGACCGCGCCAGCCGCCACCTGTTCGCGGTGATCGTGCGCCAAGCGAGAGGGACCGGGTGGGCTCGGGTGCGCCCGGCGAGGGGAAAGGCAACTGCCACGCGGCCGCTCCCTCTCAGAACACGTCCGCCGGATCGGCGCGCCGCAGCCCGCCCACCGCCAGCAGCGCCGAGATCGCGGCCATGACCAGCGCGGCGGCGAACACCTCGGCGATATGGCTGACCGATAAAGTTACCGGCAGCAGCGTCTTTTCCCTGATCTCGTCATAAAGCAGTGCCGCCGCAGCCAAGGCCGGTGCAAAACCGGCGATCGCGATCAGCAGCGACATCACAGCAACGGTGCCGGCGAGCGCGCTGTCGCCATAGCCGATCGCTTTCAGCGTGGCAAATTGCGGCAGCTGCCGGCTCACCTGGGTCGAGACGATCTGATAGACCACCATGATCCCGACCACGATCGAAATCAGCAAACCCGAACCAAAGATCAGCCCGACCGAGGTGCGCGTCGTCCAATAGGACGTCTCGCGCCTGGCGAGTGCCGCGCGGCTGAACAGCTGCGTGTCGGGACCGGTCAGTTTCTGCAGATCAGCGGCGGCGCGGACGGGGTCGACGCCGGGCTTGAGCCGGATCGCACCGAGATTGACCATCGCCAGCCCGCGATGCGGGAGCAGACGGGCGAAATTCGCTTCGCTGAAGAGAGCGACGCCAAGCCCCATAAAGCCGGTGCCAAGCACGTACTGCCCCGCGATCGTTTGCTTGCGATCGTCGATATCGACGACGCGCCCGGCCTCGATCGGTCCGAACATCGGCCGGGTTGCGCTGTCGACGAGGATCGTGTCCGGGCGCATCAGTGCCGCTCGCTGATTGATTATCGACGGCGGTGTCAGGACATCGCTCCCAGGGTCAAAGCTGATCACAAAAAGATCGGGCCAAACATCACCGACACCGCTCTTCCATTTCACGACGCCAAAATAGAGCGGCGTCGCCTGGGCGACATCGGGCGAACTGCGGGCGGCGGCGAGCCGGCTCGCTGGAAAAGCGCCCGGCTGAGCCTGGTATTCATATTGGTTTGAAACAAGCAGCAGGTCGAACCGCATGTGGTCATAGAGCAGCATCCCTCCCTGCGGCACCGCAAAAAACAGCCCGAGCTGGATAAAGACCAGCAGGATCGCCATGAAGATTCCGGCAAGCGCCAGCCCCGTTCGCCCCTTGTCGTCGGTCAGGATCCGCCAGGCAAGTGCGGTCACGCCGATCCGATCCGTCGATTTTGACGCGGCTGCCGCATCCGAAGGATCGTCTCCGGATCAGTCATCGTCAGCCCGGCTTTAATTTCAGGTCTCAGCCGAAGTCTCCACCCCCGCCCCCAGCGGCACACGATAATTGCCGATCACCGCTGCCGAAGGCCAAGCAAATTTATCCGAACATTCGAACGATATCGACAGCACGTCGCGCCGGCACCGATATATACGCGTTTTGTGGATGTCGGGTGAGCGAGGCGGGTGGCAATCGATGGTTTCATAGGAGCTTTGCGGGAACTCTGGTCGAAGATCGCGACGTTCCCGGCTTGTCCTCGATTGCGGCGTGATCTCTGATCGGCGAGGTTGGGTGATGAAGCTTTTCCTACGCCTTTCGCCAGACGGTGACGAACTGGCGCAACCAGCCGACCAGCATCGGCTGGCGCTCGGCTTCGAGGCCTGGGACAAAACCCTCGCCGAGGCCGCGGGGCATCCCACTTACACGGCCGCACGCGATTGGAGCGGGTCGCGCTTGGGGCGGCGATTGCTTGCGGCGATCTTTGGCAATTCCCCGTTTCTGAGCGGAATTGCGACCAGGGAGTGGCAGTTTCTGACCCGCCTCGTCGAGGGCGGAGCCAATCCGCTGTTCGAGGAGATCGCGGCCGAGGTCGAAGACCCCGCCGATCACCATGAAGACGTGGCGGCGCTGATGCAGCGATTGCGAATCGCCAAACGCCGGGTGGCACTCCTGGCCGCCGTCACCGAACTCACCAACGCGTGGTCGCTCGAACAGCAGACCGAGGCTTTGAGCCGCTTTGCCGCGGCGTCGATCGGGGCGGCCCTCCGCCACCTGTTGCGGGAAGGTGCCGCCAAGCACCTGACCACCCTCGCCGATCCTGCCGATCCGGAGCATGGCAGCGGCCTCGTCGTGCTCGGCATGGGCAAGCTCGGCGGCGGTGAGCTGAATTACTCGAGCGATATCGACCTGATCCTGTTTTTTGATCCGGCCAGGTCGGGGGTCGCCGCGCGGGACGGGTTGCAGCCGTTTTACAACCGTCTGGCGCGCGACCTGGTGCGCATCCTCGAAGAGCGCACCGGCGAGGGTTATGTGTTCCGCGCCGATCTACGGCTGCGGCCCGACCCGGGTTCGACCCCCCCGGTCATGTCGGTCGCGGCGGCGATGGCCTATTATGAGACGGTCGGCCAGAACTGGGAACGCGCCGCGTTGATCAAGGCGCGCCCGGTCGCCGGCGATCGCGCCGCCGGCGAGCGGTTTTTGCGCGGGCTCAACCCGTTCATCTGGCGCAAGCACCTCGATTTCGCGGCAATCCAGGACATTCATTCGATCAAGCGCCAGATCAATGCCTATCGCGGCGGCGGCCGCATCGCGGTCGCGGGGCACGACATCAAAATCGGCCGCGGCGGCATCCGCGAAATCGAATTCTTTGCGCAGACGCAACAGCTGATCTGGGGCGGTCGGATCCCGGAATTGCGGGTGCGCGCAACCTGCGAGGCGTTGCGCCGGCTTGCCGATGCCGGCCGGATCGATCCCTCGACCGCGACAACCTTGATCGAGGATTACCGTTTTCTGCGCCGCCTGGAACATCGCTTGCAGATGGTCGACGACGCCCAGACGCACCGCCTGCCCGACGACCCCGACGGCATCGCACGGATCGCAGTTTTTTCTGGCTATCACGCTCCGGAGGCGTTTGCCGCCGACCTCACCGCACATTTGAGCTCGGTCGAGCGACATTACGCCGAGCTGTTCGAGCAGGCGCCGAGCCTGGCCGAGCCGGGAAACCTCGTCTTTACCGGCGCCGAGGACGATCCTGCGACCTTGATCACCTTGTCGGAGCTCGGGTTTGCGCGTCCGGCCGCGGCCGCGGCGCTGGTGCGCAGCTGGCATCACGGCCGGATGCGGGCGACCCGCAGCCAGCGGGCGCGCGAGATCCTGACCGAGCTGGTGCCGGAGTTGCTGCGCGTTTTTGGCGCGACATCCCACCCCGATGAGGCGTTGCGGCGCTTTGACCAGTTCCTGATGCGACTGCCCGCCGGGGTGCAGCTGTTCGCATTGTTCCAGGCAAATCCGGGGCTGCTGGCTCTGGTCGCGGACGTCATGGCGGGGGCGCCGCGGCTTGCCGAACAATTGGCGCAGCGGCCGGCTCTGCTCGACGCGGTGCTGACCCAGGAGTTCTATTCGGCAGTGCCCGGGCAGCCGATCCTCGCCGCCGAACTCGAGCGCATCCTCGCCGGCTCGAGCGATTTCGCCGACATTCTCGACGCCCTGCGGCGATGGGCTGGCGAGCGGCGGTTCCAGATCGGGGTGCAGCTGATGCGCCGTGCGATCGATGGTGCCGCCGCCGGACAGGCGCTGGCCGATATCGCAGAAACCGCGCTTGCCGCACTCGTCCCCGCTGTCGAAAATGATTTTGCGCGACGCCACGGACGCGTGCCGGGCGGCGCATTCGCCGTTATCGGCATGGGGCGTCTTGGCAGCCGCGAGATGACTCTGGCGTCGGATCTCGATCTGATCCTGATCTACGACGCAGCGCCCGACAAAACCGTCTCCGATGGCCCGCAGCCGCTCTCGATTTCGGCCTATTATGCGCGGTTGAGCCAGCGGCTGATCGGCGCCATCACTGCGCCGACCGCAGAAGGGCCGCTCTATCCGGTCGATATGCGGCTGCGGCCGTCAGGCTCGTCCGGGCCGATTGCATCGAGCCTGGAAAGTTTCGACCATTACCAGCGCCAATCAGCGTGGACCTGGGAACACATGGCGCTGACCCGGGCGCGGGTGATCGCCGGCGAACCACGGCTGCGGCGTCGCATCGCCGAAACCATCGCGACCGTGTTGCGCTCGCCTCGCGATCCGCGGCGCCTGGTGGTCGATGTCGCCAGTATGCGGCAGCGTATCGCTGACGAAAATCCGCGTCCCCGGCCCTGGGACCTCAAGCATCGCCGGGGCGGGTTGATCGATCTCGAATTCATCACGCAGTACCTGATGCTGTGCTACGCCGCAACAAAGCCTCAGGTTCTCCACCGCGCGACGGCCGACGCGTTGCCGGCACTGGCTGCGGCCGGGGCGCTTGCACCCGAGGCGGAGCACCAGCTGAGTGCGGCCGCGGCGTTGCTGCGGCATGTCCAGGTGCTGCTGACCCTGATCGGCGAGAACGGAGCGGATGATGGCGCCTTCCCGGAAGCGGATGCGGCGACACTTGCGCGTTGTGCCGGTGCGATTGACTTCGCCGCGCTCGTCGCAGATATCACTGCCGCTATAGCGAAGGTCCGCTGTTGGTACCGCCGATTGATCGGCGAACCAGCGACGCTGGCCATGCCCGCAGCGGCTGAACCGGCAGGAGACGACATAAAATGAGTGTCGAGAAATGAGTATCGAGCCGGGCGAAAAGGCTCCCGATTTCACATTGCCGACCGACGGCAATGGCAGCGTCACCCTCTCGGCACTCGCCGGCAAAAAGGTGGTGCTGTATTTTTACCCGAAGGACGACACCTCGGGTTGTACCGCCGAGGCCTGCGGCTTTCGCGATGCCTTCCCCGATTATGGCGGAACCGGCGCTGTCGTCATCGGGATCTCGAAAGATTCGGTATCGTCGCACGACAGGTTCAAAAAAAAGCACGACCTGCCCTTTATTCTTGCTTCCGACACTGCCGGCGAGGTCTGTGAGAAATACGGTGCCTGGGTCGAAAAAAGCATGTATGGCCGAAAGTATATGGGGATCGATCGCAGCACCTTTCTAATTGATGAAACCGGCACGGTGCGCGGCGTCTGGCGCAAGGTACGGGTGCCAGGCCATGTCGCGCAGGTGCTGAAGGCGGCACAGGCGCTCTGACCTCCGCGAGCCTGACGTCGCAAGCGGTCGCGATCCTCAATACCCCGAACCCGGCGCGCAAGGCCGCAGCGGCCGTGGCGCTCGCCAGGTCATGGGCTCAAGGCTCGCTGTCGATCGGTAAATGTCCGCCGCCGCCGCGCCCCGCGCGACCTGTCCATCCGGTGCTGCGGCCACCGCGCGAGATGCCAAAGCGGCGCCATTTGGGCTCCAAAACCGGCCGCGCCGCTTTGCTGCACGCGCTCGCCCATATCGAGTTGAACGCCATCGACCTCGCATCGGACATCGTCGCGCGCTTTGCCGGGAGCGGCTTGCCTCGCGCATTCTTCGACGATTGGGTCGGCATTGGCGCTGAAGAGGCTCGCCATTTCCAGTTGCTCGCGGCACGGCTCGCCGATTTCGGTGTGCATTACGGTGATTTGCCGGCGCATGACGGGCTGTGGGAGGCGGCAGCGGCAACCAGCGGCGACCTGCTTGCGCGCCTTGCCGTTGTACCGCTGGTGCTGGAGGCTCGCGGCCTCGATGTGACTCCGGAAATGGCGGCGCGGCTCGATCGCGCCGGGGACACGCCCAGTGCCGCCATCCTGCAGCTGATCTATGAACAGGAGATCGGCCATGTGGCGATCGGACGACGCTGGTTCGATTTCCTCTGCCACAACGAGAATCTCGTTCCCGCAGCGGTGTTTCACGATCGGGTCAGGCGCTTTTTCAACGGTCAGTTGAAGCCGCCGTTCAACCGCGCCGCCCGGGATGCGGCGGGGTTTCCGGCGGATTATTACGAGCCGCTCGCCGGGTCTGCGACCGGGCGAGAAGTTTGATCGTCGGCAGGATCGATCTCGGCGGCCATCGTCGGGTGCATCGGCTGCCCGGCGGCGGCCAGCCGACGTGCCGCCTCTTCACTGACCACCCGCGCCAGTTCTGGCTGATGGCCAAGCAGGTGGCGGAAGTCGACGATGTCGAGAGTGAGGAGGGTGCAAGGCTGCGTGGCGACAATCGTTGCGTTGCGCGGACCGCCGGTCAACAGCGCGATCTCGCCAAAGAACTCCCCCGGCCCGAGCCGCACGGTACCTGGCCCCAAGCGCACCTCGACCTCTCCGGAGGCGATAAAGAACATGCAATCGCCACTCGCACCTCGGCGCACAATGACGGCCCGCGCCGGATAGTCGCGCGGTCGCAACAGACGTGCGACATCGGCGATCACCGAGGCGCCGACCTCCTTGAAGAACGGCACCTTGGCGACGAGATCCCAGGTCCGCAGAAATTCGCGCCGGCGCAGTTCTTCGGCATATCCGCTGGCAAGAATACCGGCCCACAGCGCGAAGACGAGGATGCCGGACACCATGACGACACCGGCGAGAATCCGCCCCGCCGGGGTCATCGGCACGACATCGCCATAACCGGTCGTGGTCAGGGTCACGATTGCCCACCACAGCGCCTGCGGGATCGAGCCGAAGACTTCGGGCTGAGCGTTGCGTTCGAGCAGGTAGGCGAGGCTGGCCGCGGCGAGCAGGACGATGCCAAACGCCAGCAGAACCGACAGCAGCGCGTGACGGGCTCGGCTGATCACCCGCTGCAGGCTGGCAAGGCCGGACGAATAGCGGATCGGCTTGAACGCCCAGACAAACCCGTAGAGGCTGGCATATCTCGGGTTGAACGCGATATCGAGTATGCCCGGCACAGCGCCGAGCAGATCGAACAATCCGCTGCCGGACATCATCCACCCGAGCCGCGCCTGCCATCCGCGACGAAGTTCGGTCGGAGCAGCGGAAGCGGCGATCAGGCGGGCCAGGTACTCCGCGATAAAGAAGGCGCAGACGAACTGAAAGCCGATGTCCAGAACCCGCCGGTAGGCGTCGTGCCACGCCGCCACCGTGTCGGCCATCATGATGGCGATGCCGAGAACGACCATCGTGTGATGGACAAACCGAAACGCCCGCGCGGTGTTGCCGGGGGCTTCCGGCTGTAGCATCCGATAGAGCCTGCGCCAGCTCATGCCTTTGTCAGTTTAGTGACGCGACCAGCGGATCGAAAGAGCGCGGGTGCACGGATCGATGGATCGCAGTGCGCAGATCATCGCTGCGGTATCACGCCACGAGGCCGCGATCGCGCGCGCAGTTTCGGATTTCCGAGATTTCCGATATAGGGGGCGGGTGACGATTCTTCCGGACAACCGACGGGCCATCCTTGCGTATGCGCATGACATCGCGATGGTGCCACTGTCGTTCCTGATCTCGCTGTATCTGCGCCTCGGCGGCGAGATCGTCGGCTACAAGCCACAGCTGACCGCGATCTACCTCATCGGCTTCACCCTGATCGCCGCCGTCATCTATATGCTGACCGGGCTCTACCGCGGCATCTGGCGCTACGCCTCGCTGCCCGATCTTTACAATATCGTTCGCGCGGTCAGCCTGACGATCTTGCTATTCCTGCCGATGATGTTTGTGGTCACCCGGCTCGAAGCGCTGCCGCGTTCGACCCTGCTGATCAACTGGTTTGTGCTGATCGTTCTGCTCGGCGCGCCGCGCCTTGCGTATCGGCTGTTCAAGGACCGCGGGCTCGACCATGTCCTCGAGCGCACCAAGCATCACACCGTGCCGGTGCTGCTGATCAGTGCCAAAGAGGGGGCCGACACCTTTATCCGCGAGATGATGCATAACCCGCGCGCGGTCTACCGGGTTGTCGGGGTGCTCGCCGACACCCCCTCGCGGGTCGGCCGCGAGATCTACCGGGTGCCGGTGCTCGGCACGATCGATTCGCTGGAGGAGGTCGTGGCCCGGCTCGACCGCCGTGGCAAGCGTCCGCAAAAGCTGATCATAACGGCTCGAAACTTGCCGGGCGACCAGGTACGCAAGCTGCTCGACCAGGCTGACGCGCTCGCAATCCCGCTGGCGCGCTTGCCGAAGCTAACCGATTTCCGCCGCAACCTCGATGATCCCGAGCGCGCCGAGCGCGCGCTGGAGCCGATCGCGCTCGAAGATTTGTTGGGGCGGCCGCAAGCGGTTCTCGACCGCGCCAGCATGTCCCGGCTGATCCACGGTAAACGGGTGCTGGTCACCGGCGCCGGAGGGACGATCGGCGCCGAGCTGTCACACCAGATCGCGGCGTTTTCCCCGGCCCGTCTGGTGCTATTGGACAACAGCGAATTCGCGCTCTACGCAATCGACATGGAAACGCGCGAACGGTTCCCGGCGTTGCCGCGGGTGACCCTGTTGCGCGATGTCCGCGACCGCGTCCAGATCGACGAGGTGCTCGCCACCGAACATCCCGAGATCATCTTCCATGCGGCCGCGCTAAAGCATCTGCCGATGGTCGAGGCCAACCCGGTTGAAGGGGTCCTGACCAATGTAACCGGCAGCCGCAACGTGGCGGAGGCGGCGCGCGCTTTTGGCGTGGCCACGGTGGTCATGATCTCGACCGACAAGGCGGTCAACCCGACGAGCGTTATGGGTGCCAGCAAACGGCTCGCGGAAAGCTTTTGCCAGGCGCTCGACCTGTACGAGGCAAGGCGGATGGCGGGCGGCACACGCTATGTCACCGTTCGCTTTGGCAACGTGCTCGGTTCAACGGGGTCGGTGGTGCCGCTGTTCAGCCGCCAGCTCGCGGCCGGCGGGCCGCTGACCGTCACCCATCCCGAGGTAACCCGTTTTTTCATGACCGTGCGCGAGGCGGTCGAGCTGGTTTTGCAGGCGGCGGCACTCGCCCCTGGTCCCGCGGCGGCAGATCTTCGCGGCAAAATCTGCGTTCTCGACATGGGCGAGCCGGTCAAGATCGTCGATCTGGCAGAGCAGATGATCCGACTTGCCGGGCTACGCCCCGGCCGTGACATCAAAATCGAGATAGTCGGACTTCGCGCCGGCGAAAAGTTGCACGAGGAGCTGTTCCATAGCGAGGAGCCGCTGATGCCGACCAGCAGCGCTGCGATCCGGCTTGCCGCGCCGCGCACCGCCGATTATGGGGTGTTGGCTCGGTCGATTGACGAGCTTGAGGACGCCGCGCATGGCCGTCGTGAAGAACGGATGATGCAGTTGCTTGAAAGGCTGGTGCCGGAATACCGGCGCCGCCGCTCCGGGTCGGACGCGGCAGCAGCCCTGCGCGGCTGAAGCGCAGCAGGCCATCCGAGGGGAAGAGCCGGAGACCCGCGCGGCCTTCGCCGCCAGGATTTTTCGAAATCGGGTGGCTAAGCGCGCTGCGGCTCGCGGCTCAACCCGTTCAGTGCCAGCGCATCGATATAGGCGCGCCAGCGCTGCTCATATTCGATGCCGAGCTGGTAGAGATAGCTCCACGAGAAGATCCCGGTGTCGTGAAGATCGTCGAAGATGATGCGAACCGCGTAATTGCCGACCGGCTCGAGCCCAATGATGCCGACATGGGCCCGACCGGCGACCAGGGTCCGCTGCCCCGGCCCATGCCCTTGCACCTCAGCCGACGGGCTTTCGACGCGCAAATATTCAGCCGGCAGGCTGAACCGGCTGCCGTCGTCAAAGCTGATTTCAAGACGCTGTTCGACCCTTTTGGCCCGCAGCTCGACCGGCCATCGCATCGTCTCCCCGGCGTTCACGGCGGTTCCGAGGGCGCCGGCAGGCTCCGGGTCAGCTTCTCGTCCTCGCGCAGCGGGCGCGCCTCGTCGACCAGCATGATCGGGATGCCGTCACGGACCGGGTAAGCGAGCCCGGCTTCATCGCTAACCAGCTCCTGAGCGGCGCGGTCGTAGCGCAGCGGTGCCTTGGTCAGCGGACAGACCAGAATTTCGAGCAGTTTCGGATCAATCTCCGACACCCCTTCCATCATTGCCTCCGTCCCGCCGGCGCCCTCAATGGCGCATCCCGGCGCCCTCGCCCGGACCATCCATGACTGCCATTTCGACAATCGCGGTCAAGAGTTTGGCCCGCTCCTCGAGGTCGGAAGCTTCGAGCAGGGCCTGCTTTTCGCTCGGCTCGAACGGGCAGACCATTGCGATCGAGGTCACCAGACGCTCGCCCGGGACGGAACCGATCGCGTCCCACTCGGCCTTGATCTGGTGCTTGTCAAAATAGGCGCGCAGACCGCGCATCAGCCGCTCGCGATCAAAACCCGGCTCGCGCACGTTCCGCAGGTCATTGGCGAACTCATCCCATCGCGGCACGACACGGCGATACCCGCTGACGGGCGGCAGTTCCTCGTGGATGCGGAAGCGGCACAACCCAGTCAAGGTGATCAGGTAGCGCCCATCCTCGGTTTCCGAAAACGAGGTGATCCGCCCGGCGCAGCCGGTGGGATAGACCGGCGGATTACCAGACATCGGCTGATTGGGGTCGCTTGGCTGGACCATGCCGATCAGCCGGTCGCCGGCGAGCGCATCGCGGGTCATCGCCAGGTAGCGGGGCTCGAAGATGTTGAGCGGAAGCCGGCCGCGCGGCAACAGCAGGACCCCCGCGAGCGGAAAGATCGGCAGGGTCTCGCACAGCGCCGCAACGCCTGGCCGCTCGCTCATTTTGCGTCCCTCCTTTATGAGAACATCAGCGCCGACAACCGCCGGCGCGCGCTCAATGTCAGCGGATCGGTGCCGCCCATGACCTCGAAAAACTTGACGAGCTGCTTGCGCGCCGCCTGCTCGTTCCATTCGCGGTCGCGCCTGTACAAGCTGAGCAGTTCCTCAATCGCCGCCTCGCGCTCGCCGGTGCCGAAAAGTGCGGTCGCCAGCTCAAACCGCGCCTCATGGTCGTCGGGGTTGGCGGCCAGTCTGGCGCGCAGCTTGCCGGCCGAGGCCATCGCCGCCTTCGCCTGCTCGCCAAGGTCGAGTGCGGCGCGGGCAGCGGCAATCTCGGCATGGCTGGCGTGCTCTTTTGCCACTCGGTCCAGGACCTGACGCGCCCGGCGCAGATCGCCGGCGGCGATCAGCGCGCGTGCGAGCCCGGCCTGGGCTTCGACATTGGCGGGTTCGCGCTGCAGGATCTGCGAAAAAATCGCGTTGGCGGTGCCGTGATCGCCCTGTTGCAGCGCTTCCTTCGCCATCGCGGTTGCCTCTTCCACCGGCGAGGGAGCGCCCGTGCCGCCGCTGATGCGCTGGACGAATTGCTTGACCTGGCTTTCCGGCAAAGCTCCGACAAAACCGTCGATCGGCCGGCCGTCCTTGAAGGCATAGACCGCCGGGATCGACTGGATCCGCATCTGCTGCGCAACCTCGGGGTTCTCGTCGATGTTGAGCTTGACCATGCGAACCGCGCCGTTGGCGGCCCGTACGGTTTTCTCCAGGATTGGTCCGAGCTGCCGGCAAGGGCCGCACCAGGGCGCCCAGAAATCGACGATGACCGGGGTTTCAAACGAAGCATCGACGACTTCGGTCACGAAAGTCGCGGTGGAGACGTCCTTTACGGGGGTGGCAGCAGCGCCGCCGATCAAGGGTTCGCTCGGCATCGCTCTCCTCTTCACAATCCGGTTACAACATGGCCGCGCGGCGCGGCGAAGACAAGCGCCGGAACGGCGAATGCCGCTTGCAACGAGGCGATCACAACCTGGATCAAAGCGCGGTTGCGCGGTCGATCCCGGCGAGATCGACGATGCGCGGGCGATGGCCGCAGGCGGCGATGAAGCGCAGGAGGTCGTTGGCGGAGATCGCGGTGGTGCGATCGTTTGCCAGCGGGTGGTAGTTCAACGGATCGCAGCCAAGCATGTCGCGGTCGAGCACCGGGGTGACCTGATGGGCGATATCGTTGACGAGTGCGAACGGGGTGACGCTGCCGGGCCGCACTCCCAACATGCGATAGAGATCGTCGGCGCCGCCAAACGAAAACCGCGGCGCGGCGAGGCAACGGGCGAGCCGGTTGAGATCGGTGCGACGCTCCTCAAGCATCACGGCGAGCCAGAAGGAGCCCTTTTTGTCTTTCAGGAAGAGGCTCTTGCAATGCCCGCCCGGCAGGCGGCCGCGCCGCGGCCTCGGCGACGGTAAAGACCGGCGGATGGGTCACGGTGCGGTGGGGGATGCCCAGCGCATCCAGGCGCGCGAACAATTCTTCGAGGGTTAGCGCTGCTGGCATGGCCCAACTGTGCCGGTCGCGGCCGCCGGCGGCAAGCCCGCGCGACGGCACAGCCCCGGCCGCCGACCCTTGCGACCGAGCCGGCCCTTGCCGCGCCGCCGACCCTTGTCGCAGAACCGATCCTTGCCGCGCCGCCGATCCTAGCGAATACAGCCAACCCTTGCAAAGCTCCGGCGCGCCGCTATGATCGGCGATCGCTGTCGCAGCAAGCACGCCGCGACAGACAGCGGGCGTAGCTCAGGGGTAGAGCACAACCTTGCCAAGGTTGGGGTCGAGGGTTCGAATCCCTTCGCCCGCTCCAGATTTTCTCAAGGAAATCATTGGCTTAGAACGGTCCTTCGGGACCGTTTTTTGCTTCCCCGCCCCGCTCGGCAAAGCCGGGGAAGCAGCAGAACCCAGGTCGTAGCGGGCGCGTGGCCAGTTCTGGCATGCCTAGTGCCTCAAGTGTCCGGCAGCCGGCTGCTTCCAGCGAGAGCGCGAGATCGATGGATTGCTTACCGTCGTGGTGGATAGCCGCGCTTCCCCAGATCCCGACAGCGTCTTGGATCTGCTTCCC
>DATJLK010000105.1:0-3150 GCA_035509615.1 Allostellaceae bacterium | reverse complement strand
CGGCGACAGTCTGTTCGTTTTGCGGCGATTGCCGGACGGTGACGGTGCCGCACACAGGGTCTCCCGATTCGTTGCCGGGGGAGAGCGAATAGCGCCAGGTCGTGAACCCGCCCGCGGCGTTACTGACCGTGATTGGTTGCGGGATCGGCACGATCGTCGCGTTGGCGGCGAGGTTCACGAGGTCCATGCAGAGCTCGCTGTCGATGAGCCCGGAGACGATGTCCTCGGTGCCGGGGATCATCGGCTGGGCGACGACCATGGCGTCGGGGCCGACGGCCTCGATCGCGTTGGCGTAAACAGCCTTGGCCATGCCGATGCCGGTCATCGCGGCTTGCAGGACCAGCGCCTGGCCGGCCGAGAAGCCGCCGGTGAGCGGGAACATCATGATGCCGGCGAAGGCGACTCGGACCACGAACATCCAGGTCTGGCCGGTGCCGAGGATGCGCGAGGTTTCGGCGGCGCGGTGGATGTTGATCACCGTGATGTAGGCGACAAAGGCGGCGGCGATCGCGGCAACAAAGCCGGTGAGTTGGCCGGCGATCTGGCCGATGACGGTGGCCTCGTTGCCGGTCGAGCTGCCGGTAGCGGCACCGCCGATCGGGAACAGCGAGCGAAGGACCTGTGCCGCCCAGTCGTTCCCGGGGGCGAGGGCGCTCCAGCTCACATTGTACGGGTTGGGATTGGCCGTCTGGGCGAAGGCCGGGCCGGCGACGACGATGAAAAGCAGCGAGAAGATAACGAGATAGCGGACGCGCATGAGAGCCTCGCGGGTTTCCCCGCGACGCTCTCACCGGAAGCTGCGAACAGAGCGGCTTACGGGCTCATCGACGGCGCCGGGGCGGCGCGGGTTGCCGTCTCGGCCGCGGGCGAGCGGGTGAAGACGGATTTGACGGTGTCGACGGCGCGGCGGAGGAGGTCGGCGACCTTCTGTGCGAGATCGTCGACCATGGTTTTTGCGTCGCGGCGCGACGGGGTGCCGCGGGCGGCTTCGCCGATTTCGGCGTCGAGCCGCTCGAATTTGGCGGTGAGATTGGCGGCGTCGGGCCGGCGAGCGATGATCTCCTCGACGGCGCCGCGGTCCTCGCCATAGCGAGCGAGGGCGGCAGCGGCCTTGTCGTAGGCGGCCGTGACGCCGCGCTCGGTCATCAGGGCGCTGTTGAACTCCTGCCGCAGGTCGGCGAACCGGCCGCCCGGGCGCATCTCGGCGAGCACCGCGGCGAGACCGCCGGGTTCGCTGCGGCCGGCGGCGCGGATGCGGTTCATGACGATCGCACCCTCGCCGGTGCGGAAGGCGTCGAGCGCCTCGAGCGCAGTGCGGCCAGACCTCTCGGCACGCTTCAGGGCCCGTTCGTCGCGGTCGTTCCGGAGCTGCGCCCCGAAGGCGGCGATGCGATCGCGCATCGGCGTGTGCGACGGGTCGAGGGCCGCGCCGGGTCCGGGATCGCGCGGCCGCATGGCGGCGAGGATCGTGTAAAGCGGGTCGCGCCCGGCGCGCTGTTGCTGACCAGCCGCGGCGACACCTGTCGCCGGTTGGTCTTGGGCCGATCGGCGCGGGAAGGTGTCTGTTGATTGGCGCGCCTCATTCTCGTGCGCGGGTCCGGCTTCGGCCGGCCGGCGCGAGAGCCGCATGCGATTTTCGAGCGCCTCGATCGAGCTCACGATCGCCGGGGTGTTCTGGTTGCGGTAACCGCCGACTTCGATTGCGGCGCGGCGAATCTCGCGGATGAGTTGCTTGTCCTCCAAGGACGCGGTCGTGTGCATCAACGACAGCATCCGGGGGTTTTCGAGGCCCGGTGCGGATGCTGCGAGACGGGTCATTTCAGACCGCAGTTCCGAAGAAATCTGGATCGGCCAGACTGGGAGTTTCTCGAGGTCCTGCAAGGCGTAGGCGACCTGGTGCCGAAAGCCCGCCTGAGCACGGCATGCGGGGTCGGCGCCTTCCTGGGCCAGCGTCTGGATTGTTTGCGCGAGACCGCGATCGAGGGCGGCAATCATTGGCTGCGCGCGCTGCAGTTGCTGCAGCAACTCGCGCATCGAATCGTTGTTCCGATCCGGCTCAGGCCTGTTCGGATCCGGACGCGGCGCGCCGGATGGGCTGGCGGGATTGGCTGGCTGCTGGGGTTCGGCCATCGGAAGCTCCGCGCGTTGCGGGAATGCGGTTTTTCAGTTCGACGACGCCTGCATCGATGGCGTCGGCATCCGGGATGTCGACGCGAAGTCGTGGCTGACGGTCTGCGCGAGCGCGGTCGCGGCAATCGTCGTGTGCTCGAGGCTCGTCTTGAAGATCTGGAATTCGAGATAGTTGTTGACGGCGAGCTCGATAGCGATCTCGCGTTCGACCGACGCCGGCGGCATCGCCTGCAAAGTGGAGGCCCAGGTCAGATCGCTGACGCGCCGCTCGGCCTCGATCTGCAATACCTGCAGCCAGGAGCCGTTGGTTTCGGCCGGCAGGCCGATGTCGGTCAGATATTGCTGCTGCAGCGGCGTCAATGGCACGGACGGCGTCTGCATGCCGATCTCCTCGTCGACAAAGCTCTGAGCGAGCGACATGCGGGCGTTGTAGCTGCGGCGACGCATTGCCGCGTATTGGCCGGCGGTCGAGGCGAGCTGGTCGGCGCGCAGCGCCGCCGGGGCCACCGGCTCGATCAGGTTGATCGCGTAGTCCTTGGCGGTGTTGACGGCGGTCTGGTCGGCATAGGTGCCGGAGCCGAAAAGGCTCGAGAACTGCTGGTCGGCGTCCGGGGTGCTGCTGGCGGTGCTGCAAAGGCCGGCCGCGACGTCGTCGGCGTCGCAATAGTAGTTGATATGTTCCTGGTTGATCGACGCGACGCCTTCGGCCTCGCCGTAATAGGACGGCATTTGGGGGCCGGCCTCGGCGCGCAGGTCGTGAATCTCGGCGATCGTCGCACCGACGTCATAGGCCTGGACGGCGGCCGCCTGGGTGGCAACCCCGCCGTCCAGGGCGGTGCAGGCGGTCGGGCTTGGCGTCTGCTGGTCGCGGATCTGGGCGTTGCGCATGTCGCGCGCGAAGCGGGCGTTGGCGGTGTTGGATGCGTCGGTAATCTGTTCGAGGGCACCGACCGAGGCCTTTTGGTAGTTGGCGTTCTGGTTGAAGCCGTCCTGCAGTAATTGCTCGACGGTGCCGTACTT
>DATJLK010000104.1:0-9838 GCA_035509615.1 Allostellaceae bacterium | reverse complement strand
ATGCGCCGCGTGATCGCGTCGCCCTGCGCCTGTTCGCGCGCCGGACCCTGATAGCCCAGCGCCTCCTGCTTGACCGCGGCAAACATCGCAGCAGGCAGAAAATCGCGTTTGACGACGACACCGTCGCGGCTGAAGACCGCTCGGTCTTCAGCCGCGATCAGCGACGCCAGGCGGTCGCGCCGGTGTTCGGCCATGCGAGCGGCGAGCCGCATCCTTGCGACATGCAATCCGGCGCGATTGAGGCTCGGGCTGCCGATGATCGGGTTATCGCGAAACGATTTTGCCCCGGTCGCGAGCGCCGCCAAGTGAACCGGCGCCAACAGCCATGCGAGCGAGGCCGGCCTCATCCGATTTTCCGCCGATCACGGACAGCCATGCAGCCCTGCCGGCTGTTCCTGTCGAGATCCGGATGGCGGGAGCGCCGATTGTCCGGCCGCCGATCCGCGACTTGCCGGCCGACCACAACGGTCGGCCGACGATCGCGGTTGAACGGGGCAATCATCGCGGCATACTTGTCACTCAGCTGCGCCCATAACTGTCTTCAAAGCGAACGATATCGTCCTCGCCAAGATAGCTGCCGGACTGGACCTCTATCAGATGAAGCGGGATTTTACCCGGGTTTTCGAGCCGGTGCAGGGTTCCGAGCGGGATATAGGTCGATTGGTCCTCGGTCAGCATCATTTCCTCGTCGCCGCGGCGGATCCGGGCGGTGCCCTGAACGACGATCCAATGCTCGGCGCGATGGTGGTGCATTTGCAGCGACAGCTTTCCGCCGGGCTTGACGGTGATGTGCTTGACCTGGACGCGGTCGCCGTTGTGCAGCGAACGATAGGTGCCCCACGGCCGGTGCACGGTCGGCAAGGCGTCAACCTCGTCGCGGCCCGCAGCGGCGAGACGGGAAACAAGCCGGCGCACCTCCTGGGTGCGGTCGCGTGGTGCCAGCATGACCGCATCGGCGGTCGCTATGACGACGAGATCCTCGATGCCGATCGCGGCGACAAGCCCGGTCTCCGAGCGCAGATAGCAGTTGCGGGTGTCCTCGGCGACGACATTGCCGAGGATGGCATTGCCGGCGGCGTCCTTGCCGCTGATTTCCCACAGCGCGTCCCACGAGCCGACATCGCTCCATCCCATCCTCACCGGCACGACCGCGGCACGCGATGTGTGCTCCATCACGGCATAATCGATCGAATCGGCCGGGCAGTCCTCGAACGCCTCCCGGTCGAGGCGAATGAAATCATCGTCGCGCCGGGCGGCGTGCAAGGCCCGGCGGCAGGCCTCGACAATGTCAGGGCGCATTCGCTCGAGTTCATCGAGGAAGAATGCCGCCGGGAACAGAAACATGCCGCCATTCCAGAAATACTCGCCGGAGGCGACAAAGCGTTGCGCCAGTTCCGCGCTCGGCTTTTCGACGAACTCGGCGACCCGAAAGACGCCGGCGATGCCGTCGACCGGCGCGCCGCGGCGGATATAGCCGTAACCGGTTTCCGGGCGTTCCGGGGTGATGCCAAACATCGCCAATGCGCCGGCGCGGGCGGCCGCCGCCGCACGGTCGATCGCCGCCGCAAAAGCAGCCTCATCAGCGATGATGTGATCCGACGGCAGCAACAGCATCAGCGCATCAGGATCGCGTTCGGCCAGTATCAACGCCGCTACACATGCGGCGGGTGCGGTGTTGCGCCCGATCGGTTCCAGCAGCAAGATCGGCGACAGCGCTTTGATCGCGCGCAGCTGTTCGGCAACGATAAAACGATGCTCTTCGTTGGCTACCAGGAGTGGCGGTGCAAAGCGGCCGCGATCGCCGACCCGGCGCACGGTCTGCTGCAGCAGGCTGTCCTCGCCCGTCAGCCGCAGCAGCTGCTTGGGGTAGAGCGTACGCGACATCGGCCACAGCCGCGTACCCGACCCGCCGGACAGAATGACCGGATAAAGCATCCACCTTCCCCTCGCTGAGCCTCTGAGCCCGGACGAACTCGATTGGGCTAGGATAGCCGTTTTCCGCGCAGGCGAAAACGGCGCAGGCCGCGAACTTTGCTGGCATCCCTGCCGTGCGGAGCGGCGAAGTCTGGTTGCGAGGCGGGAAATCGATATTTTTTCAGGCCACCATAGCCGGGCTCCGGCCGCTGGGCGTTCAGTTCACCGACTTGACTGGTGGGCATCGGCACCTTCCCTGGGGGCGCGGGTCTCTTGATTGCGAAGATTTGGATGCCCCGGGATCAAGTCCGGGCAAAGCAGGTTCGGGTTGAGCAGGACGGAATGAATCTCGATCCGGAATTGGCCCGATGGCCAGGCGGGACCGCACCCCGGTAATCACAGCGTTGAGGCAGATGCATCGGAGACCTGCGCAGAATGGCTTTGGTCGGTTCTTGAAAGCGTCCCTAAAGTTCTTTGGACCCTGTGTCTTGTAGCCTGGGTCCAATCTGACTGGAGGTTTCTTATGCAATACCGGCGAATTTCGGCCGATTGTCATCTCGATATGCTCTGGCTGCCGCCCGATCTGTTCACGTCGAACGCGTCGAGCAAAATGCACGATCTGATGCCCTATGTGGCCGAGAATTCGGACGGGGTGAAGCGTTGGACCGACAATAGCGGCGCCGAGTACGGCCTATGCGGCGGCGTCGGCGCTACCGGCACCCCGTGGGTTCCCGGCAAGCAGCTGCGTGCAGACAAAATGGCCGAGGCTGGCCTCTATAAGGATTATTTCGAGAAGGGCCTGCGCCGCCCGGGCGATCCACATCTGCGGGTCAAGGACATGGACCGCGACGGCGTCGACGCCGAGGTCATCTACGGTATTCTCGCCGCCTGCGCGAAGATGAAAGACCCCGAAGCAGCCGACGAAATGCTGCGGATCTACAACGATTTCATGCATGCCTTCTCCAGCACCTATCCGGATCGCATGATCGGGCTGGCCTGCTTGCCGTACAGCAACATCGAAGGTGCCGCCCGCGAAGTGCGCCGGGTCGCGAAGATGGGCATGAAAGGCGTCGAGTTGTCGTGCTCGTGGCACATGACGCCGATGTGGCACCCGATGTGGGATCCGCTGTGGGAAGCGGTCAACGAAACCCAGCTGCCGCTGCACTTCCACACCTTCCCGGCGACCGACCCGGAACTGCGCAAATCGCTTGAGCCGACCATCGCGCGGCGCATGACCTATAGCGGGCTATGCCGGTTCCAGATGACCTTGGCGACAATCCTGACCGATCTGATGGGAGCGGCGGTGTTTGAGCGGTTTCCGAATATCCGCGTCGTGTTTGGCGAGAGCGGCATCGGCTGGATTCCCTATGTGATCGACCGCATGGATTTCGAGTACAAGGACCAGTATCAAGACCTGAAGCTAAAGAAATTGCCGAGCGAATATTGGCGCAACCAGTGTCGGGCGACGTTCCAATACGACCGCGTCGGCACCAAATTGATCGAGGATATGGGTGTCGAGACCCTGATGTGGGGTTCCGACTTCCCGCACCCCGATGGTGTTTGGCCGGAATCGAAGAAGTACATCGAAGATCAGTTCAACCACCTGCCTTCCGACGTCACCTATAAGATGACGTGCGAGAATGCCGGCAAATTCTACGGGCTGATCAACTGATCGGGCCTGCGGGCTCCCAAGACGGTCAAAGCCGCGGTAGCAGCGGCGGCCGAAATCAGCGGTGAACTAAGGGCGGCAATTGCTGCCCCTTTTGTTTTGGCAAACAGTCGGCGTGACCGGTGGAAGGGCGCGATGGCTGGCCGGGGCTGCCAATGTCTGGTCGAGCGCGCGGACGGCGAGGTCGGTCCAAATCCCGTCAAAGCCAAATCCTGTCAGCCCCCCAATCCCGTCAATCCATCGCCAAAAGAAAATGGCCCCGGCGTACCGGGGCCAAGTTTGAACAGGGAGGCTTCACGTCTGGGAGACGTAAGGGTCCGAAGACCCTCTTCCCGAGCAGAACTCGGGAACCTTTATCGACGACTATAATCGCCGAAAAACTCGAGGCGATGCGTTATCGCGTGCTCGGAATATGAATTTTGAAGCTCGCGATTACCACGGGGAATTTCGTCTGGCACGTCTGCAAAAAGCGCAATCCTCTGAAACACCAAAAATTCACTTGCAAAGCTGGCAATCGACGCGCCTAGCTGAGTCGGGTCTCTGCCACCTTGCGCAGTAGAAAATCGCGGAAAACGCTGATCCGCTTCGATGCCCGCAGCTCTTCGGGATAGACGAAATAAGCCTCGATCGGCGGTCCGGTAAGTTCGGGCAAGACCCGAACCAGATCGGTATGCTCGCCGGCAATAAAATCCGACAACGCGGCGATGCCGAGCCCGCTCAGCACCGCACGCAACATCGCGTAGAAATTGTTGACCGCAAGAATGGGTTTACGCTCCTGCCCCGGTCTGGCGCCGGCGTCGAGCAGCCAATTGACGTTTTGCACCGGCGGCCGCGCATCCTCGCCGTAAACGATCAGCCGGTGCTTATCGAGGTCCTCCGGCTGTTGCGGCATCCCATGTTTTTTGAGGTAGTCGGGGGCGGCGTAGACATGGGTCGGGACGCTCAGGAGATGCCGCTGGATCAGATCCGGCTGGCGCGGCGGCGACATTCGGATCGCCACATCGGCCTCACGCATCGACAGGTCGAGTTCGGTATCGTCGATTACCATCGTGACCTGGATATCGGGGTAGAGATCGAGAAACTCGCGGATGCGCGGCGTGAGCCAGGTCGAGCCGAAGGCGACGGTTGTCGTGATCTTCAGCGGTCCCTTGGGCCGGTCTTTCGACTCGGTGATCAGCCCCTCGGCCATCGAAAGTTTCGCGAAAACTTCGCGCGCGGTCCGGAACAGAAGTTCGCCCTGCTCGGTCAGGATCAGACCTCGCGCATGGCGGTGGAACAGCGGGACGCTCAGGCTCTCCTCCAGCGCGCTGATCTGGCGGCTGACCGCGGATTGGCTGAGGTTCAGCGACTCGCCCGCATGGGTAAAGCTGCCCGCCTCAGCAACCGCATGGAAAACCCGCAACTTGTCCCAATCCATCTTTTCCCCCAACAGCCGGGCCCGAGCGGTCGGCTGCCGCTCTATGGGACCGCGTGCATTCTCGCGCCTTCCTCCTGTTCTGCGAGAAATTTTTCAGCTTCGAGCGCGGCCATGCACCCCATGCCGGCGGCCGTCACCGCTTGTCGAAAGACCTTGTCGCGCACATCGCCGGCCGCGAACACGCCGGGAATATCGGTCTCGGTCGAATCGGGACCGGTGACAATATACCCTTCAGGATCGAGACGAAGCTGTCCGGCCAACAGTCCGGTCACCGGTGTGTGCCCGATCGCAATGAAAACCCCGTCGCAGGGGTAGTCGAACACGCGACCCGTCGGCACCTCCCGCAATCTTACGCCGGTGACTGTCGGCGGTTCGGGCTGGCCCAGGATCTCGTCGACGACGGCGTTCCAGATGATGTCGATTTTCGGGTTGCGAAACAGCCGATCCTGCAGAATTTTCTCGGCGCGCAACGCGTCGCGGCGATGCACCAGAGTGACGCGACGGGCATGGTTGGTCAGATAAAGCGCCTCCTCGACTGCGGTGTTGCCGCCGCCGACGACGATGACATCCTTGCCGCGAAAAAAATAACCGTCGCAGGTCGCGCAGGCCGAAACCCCAAACCCGCGAAAGATGTCCTCGCTCGGCAGACCGAGCCAGCGCGCTTGCGCGCCGGTCGCGATGATCACGGTCTCGCCAGCATAAACATCGCCCGAATCGCCGGTCGCGACAAACGGCCGATGTTCGAGATCAATGCTTTCGATCAAATCGACAATCACCCGAGTGCCGACATGCTCGGCCTGGCGCTGCATCTGCTCCATCAGCCACGGACCCTGGATAATGTCGGCAAAACCAGGGTAATTTTCGACATCGGTGGTGATCGTCATCTGGCCGCCGGGTTGCAGACCGGTCACCAGCAGCGGCTGCAGATTGGCGCGTGCCGCGTAGATTGCCGCGGTATAGCCGGCCGGTCCGGCGCCGATAATCAGGACCTTGCTGTGATGGCGTTCGGACATTCCGGCTCCCATTGCTTGAGGCTTACTACATTGTTAAGCCGTGAAGCAACTTTAAGCCAGTACGGGCGGGCTAAAACCCGAACATATGATCGAGGCTGAAGGCGCCGTGCTGCCCGAGCAATCCGTGATAGCCAAAAAGCCGGCAGGTTGAGTCACGAATGATCGCATATGCGCTGCTGCCGGCGCGGGCGCGCGTCGCGGTGTCGAACAGTGCGTGATAGCGCCACAACCATGATCCGGAGCATGGAATCGCCCGACTGCGGCGGTCGATTTCGTGTCCGCCGCCGTCGCACAGGATGATGTCGGTGGCGCTGTACCGCCGCCACGGGCGCGAGGCGGGATAGATCAGATGGCACAACGTATCGTAACCCTCGCTGCCGAGCCGCAAAAAGAGCCGCGTCGACAGTCCCGGCGGCCGGCCGGTATAGGATTGCGGCTCGTCGCGATAGGTCAGGATCGTGTTGAAGACGTGCGCGCCAAAGCTGGTTTCGGCGGCATGGCTGTTCGCCCGCCGGTGGTAGCGAAAGATGGCGTGCAGCCAGCCGTCAGCCGTACCACCCTCGGCAAAGTCGTAGACCAGTTCGACATGGCCATAGGCGGGTCCGAGACCCTCGATCCCCGGTACTAGATCGAGGTCGAGCATCGTCGCGTGGCGGCGCGGCAGGTCGCCGCAGCGGTGGCGCAGCACCTCGTTGCCGTTGCAATCGTAGACAATGACGGCGATCGGCAGGTCGCTCTGGCAGGTTGCCATCGGGGTCGGCAGCACCACGGTCCGCCACTCCGCGCGCGGCAACACGGGGGCGGGCAGCAGATATCCCTTGCCGAACCAGCTTGGCAGGTTTGGCAGGTTCGGATCGGGCGCGAGATCATCACGCTCGACATTGAGATGAGCGATGCGTCGGCGGTTATGTTCGATGATCTCGTAGCGCGGCCGGACGATATGCTTGCCGGCATGCAGTTCGATCTGGGACGGCCACGCCGCTGCCGGCAGCAGTTCGGCGATATCGACGGCACGGCTCGCGAACGGCGCGACGGGTTCGCCAAGCGTGGCGACCCTGTCCTCGCCCATCCGGTTCAGGCTGATCGCACCGGGCGGGATCGGGACCGGATGGCTGTTCTGGATCCAGAGCACGACCTGCTCGCCGGGAGCGGGGGCGGGCAGCCCGGCATATCGATCGGATGGCCAGGCATTGGCGTCGTGGGTTACTGACAGCGACGAGTCGCCGTGGTCCGAGCCCGCGGCAGCACCGTCGCCAAAGATGTCGAGCGCGTATTTGACGATGTCGTGGCCGGCGGCGCCGACGACATGCAAAAACAGCTGACCGCAGAATTCCGGCAGGCGAAACCGTGCGCGGATCTCGCGGCTGTCGAGCACGATGCTCGCCGCCGCCGGCCCGCAGGTTTCGCACCATTCGGCCAGGACAGCACCATCATCGCCAAACAAGCTCAGCCAGCAGGTGACCGCCCGGCCGCCGTAACCCGACCAGTAATTCGCAGTTGCAAGCCGTGTGTGCAGCCGGTCGGTATCGCGAAAAAATGCGAAATTGGTCGCAAAGTTGAGCGGATCGAGATAGATCGCGCGATTGGTCAGACGGTCGGGCGGGATCCGCATCGCATCGAGACTGACGGTGACCGCACCCTCGGGCAGAAACGACTCCAGCTGAGCCGTCATCCGAGCGGCATCGAAGGCGGCAACAAAGACCGCGCGCGCACCCGACCCGGCAAGCTCGGTAACCGGGGCGGCGGGATGCCCGAGAACCGAGCGCCCCAGCTGTTCGACACGCTGGACATAGACCCCGGCGATCTCGATGTCAGCGAGCGCGAACAGCTCGGCAAAAGCCGCGGCGGCGCCAGTCGGATCATAGATCGCGATCGGAGCATGCTGTGCCAGCGCCTCGACCAGATTGCGCGCCGGTCGAGCCACGCACGGATAGGTCAACGCCTTGTAGAGGGTGTTCCCGCCGGTTGCGTTACTAAACGTCTCAATCCGCAGCACCATGTCGAGGCGATACACCAGCCCTCGCTATTGAGGCAAGCCGGCCGCCGCCACGCCACGCCTCAGGAGTGCCTCAGTGCCGCATTGCTCATCGACTTTTCCGGTCAAGGCGGCTTTTAACCGCGACAGGAGCGGCAGGGTGTGTCGCCATCGCGCCATGCTGGATTTTCGGGAAGCGGCCTCGGCGGCATGGATTGCGCCACGCGATCGATTCGCCTCCCGGTCGATTTGGCCGGCAACGCCGCTGATGCGCCGGCTGGTTGTCGGCAGCGGGTTAGACCTGTGCCTGGCCGAGGAGTTCCGATGCGGCGCGGGAAAAGGCCGCAGCGAGGCGGCTGTCCTGTAAGAGTTCCCCCGGAGCGCAGTTGAAAGTTTCGCAGATCGCGGCGAGGTCGGCGAAATGGATGTGCCGAGCGCCGGTCTCGATTCGGTGATAGGTGAGCCGCGACATGCCGAGCAGCCGCGCCGTCGTTTCCTGGGTCAGACCGAGGGCGCGACGCCGGCGGCGCAACGCGGCACGGATGCAGGATTGCGGATCGTCGCTGTTGTGCATCGCGGTGGCCTCCAATTGTGGACTGAACAAACTCGCGCTGAGCGCCGCAGCCGCTCGCGCGGATTTCGACAGATGGCCCGGCGGCCGTGCTCGTCCCCGAATCACCGAATATAGGCTCCTTCAGATTTTCACGTGCCCGCTGCTCTGATGACCCGAACATAACCACAGATTCGCAACGATGTCAATTTCTAATGCCATTATAGCAATATACGCTATCTTGACGGTCTGCGCCGAGGGCTCGACCATGGCAACTGATACGGTCGCCAGTGGCGGCGAGGCGCGGAGCCGGCGATGGATTTTTCACTGCCCCATGATCTGCTCGAACTGAAAGAGCGTACCGAACGGCTGGTGCGCGAAGCGATCATCCCCTACGAGACCGATCTGCGGCAGACGCCGCACGGCCCGGCTCCCGAATTGCGCCGCGAATTGCTCGCGCTGGGACGCGGCGCCGGGCTGATCTCGCCGCATGTCGGGCGCGAATGGGGCGGGCTCGGCCTCGATCACCGCGGCAAGGCAGTGGTTTTCGAAGCTGCCGGCTACTCGCCCTTAGGGCCGATAGCGCTCAATTGCTTTGCTCCCGACGAAGGCAACATGCACCTGATCGAACAGGTCGGCGAGAGGCATCAAAAGGAGCGCTGGCTGCGGCCACTGGCGGCGGGCGAGATCCGCTCGTGTTTTATGATGACCGAGCCGGCGCCCGGCGCCGGGTCCGACCCGACGATGTTGAAGACCATCGCGCGACGTGCGAATGCCGGTATCGGGGGCAATCGCGGCGACTTTGTTATCGACGGCGAGAAATGGCTGATCACCGGCGCTGTCGGTGCGGAAGTCGCAATAGTGATGGCGAAAACCGAAAGCGACGCCGGTGGGCCGGCGGGTGCCACGATGTTCTTAGCGCCGATGGACGCGCCGGGGATCAGGGTCGAGCGGGTGCTCGACACGCTCGACCAGTACATGTCGGGCGGCCATGCGGTGATCCGGCTCGACGGGCTGCGGGTGCCCGAAGATGCGGTGCTCGGCCGTGTCGGCGAGGGGTTTCGCTATGCCCAAGTGCGGCTCGCGCCGGCACGGCTGACCCATTGCATGCGCTGGCTTGGGGCCGCGCGCCGCGCCCACGATATCGCCACCGATTACGCCCGCCGCCGCACCGCCTTTGGCAAACCCCTGGGCGAGCACGAGGGGGTGGGTTTCATGCTCGCCGACAACGAGATGGAGATCCACACGAGCCGCCTGGCGATCTGGCACACAGCCTGGGTGCTCGACCAGGGCGAGCACG
>DATJLK010000103.1:0-17594 GCA_035509615.1 Allostellaceae bacterium | reverse complement strand
TGGCGACCACGTCGACCACCTTATCGATCATCAGGAACGGATGGCGGTGCGGGATCATCTCCATCACCCGCTGGATATCGATCTCCGTCGGTTGCGCCTCGGCGGGTCGCCCGTCGGCGCAGGCCGGATCGATCATCGTGTCTCCCTTTTGCGCGCCAGCCGTTGCAAGACCGCGACCTGTTTCATGAATTGACCGATCGGTACCGCCGGGCTGCCGCTCACCGTCTCGCCGGCGGGAACATCGCGCATCATCCCGGCTTTGGCTGCAATGCGCGCGCCATCGCCGATCCTCAGATGGCCGGCAAAGCCGGCCTGCCCGCCCACCATGACAAAATCGCCGAGCCTGGTACTGCCGGAAACCCCGACCTGGCCGGCCAGGATGCAGCCCCGGCCGATCACCACATTGTGCCCGATCTGCACGAGATTATCGATCATGGTGCCCGGACCGATCACGGTATCGTGTCCCGAACCGCGGTCGATCGTCGTGTTCGCGCCGATATCGACATCGTCGCCGATAATAACGCGGCCGAGTTGCGGAACCTTGATCGGCCCGGACCGGTCGGGCGCAAAACCGAAACCCGCCTGCCCGATGCGCGCACCCGGATGCAGGACCACCCGAGCGCCGATCAATGCATGGCTGACCGTGACGTTGGCGCCGATCCGGCAGTCGTCGCCGATTTCGACACCAGCGGCGATTACGCTGTTGGCGCCGACACAACAGCGGTGGCCGAGCCGGGCCCGCGCTTCGATCACGACATTGGGCCCGAGTTCGCAATCTTCGGGAACGATTGCCTGCGGATCGATCAGCGCCGATCGCGCGCGGCCAAAGATGACCGGCGATGGCGGATAGAATGCCTGGGCGGCGAGCGCATAGGCCTTATAGGGCTCGCCGGCAACCAACAAGGCCATTCCCGACGGCGCCGCCGCGATCGCTGCGGCATCGACAAACGCGGCACCGGCACGCGAACTGCGAAATGCCGGCAGATATTTGCGGTTCTCAAGAAAGCTGATTTCGTCCGGGCCGGCGGTTTCGAGCGGCGCGACATCGCTGACGAGCTTTGATGCCTCTGCCGGCTGCCGCAGTTCGGCCCCGCTCACCCGAGCCAGTTCGGCGAGGGTGAACGGTCCGGCGCGATCGAAGAAACGCGGGTCGGCCATCTGCTGCAGCGCCAGACCGCGCTATTTCCTCTTTGTCCTGGCAGTTCTGGCGACCGGCACCGGTGTTGTTTGCGGCTCTGTTGGTTCCTCGGCAGTGGCCGGGACCGGCTCGGGTGTGGCGAAGTTTACCGTTAGAACCGGCAATTCCTCATCCAGCTTTTGCATGACCTGGTCGGTGACATCGAATGATTGGTCGAAGAGCACCAGGTCGGTGCGCTGGAGTACGAGGTTTGCGCGCCGCTGCCTTGCGATGTCGGCGATGATTTTCAGCATGGTCTGCTGAATCCTGGTCAGCGCTTCGTTATTCGATTTTTCGAGTGCGGCGCGCTTGCTTTGGACATCGCGGTCGAGGTCGTTGACTTTCTGCTGGAACTCGCGGGCTTTCTTGTTGAGTGCTTCAGGCGACAGGGACGCCTGCTGGCGCTGCAACGCGTCACGTTCCGCCCGCAACACCTCTTCGGCGTGCGAGATCTCGTTGGTGTATTCGTTGCGCTTTGCCTCCATTTGGCTGCGCACCATCTTTGCCGCCTTCGAGTTCTGCAGCAGAGCCTGAACGTCGACCACCATGACAGTGATGTTCTGCGCCGCGGGCAAGGGTGCCGCCGGTGCAAGGGTCGGAGCGGGGGCAGGGGTCGGGGTCGGAGCGGGGGCAGCCGCTGGTGCCCTTGCCGGCGCTTTTGCGGGCGGTGCCTGGGCTGCGGCGATACCGGCAAACCCGACCGCCAACGGCAACACCAGTGCAGCCCGCAGACAAAGACGAATCGTCATTAGAATTTAGTCCCGAAGCTGACCCTGAAAAACTGGGTCTGGTCGAAAAACTCCTTGCGGATCGGATAGGCGACATCGACGCGGACCGGACCGACTGGCGACTTCCACGTTACACCGATCCCCGCGCTCATCCGGATTGCCGGCGATTGCAAGACTGTCGGCGTCGCACCACCGGTTGTCGCCAGCTGCGCCGGTGTCAAGTTGAGCGTGGTCGGCTCGAGTTGGTAGAGCGTGCCGAAATCGCTGAAGACGCGGCCAGTGAGCCCAAGCTCTCTGGGCAGGCCAAGCGGTACGCCCATGGTCACCGAACCGACCCAGTATTTCTGACCACCAAGCGCGTCATCGTCAACCGAATCGCGCGGCCCGATCCCGGCATCCTGGAAGCCGCGCAGATTATCGCCGCCAACAAAAAAGCGGTCTTGCAGCAGCACCTGCTGTCCGTTCCAGCCAAAGATGTCGCCGGCCTCGCCGGTCAAGCTCAACACCCATTCCGGCGCCACCGAATAATAGTAGCCGAAATTGACTTTTGAGCGGACATAGTCGACGCCATACCCGACGCCGGCAAAATCATTTCCCAGTGAAACAAAGTAACCGCCGGTAGGGTCGAGCCGGTCGTCGCGCCGATCATACAGCAGCACCTGGCCGATTGCCGAAGTGAGATGGGTTCCCTGCTGCAATGCGATGAACAGGGACGCGTCGCTCTGGATGTTTTCGATGGTGTCCGAGCGGGCGGTGTATTTCAGCGTCTGTCGCAGGTTGTCGGTAATCTGATACCCTGCGCGCAACGCCCCGCCATACGAGAATTGCTGATAGGGCGGGGTGATGCCGGTGAAGAAATTCGTCGTTGGACTGGTCTGGATTTCGAAGATATCAAATCCTGCAGCGATGTTCTTGTCGAGAAAATAGGGCTCGGTAAAGCTGAATTGGACCTGCTGCGAGCGAAACGAAATCACGCCGCCGAGTTGCAGATCCTGGCCGCGGCCGAGAAAGTTTCGCTCACGGATATTGATATCGGCGAGCGGGCCATCGCTGGTCGAAAACCCGAGACCAAACGACAACTCACCGGTCGATTGCTCCTCGACCTCGACCGTCACCACCGTCTTATCCGGGGCCGAGCCGGGGCCGTTGGTCACTTCGACCTTTTTGAAAAACCCGAGATTTTTGATGCGCTGCTCCGATCGCTGCATCTTTTCGGTATTGAACGCATCACCCTCGACGAGTTGAAACTCGCGCCGGATCACCTTGTCGAGCGTGCGCACATTGCCGACGATGTCGATGCGCTCGACATAGACCCGCGGCCCCTCCTGGACGTTAAAGGTGATGTCGACCGTGTGATCCTTGCGGTTGCGGGTGATGTCGGGCTTGACCTCGACAAAGGCGTAGCCCCGAGTGCCGAGGGTATTGGTCAAGACCGAGATCGAGTTTTCGACTTCCTGCGCATTGTACCAGTCGCCGGAATGCACAGTCAGTAACGGCAGCACCTGCGACGCCGACAGATCCTTTAGCTTGATGTTGACGCCGACTTTGCCAAAGCGATAGCGCTGGCCTTCGTCGATTGTAAACGTAATGATAAAGCCGTTGCGCTCCGGGGTCAGTTCAGCCACTGCCGAGACCACCCGGAAATCGGCGTAGCCTTCGGTCAGGTAAAACCGTCGCAGCAGATCGCGGTCATAGGCCAGACGATCCGGGTCATAGCTGTCGTTGGTCGACAGGAACCGATACCAGCGGCTCTCCTTGGTCGCGATCACCCCGCGCAGCTTGCTCTCGCTAAACGCCTTGTTGCCGACAAAATTGATGCTGCGGATGCCGGTGAACTCGCCTTCATTGATTTCAAAGACCAAATCGACGCGGTTTTCCGAAAGCTGGATGACCTGGGGCTCAACCGTCGCGCCAAACCTGCCGTGCTGACGGTACAGATCGAGAATGCGCTTGACATCGGCTTGAACGCGCGAGCGGGTGTAGACGACGCGCGGGCGCTCCTGGATCACCGCGTTGAGTTCCTTGTCGTCAAGCTTGTGGTTCCCTTCGAACGCAATGCGATTGATGATCGGGTTTTCCACTACTCTGACGACGAGGACGTTGCCCTCGCGGCTCAAATTGACGTCGGCAAAGAGGCCGGTGGCAAACAGCGCCTTCAACGAGGCATCAAGCTTGTCGGAGTCCCAGGCCTCTCCGGGCTGGATCTGCAGATACGAGCGCACCGTTTCGGGTTCGATCCGCTGCGTCCCGACGACGCGGATATCGGCAACCAGGCCGGGACCCATCGACGGTACCGCCGGCAACGGCGCCGCCCCGGCGAGACCACCTGCCGGCCCACCCGGGGCCGCGCCAAATGGAGCGGCCCCGGGCGGGATTGCGGCGGCCGGCCGCGGGTGTCGCTCGCGCTGCACTGGCGGTCCCGCAACAGCCGCCGGCGCCTGTTGAACCGCCGGTGGCGCCACCGGTTGACCGGCCGCAGGAACGGGTGCTGGCGGTGCTATCGGCGGCAGCCCGCTCTTCAATTGGGGGGCGGGCGGCTGGTTCGACGGAGCCGGAGACGGCGGCGCTATACCGCTTTCGAGGTTGGGCGCGGGCGGCTGACCGGGCGGCGTCGGCTGCGGTCCAGCCGGCATCATACCGCTTTCGAGCTTTGGTCCCGGGCCACCCGCTGATGAGGGCGGCGCTGCCCCGGCCGTCGGCGCGGGCTTGCGCTGGCCGACTGGCGGCGCTGGCGATGCTGGTGGCGCGATGCCAGTTTCGAGGTTCGGAGCCGCTGCCGGCGGCGCACCAGCCGCGGATCCCGGCGGAGCAGAAGGCGCTGCAGGCAGCGGCGCCGGCGTCATGCCACTCTCGAATTTTGGCCCTGAATTCGCCCCTGATTGTTGAGCTTGAGCGCCGCTTTCGGATGGCATAGCGGCAGACCCGCCGATTTGCGCCATCATCGTTCGCGGCAGTCCCGCGGTCGCCAGGATGAGCGAGCACGTCGCCGCCCACCGCACACACTTCCGTCTGCTGAGACGCAAAACCCCCCACCCCCGACTCGAACCCCCATCCCCTGACAACTACCCTTGGATCAAGTCACGAGCCCCCTCACAAACTCGACGATCCGAAGGTGAACGAGATCATTCCAGGTAGCAAAGACCATCAATGTAAGGACCAGCGCCAAGCCGATGCGAAACCCGAATTCCTGGGCGCGCTGGCCGAGCGGTTTTCCGCGAAGTGCCTCGGCGGCATAGAACAGTAGATGCCCGCCGTCAAGTACGGGAACAGGAAATAGATTTATCAACCCCAGATTGATCGACAGCACGGCCATAAACCAGATTACCGGGATCGCACCACCCTGGGCCACATCCCCCGACATTTGCGCGATGCGCAACGGCCCGCCCAGTTCATCGGTCCCGCGCACGCCGATGGCGATCTGCCACATCGCCTTCAATGTCGAGGCGGAAAGATCCCAGGTCTGCTCTCCCGCCTGCAACACCGCGGTCGCCGGATCACGCCTGACATAATCCATCCCTTTATGGGCGATACCGAGCAGGCCCACTTGATAATGGTTGCCAAACCGATCGGTCAGCTTTGACAGTTTTGGAGTGGCGCGAAGGCTGAGGTCGCGACCGTCACGCTTGACAACGATCGTCATCGGCACCCCGGGATTGAGCCGCACATCCTGTTGCACGTCTTCAAAGCTGCGCACTGCCGAGCCGTTGATGCCGACGATCACGTCACCGGGTTTGATCCCTGCCTCGGCGGCGGCGCTGCCGGGTTGGACCTGACCCACCTGCGCTGGCGTAAACGGTTGCCCAAACGTCATAAACAACAGCGCCAGTATCACGATCGCAAAGATGAAATTCGCCGCCGGGCCGGCGGCGACAATTGCCGCGCGCTGGCCAAGCCGTTTGTAATGAAACGACACGTCGCGCTCGGCCGCGGTCATGCGGGCGAGCCCCGCGGCGGGCAAGCCCGAACTGGCATCGCTGTCGCCGAACATTTTGACATAGCCGCCGAGCGGGACGGCGCTGAACTTCCAACGCGTCCCGGTGCGATCGTTCCAGCCGAACAACTCCGGGCCGAAGCCGATCGAGAACACGTCGACCCGCACGCCATTACGCCGAGCCACAAAAAAATGGCCGAATTCGTGAACAAACACGAGTACGGTCAAAACGAACAGAAACGGGACGACGTAGTCCAATCCGTGATGGACAAAAGCGATCATTGCAAACCTATGGGTGAAGCGGCCGGCCGAAGCGGCGAATTGCGCCGGGTCAGCCGAGCCGCCGCTTCGCGAGCCGCCTGGTCATATTTATACACATCGGCAAGCGATTCGAGATTGTCAGCCGGCACCGCCGCCAATGTACGCTCGACCGTTTCGACGATATCCAAAAACCCGATCCTGCCCTCGAGAAACGCATGCACCGCGGTCTCGTTCGCCGCGTTCAGCACGGTCGGCGCACCACCCCCGCGCACCAGCGCTTCACGCGCGACACGCAGCGCCGGGAAGCGCTGCTCGTCGGGCGGCTCGAAAGTCAGTTTGCCGATGGCCGCCAGATCGAGGCGCTTGGTCGGTGCCGTGATCCGACCGGGCCAGGCGAGCGCATAAGCGATCGGCGTGCGCATATCAGGGGAGCCGAGCGCCGCCAACACCGATCCGTCACGATAGACGACCGCGCCATGCACGATCGATTGGGCGTGGACAATGATATCGACACGATCCGGCGGCAACTGGAACAGGTGGTGCGCCTCGATCAGCTCGAGGCCTTTATTCATCATCGTCGCCGAATCGACCGAAATCTTTGCTCCCATATTCCAGTTCGGATGGGCGACCGCCTCGGCCGGCGTGACGCGACGCATGTCTTCGAGCGCGCGCTCGCGAAACGGGCCGCCGCTTGCCGTCAAGATGATGCGGTCGACGGTTTCGATCCGGTCGCGGTCAAAGCATTGCCAAATCGCGTTGTGCTCGCTGTCCACTGGCAGCAGGGTGGCGCCGTGGCGCGCCACCTCGTCCATTACCAGCGCCCCGGCGCAGACCAGCACCTCCTTGTTGGCAAAGGCGACGATGACGCCGCGCCGAATCGCCGCCAGAGTCGGCGCCAACCCCGCCGCACCAACGATGCCGGCCATCACCCAGTCGGCGCTACGTTCGGCCGCGTCAATCAACGATTGCGGCCCGCCGCCGACCTCGATGTCGGTGCCGGCCAGCGCTTCCTTCAATATCTGGTACTGTTCCGGGTCGCCGATCGCGGCAAACCGGGCACGCAGCGCGCGGGCTTGCTCGGCGAGCAACTGCGCGTTGCGGTTTGCGGTCAGTGCCTCGACCGTGAACGCCGCCGGATTGCGTTGCAAGAGATCGATCGTGTTCTGCCCGATCGACCCGGTCGAGCCGAGAATCGTGACGCTTCGCATCCCCGTCACTCCCGATCCTGGCGCCGGCGGGCCCGGGCGCCGACGGGCCATTTCATTGCCATGGAAGAAACATGCCCTGACCCCCGACCAGGGTCATCAGCGCCACCACCGGGATAACCGCGAGCAATCCATCGAGACGGTCGAAAAGCCCGCCATGTCCCGGGATGAGGCCGCTCGTGTCTTTCACGCCGAACCTGCGCTTCGCCAGCGACTCGGCAAGATCGCCGAATTGCGCGACGACTGCAAGACCGGCACTGACCACCACCAGAGGTAACACCGAGGACGCCCGTAGCGCCAGCGCCATCGCCGCCCCCGCGAGGCCGGCGCTGAGTATGCCGCCCGCCAACCCGGCCCAGGTCTTGCGCGGGCTCCATCGCGGCGCCAGCCGGGGGCCGCCGACGCCGCGCCCGACCGCATAGGCGCCGATATCGGTGGCCCAGACGACGGCCAGCAACCACAGCAAGATCGTCCGGCCCCCCGCCGCATCGCGCCCGAGCCACAAAAAGCATATGCACGGCACCGCTACCCATGGCACGCCGAGCGCGGTCCAGACCGGTTGCCCTCCCGGTCGCTGCCGCGCCGCCCAGAAAACGATGCCGGCGCCAAAAACGCTCAGCCCGATCGCGATCGCAGCAGCGCCAACGGCAGCAATTGCGACAGCGGCAATGATGATTGCGGCAAGCGCGATTTCCACCCCGCCGGGAACAAAATCCCGCCCCAACCCGCCACGGCACAGCCGGCCCCATTCCCAGGCCATGACCGTGGCCGCTGATATTGTCAGCAGCGCCAGCCAAGCTCCGCCAAACCAGATGGCGATCAGCGGCAGCGGCGCCAGCGCCAGCGCCGAAACGATCCGCAGCGACAAGCCCCCCGGCTCAGCGCGCGCCAAGTCTCACCCCATAGCGGCGTTCGCGCCCGCAATATTCGGCGATCGCCTGCTCGAGATCGCCCTTGGCGAAATCGGGCCACAAGGTCTTGGTGAAGACCAGCTCGGAATAGGCGCACTGCCACAACAGGAAGTTGCTGAGGCGCTGCTCGCCGCTGGTCCGGATCAACAGGTCGGGATCCGGGAGATCCACTGTAAATAGATGGCGCGCAAAGCAGTCTTCATCGATCGAAGCAGCTGACAACCGCCCCTTCGCCGCCTCCGCGGCGATCGCCTGTACCGCCGCAACAATCTCGGCGCGCCCGCCATAAGACAGCGCCATCGTCAAAGTGATCGCGGCGTTGTCGCGCGTCACCGTCTCGGCGCGCTCGATCAGTTCGGCGATGTCGGGCGCCAGGCGGCCGATCTGGCCGATCACCTTCAACCGGACGCCGTTGCGATGCAATTCGGCGATTTCGGCCAGCAGGTAATGACGCAACAACCCCATCAGGTCATGCACTTCGCTCGACGATCGCTTCCAGTTTTCCGAGGAAAACCCGAACAGCGTCAGGTAGGGAATGCCGAGTTCGACGGCGCCGGAAACCGTGCGGCGGACCGCTTCCGCGCCGCGGCGATGGCCGGCAATCCGCGGCAGTCCATGGGCGTTCGCCCATCGGCCATTGCCGTCCATGATGATCGCAACATGTCGCGGCGGCGATCGCATGGCCCGATCTCGGGCGCCGAGCGAGCCCGTCATCAAACCTGCAAGATCTCCCGATCCTTTTGCGCCAGCGTTTCGTCGATGCGGCGGATCGCTTCATCGGTCAGCCGCTGGACGTCCTGCTGCAATTTGCGGTGCTGATCCTGCGAGATTTCGCTGTCCTTTTCCTGGCGACGCAATGCATCCATCCCGTGCTGCCGCACCTTGCGTACCGCCACTCGGGCATCCTCGGCGTATTTAGCGGTAACCTTGGTCAGTTCGCGCCGCCGCTCTTCGTTGAGATCGGGGATTGGCACGCGAATGGTCTGACCCTCGGTTTGCGGGTTGAGACCGAGCCCCGATTCGCGGATCGCCTTGTCGACCGCCTTGACCGTCGTCCGGTCCCACACCTGCACTGTGATCATCCGCGGCTCCGGCACGCTGACATTGGCAAGCTGGTTGATCGGCATTGCCCCGCCATAAGCGGCGACCGAGATCGGCTCGAGCAGACTTGCCGAGGCGCGCCCGGTGCGCAACCCGCCGAACTCCTTGCGCAGCACCTCGATGGCGCCTTCCATCCGACGGTTCAGATCCTTTAGCAGCGCGTCTTCCGACATGGCTTCACTCCCGGTCGATGACTAACCTTCCCCATCTATGATCGTATAACGCCCTTGGCCGCGCACCAGACGCACAAAGCCGCCGGCTTCGAAAATCGAGAACACCAGGATCGGGATGTGGTTTTCCCGCGCCAGCGAAATCGCCGACGCATCCATAACCTGCAGATCGCGCGCCAACACCTCGCGGTAGTCGAGCCGGTCGAAACGGGCCGCACCGGGCACGCGATAGGGATCGGCGTCGTAGACGCCATCGACCTTGGTCGCCTTGAGGAGCGCATCGCACCCCATCTCCGAGGCGCGCAGCGCCGCCGCGGTATCGGTCGTAAAAAACGGGTTTCCGGTACCGGCAGCAAAGATCACCACCCGCTTCTTTTCGAGATGGCGCAGGGCGCGGCGGCGAATATAGGGCTCGCATACCGCCTGCATCGAGATTGCCGACTGGACCCGCGTCGCGACCCCGCACTGTTCGAGCGCGTTCTGCATGGCGAGCGAATTTATCACCGTCGCCAGCATCCCCATGTAATCGGCAGACGCACGTTCCATGCCGGCAGCCGCACCCGAAACGCCGCGAAAGATGTTGCCGCCGCCGATCACCAACGCGATCTCGACACCGAGGGCATGCACGCTCTGGATCTCGTCGGCGATGCGGCCGACAAATTCAGAGTCGAGGCCGCCTTCGCGCGAGCCCATCAACGCTTCGCCGGAGAGCTTTAGCAGGACCCGGTGATATTTGAGATCGGCAGCCATGCGGCCCACGCCCATTCGCTGTGCTGCGCCGACGCTGCGCGCAGGCCGAAGCTTACATCACATCGGTCGTTTTTACATCAAATCGGGCAGCGCGTTTGCTTTGCGCCGACTTTGTTTCCGCAACCCCGTAGTTATCGGCAGAACCTAATGCCTGACTTGTGCCGCTGCGGCAACCTCGGCGGCAAAATCGCTGTGACCGCGCTCGACGCCTTCACCCAGGGCAAAGCGGGCAAAGCCGGTAACAGCGATCGGCGCGCCCGCCGCCTTGGCGGTATTTTCGACGACCTTGGCGATCCGCGTCTCCTGGTCGACGACAAAAATCTGCTCCAACAACACGAATTCTTCATAGAACTTGCGCAACCGGCCCTCGACCATGCGATCGACGATGCCGCCCGATTTGCCGCTGGCAAGCGCCTGCTCGCGCAGGACGCCCCGCTCGCGCTCGAGCGCTGCCGGCGGCACCGAGGCGATATCGAGGTAGAGCGGGCTCGCCGCCGCGACATGCATCGCCAGTTGCCGACCGAGATCGGCAAGCGCCGCCGGTGGCGCGGTTGATTCGAGTGCCACGATCACGCCGATCTTGCCGAGCCCCGGCCCGAGCGCATTGTGCATGTACGAGTACACGCCGCCCTCCCCGACCGCGAGCCGGACCGAACGTCGCAGGACCAGGTTTTCGCCGATTGTCGCAATCAGATGCGTCAATTCTTCCGCGACATCGCGCCCGGTCTCCGGATAGCGGGTGCCGGAGAGGGTCGCGAGGTCGCCGGCGCCGCCCACGGCCAGTTCGGCAACCCGGCGGACAAACGCTTGAAACGCCTCGTTGCGGGCGACAAAATCGGTCTCCGAGTTGACTTCGACGAGGGCGCCCGCAGTCGCACGGGTGGCGACCCCGACCAACCCTTCGGCCGCCACCCGACCGGCCTTTTTGGCAGCGGCTGACAGTCCCTTCTTGCGCAGCCAGTCGACAGCCGCCTCGATGTCGCCGTTGCTGTCGCCCAACGCGCGCTTGCAATCCATCATGCCGGCGCCGGTCTTCTCGCGCAGCTCCTTGACCAAGGCCGCGGTCACTTCGGGCATTATCGTCTTCCTCTCATCATCGTCGCCCCGCCTGCGGCAAGGGCCTCCGACAGGGCGACAGCTTGTCGCGTTGCGTCGAGCTGAAAGGCCCGGGAAAGGCCCGGTCCGCCGACAACCGCCGCTCAGGCGTGCGCCGGCTCGCTACCGGCCATCGCGGGCATCGCCGCCGCCTCCCCGGCCCCTTCTCCGACAGCTTCATCTGCCGCTTCTTCAGGCAGTCCAGCGAGCGGGATTTCGGCGCGAGCGCCGATATCGACCCCCGAGGCCGCCATTTCGGCCTGCAGCCCGTCAAGAACCGAACTCGCGACCAGATCGCAATAGAGATGGATCGCTCGCATCGCGTCGTCATTTCCCGGGATCGGATAGGCGATCCCGTCCGGCGAGGAGTTCGAATCGAGAATCGCGACGACCGGGATGCGCAAGGTGTTCGCCTCGGCCACAGCAATCGCTTCCTTGTTGGTGTCGATGACGAACAGGATGTCGGGGAGCCCGCCCATCTCCTTGATGCCGCCCAGCGCGCGTTCGAGCTTGTCGCGGTCGCGCGTCAGTTCCAGGAGTTCGCGCTTGGTCAGCCCGGTCTGCTCGGCGTTGATGCGCTCGTCCAATTCGCGCAGCCGGCGGATCGATTGCGAAATCGTCTTGAAGTTGGTCAGCATCCCGCCGAGCCAGCGGTAATTGACGTAATATTGGCCGCAGCGTTTGGCCGCCTCGGCAATCGGCTCCTGCGCCTGGCGCTTGGTGCCAACCAGCAGCACCCGGCCGCCGCCGGCGACCGCGTCGCGGATCGCCTGCAAGCCCTGATGCAGCATCGGCTCCGTCTGTTCGAGGTCGATGATGTGGATGCCGTTGCGAGCGCCGAAGATGTAAGGCTGCATCTTCGGGTTCCACCGCCGCGTGTGGTGGCCGAAATGGACGCCGGCTTCCAGAAGCTGGCGCATCGTATAGGTAGGCAGCATCAGAATTCCTTTTCCGGTTCAACCGCCGCAGGAGAAATCGTTGCCCGCCCGATTGCGGACACCGACACCGGAGCGACCGATCTCGCACAGACGCACGAGCGGCCACGGCCCTGCGTGAGGGTTACGTTCAGTTTAAGTAGGACGAGCCCGCCGGTTTGGCAAGCACGGGATGGTTCCCAGCGCCGGGTCGCTGCTCAGCGCCTGTCAGGATGCCCGCAGGGCTGGTGTCACAAAATCGTCCGTTGGCTTCGATTACCATGCTCGGGCATTTGGCATTTGCGGCGAGGGGGACCTTGATGTCGGGGAATGCACGCGATTTTCGATTTGGCTTGGCGGCAGCGGCAATCGTCACCACCGTGGCGATACGATCGGCGCCGGCAGCGCCGATCACCGGGTCACGCCGGGCGACCTCGTGATCAGCACGGTGTCGTGTTCGGTCTCGGCAGCGGTTTGCGACAGCGCCTCAGGCGGCCTCGACACGGCTTCCCCGATCACGCTGCAGGAGTTCCAGCTCGCAGGCGGCACCGCGGCGAAGCCGGTCGGCGCATCGACCTTGCCGCAGACAAGCCTCGGCTCCAATTCGGCAATCTCGGGAGAATACGGCTCGGCTTCGGAGGGCTTCCTGCAGCGATCGGCCGATGGCCGCTACCTGACTATCATGGGGTATGGCGTCAACGCCGCGACATTCAACAACGCACCGCCATCGACCTATGGCACGGCCGCACTCGGACAGACGACCAGCCTGACCGCCGCCAATCAGACCGGAACGATCTACACGACGGTGCCGCGCGTCGTGGCGCTGATCGGCGCCAACGGCAGCGTCGACACATCGACAGCGCTCACCGGCGTGTTCAATACAAATAATGCGCGCAGCGCCGCCACCGTCAACGGCTCGTCATTTTACGTTTCCGGCCAGGGCGCCAGCAAAACTGACCCGACCCAAGGTGTCTTTCTCGCCGCGCGAGGTGCAACCACCGCGACCCCGATCGACAACAGCACCGATACGCGAGCGGTCTCGATCTTCAATGAAGACAGCGGTAATATACTCGTTTCGCGCGACTACAATCCGCCCGGCAGCGGCAGCCAGAACTTCTCCAATGTAAGCAGTCTACCGGGCCCGGCGGCAGTCTGCCGACCTCATCGACCGGGCTTGTCACCACCCACATCGTTCCCCCCGCGAGCCCGTTTTCCAGCGGCGGCAACAACGGCTCGATCGATCTGACCGCCGACACCGCGAATGGCGTCAACAACAGCCGCATCGGCAGCTTTGTCTATGTCAGCCCGGAGCAATATTTTTTCGCAAATCCTGATGTGCTGTACGTGACCGATAGCGGCCAGCCAAAAAATGGCAATTTGAACAAGGCTGCTCTCGGCGAAGGCGGATTGCAGAAATGGGTTCTCAGCGGTGGTGTGTGGAGCCTCGAATACGACCTCTATAACGGTCTTGGCCTGGTCAACAACGCCAACGCCAACTCGGCGACCCCGACAGCCGCGGGCGTTACCGGGTTGTTCGGTCTGACCGGCGAGGTGGTTGGCGACCAAGTAAAACTTTACGCCACAAGCTACAGCCTCAACGAATTGTCGCCGAGCTATCTTTACGAGATTACCGATACGCTGAACTATACGAATGCGGCAGAAGCGAGCGGTGAAACGTTCACCACCTTGTATTCCGCGCCGATCGGCACCTCGATCCGCGGCGTGTCGTTCGCCCCGGTGCCCGAGCCATCATCCCTGGCACTCGCCGTCGCCGGCTTGGCCGGGCTCGGTCTGATCCGCGGCCGGCACGCGCGGAAATAACTGCAAGACCGCGCGGATTGACAACAGTGGACAGGCATCCGCAGGGCGCTCGTCAGATGTCGTGGACGTCAATGATCCCGGGGAGTGATTTGACCGCGGCGCGCATCTTCGGATCGACGCGAAAGCCGCCGGGTATCGCTATTTCGACCTCGCTGTCATCGAGATCGAGCACTACCGAGACCCGGCCGCGGCCGCCGGTCTCGCGCCCGAACAAATTCTTCAGATGAGCGAGCGCGCGCTCTTCGCCGAGGAACACCCGCAGCCCGGCCGCGGCATGGGCAACGACATCGTCGAGCGGTTCGATTTTTTGCGCCGTCAGCCGCAGATTCTCGTCCTCGCGGCGCACATCGACGGTGACGACGAGCGGCTGACCGCCGTCGAACAATGCCCGCGCCTCGCGCAGCATCTCGGCAAAGATGGTGACTTCGTAGACCCCGCTCGGATCCGACATTTGGATAAAGGCAAAGCGATTGCCCCGCGCGGAAGTGCGCTCTTTGCGGCCGACGACGATACCGGCGAGCCGGAAACGGGTGCTGCCATTTGCCGCCAGCGCCGCGGGCAACTCCGCCCAGCGCAAGATGCCGGCACGTTCCAGGCTCTTGCCATAGGCGTCGAGTGGATGACTCGACAGGTAAAACCCGATCGCGGCAAATTCCTGCTGCAATTTTTCCGCCGCCGGCCAGTCATCGACGAGCGGCAATGACGGTCGTGGCGCAAACGCCGGGTCGATCGCGCCAAACAGGCTCTCCTGTCGGGTTTCTCGGTCTTCGGCGGCACGGCTGGCATGACGCAGCAGCACGTCGGCCGCTGCCAGCGTCTGGGCCCGGTTGGGATTGATCGCATCAAACGCGCCGGCGCGGGCGAGGCTTTCGTATTGACGGCGGTTGAAGCTGCGCGTGTCGAGCCGGCGGGCGAAATCGGCGAGGTCCTTGAACCGGCCGTTCCGCTCGCGTTCGCGCACCAGTTCGATCATCGCCTGTTCGCCGACACCCTTGACCGCAGCCAGCGCATAGCGGATCGCCGGCTTGCCGCTGCGGGGCTCGATTTCCACCGAAAAACTCGGCTGCGACCGGTTGATGTCGGGCGGCAACAACCGGATGCCGAGCCGGTTCAATTCCTGGCGCAGCAAGTTGAGCTTGTCGGTATTGCCGAAATCGAGCGTCATCGATGCCGCGAGAAACTCGACCGGATGGTTCGCTTTCAGGTAAGCGGTCTGATAGGTGATCAGTGCATAGGCTGCGGCGTGCGGTTTGTTGAAGCCGTAACCGGCAAATTTTGCCATCTGGTCAAAGATCAGCTCGGCCCGCTCCCTCCCGACATCGCGCGCCACGGCGCCTTCGACGAATTGCTGGCGCTGGGCGTCCATCTCCGATTGGATCTTCTTTCCCATCGCGCGGCGCAACAGGTCGGCGGTGCCCAGACTATAGCCAGCCAGAACCTGGGCAATCTGCATGACCTGTTCCTGATAGGTCATGACGCCATAGGTTGCTTTCAGGATCGGTTCGAGCGCCGGGTGCAGGTAATCGGGCGCCTCCTCGCCGTGCTTTACCGCGATGTAGCGCGGGATGTTCTCCATCGGGCCGGGGCGGTAGAGCGCGTTGGCGGCGATGATGTCCTCGAAGCGGTCCGGGCGCAGCCTTCTGAGCATGTCGCGAACACCCGCCCCTTCGACCTGGAACACCCCGACCGTGTCGCCGGCGCTCAGCAGCTCAAACGTAGGCCGGTCGTCGAGCGGCAGATTGGCGAGATCGAGCGTCACCCCGCGCGCCCTCAACAATTCAAGGCACCGCGCGAGCACGGTCAGAGTCTTGAGCCCGAGGAAATCGAATTTGACGAGACCGGCGAGTTCGACCCATTTCATGTTGAACTGGGTCGCCGGGATGTCGGAGCGCGGGTCGCGATAGAGCGGCACCAATTCGGCCAGCGGCCGGTCGCCGATCACGACCCCCGCGGCATGGGTCGAGGCGTGCCGGTAAAGCCCTTCGAGCTTGAGGGCGATCTCGATCAGGCGCGCCACCGCCTCGTCGGCCTCGCGCGCCTGCTGCAATGCCGGCTCGCCGGCGATCGCCTTTTCCAGCGTGACCGGATGCGCCGGGTTGTTGGGCACCAATTTGCACAAGCGGTCGATCTGGCCATAGGGCATCGCCAGCACCCGGCCGACATCGCGCAACACCGCGCGCGCCTGGAGCTTGCCAAAGGTGATGATCTGCGCCACCCGGTCGCGGCCGTATTTCTGCTGGACGTAGCGGATCACCTCGTCGCGTCGGTCCTGGCAGAAATCGATGTCGAAATCCGGCATCGACACTCGCTCAGGATTCAGAAAGCGCTCGAACAACAGGCCAAAGCGCAACGGGTCGAGATCGGTGATCGTCAACGCCCAGGCGACAACCGATCCGGCACCCGAGCCGCGCCCGGGTCCGACCGGGATGCCCGCGCGTTTGGCCCATTGAATAAAGTCGGCGACGATCAGGAAATAGCCGGCAAACCCCATCTGAATAATCACCGCGAGCTCGAATTCGAGCCGCTCGCGATAGGGCGGCGCCTCCGCCTCGCCGATCCCGCCTGCGGCGAGACGAGCCGCGAGCCCGGTCGCCGCGGCGTGACGCAGGGCCGCCTCCTCGCTCTCGCCGGCGGCGGTCGGGAAGGCTGGCAGGATCGGCTGGCGCGGCTGCGGGATAAAAGCGCAGCGGCGCGCGATGACCAATGTGTTGTCACAGGCTTCGGGCAGGTCGGCAAACACCTCGCGCATTTCCGCCGCCGGCCGGAAATAATGAGCGGGCGTCAGCCGCTTGCGATCGTTGTCGGCAACCGCCTTGCCTTGCGCGATGCACAAGAGGGCGTCATGCGCGTCATAGAAATCGCGATCGGGGAAATAGGCGTCATTGGTCGCGACCAGCGGCAGATCATGGCGGTAAGCGAGATCGATGAGGCCGGGCTCGCTCAGCCCTTCGGCGTTATCGCCGTGCCGGCTCAGCTCGATATAGAGCCGGCCGGCGAAGATTTGCTTCAACTCGGCGAGCAGCGCTTCGGCGGCATCGCTTTGGCCATCGGCGAGGCGCCGGCCGATCGGCCCCTTCGGACCGCCGGAAAGGCAGATCAGCCCCGCCCCCGCCGCCGCGAGATCGGCGAGCGAAACCGCCGGCTCCGAAGTGCTGTCGTCATCGAGAAAGGAAGTGCTGACGAGCGCCAGCAAATTGCGGTAGCCGGGCTCGTCCTGCACCAGCAGGACGAGCCTGTCGGGCTCGGCAAGCGGCCGAGACAGCGCGCTGCTGCCGCGGCAGACCTCATCGCGGGCGCGCAGGGCGATCTCGCAGCCGATGATCGGCTGCACGCCGGCAGCGGCGCAAACGGTGGCGAATTCGAGCGCGCCAAACAAATTGCTGCTGTCGGTGATCGCCACCGCCGGCATGCGCTCGGCTTTGCAGCGCGCGACCAGTTCCTTGACCGTGATCGCGCCCGACGACAGCGAATAGGCGGTGTGTACTCTGAGGTGAATAAAATCAGCCAGTGCCATGCCACAACATCGCATG
>DATJLK010000102.1:0-14165 GCA_035509615.1 Allostellaceae bacterium | reverse complement strand
GCGCATCACAGGCGCTAAAGCCGGTCGGCTGGACCGGTCGCCGCCCCGCGGTTATCGTCGGCGCATGAAATTCGCTGTTTTGCAATTCTTCAGCTGGCCGGAACGCCGGGTCGATCTGGCGACGGTGTACGCCCGCGCGCTTGAGCGGATCGAAATCATGGATCGCACCGGCTATGACGCGGTGTGGCTCGCCGAACATCATTTTTCGGATTTCAGCGTGTGCCCGTCGGTGCATATGGTCGGCGTCGCGGCCGCGGCGCGCACCCGGCGGCTGCGCATCGGCACCGGGGTCTCGCTGGCGCCGTTCTATCATCCGCTGCGACTCGCCGAAGAGGTGGCACTGCTCGACATCCTGTCGGGCGGACGGGTCAACTGGGGTGCCGGGCGCGGTTTTGCCCGGGTCGAGTTCGAGGCGTTTGGCGTCCCGCCGGAGGAGAGCACCGCGCGGTTCCGCGAGACGGTCGAGGTCGTGCTGCGTGCCTGGACCGACGCGCCGCTGCATTTTGCCGGGACCCATTTTCATTTCGACGGCATCGAGGTATTGCCCAAGCCGATGCAGCGCCCGCACCCGCCGGTGTGGCTGGCGGCGAGTTCGGAGGCGGCGATCGATTGGGCCGCCGGGCGCGGTTTTTCGATCCTGATGGATCCGCATTCCTCGATCGCCGAAATCGGCCGCAAGCGCCGCCGCTATGCCGAAAAACTCGCCGCCGCCGGCTTTACCGACGCCGGGCGCGACATCCCGGTGGCGCGGCTGATCGCCCTCGGCCATGATGCCGCAACCGCGGCAGCCATTGCCCGCAGGGGTGCGCAGTGGATCGTCAACTCCTATCTCGGCGCGCAGCACCGGCCGGTCATGCCGGGCAGTTTCACACCCGAAGGGATCGACCCGGTCCGCCGCTATCTCGATGAGGTCATCCTCCACGGCACGCCGGATGCGGTGGCCGATCAGATCCGGCAGTTGCGCGATGAGACCGGGGTCGATTACCTGCTCTGCGCCCCGCTCAGCCACGACACCTTTTTGCGGCTGACCGACGAGATCCTGCCGCGGCTCGGCTGACAAATCTCGAAGCTACCCGCTGCTACTCCGAGGCAGCGCTGAGGATCAGGGGCGGTGCGTCGGACGCAACGGTTGATGCCGGGGCGCGGCTGTGCTGGGATGGGGGTCTGGCAATCCGGGAGGGCGAGATGGCGATCAAGGTTGGTGACAAGGTGCCGTCGGTGACATTCCGCTATGTGAGCGCGGACGGCGTGCAGGCGGTCAGCTCCGACGATTTCTTTCGCGGCAAGAAGGTGGCGCTGTTTGCGGTTCCCGGCGCCTATACGCGAACTTGTTCGCAGCGGCACCTGCCGAGCTATGTCACCCATGCCGCCGAACTCAAAGCCAAGGGCGTCGATACGATCGCCTGTATCGCGGTCAACGATCAGTTCGTCATGAACGCCTGGGGCAAGGAGCACGGGGCCGACGGCAAGATCGTCATGCTCGGCGACGGCAGCGGTGATTTCGCGCATGCGATGGGGCTCGAACTCGACCGGGTCAAAGAGGGCATGGGGATGCGCTCCCAGCGCTATTCGATGCTGGTCGATGACGGCGTGGTCAAGGCGCTGAATGTCGAGCAGCCGGGCCAGTTCGAGGTGTCGAGCGCCGAGGCGATGCTGAAGGCGCTCTGAGCCTGCCGACGACTCTGCGTTGCCGCACCCTTGGGGCGGTGCTGGGCGCGGCGGTGCTGGTCGCAGTCCTGAGCGTCGTGGTGGAACCCGTCGGCGCCCAGCAGGCAACCGCCGCCACCCCGGTGCTGCATCAGCAGCGGTTGGTGTTGCAGCCGCCGCCGGCCGATATTGCCGCGGTACCGGTGTTCGGCCGGCCCCCTGACCAGCCGGGCCAAGCGGCCGGCTGCGCCCCGGCCTGGCCCTGCCGGCTGCGGCTCTTTGGGGTCATCGAGAAATCCGGCGGCATCGGCCTCAAAGCCCCGGTCCTGACCTGGTAAACCGAACGGGTGTGGGCGGGGTATCGATCGATGGCTAAAGCGTTGGCGCTTAGATCCCCACACTGCGGAAGCACCGGGCGGGCAGGGTGTTTCGCGAAGTGCCGAGTAGGACCAAGACCGACCGGGCATGCCGCGGCCACGTAATCGACCACCTCAAGCGGCGGCGACGTGCTGATATTGCCGCGGCTGGCTGGCCGCGCGATCGATACGCGAGCTGTTGGCCACGCCCGATGTCATCGCTAATCGCATAAGCTAGTTGCAATCGTTGGCGGCCCCGGGTCGATATCACGACCCCACACGAGCGCTTGATGCTGACTGCTCTTGTTAGACGGGCAGGATTCAGCCGCGACTTGATTCGCGCTCACACCCGCGAGGGAGGCGAGCAGAGTGAATTTGGCCGGAACCAAACTTGACCGAGCATCAGAAGCGCGCGGCGATCAACGTCGTGACCGAGAGGGCGAGTCGGTGCGTGAAATCGCCCACAGCTGCGGCGTCTCGCACAGCACGATTCACGGCGTGCAGCCCTGCGTGCATGTCGCGAACGGCCGCGGTTGCACTGCCGTCACTCGCTTTTGTCTTCCGACTCGGCGATGTGGAGTGGTGCGCGCTGGCAATCCGAGGCAAACCCGGTAGCAGTGCGGGGCCGACCCGAGGCCGCAGTCGGGGTGTATTCCATCGGAGGGATGACTGTGTGTCCTGTTAAGCTCATCGTCGGCGGAGTGATGGTTCTCGGTGGCAGTCTTGTTGCGCCCGCTTTTGCCACCTCACCTGCCCTAATTATCAACGTGGCGAACGCACCGGGATGGCAAGCAGGGCATTCCTATGTCGCCGGTGATCGCGTTCTGGCTGGGCCGGGATGGATCGCCGGCAGCCCTGGCAGCTTCATATCGGGTCGACCGCTTTATTTATGGGCGTTGGCGGCGGGCGGGGGCGGAACATCGGCCTCAACGGGTAATGGGCCGCAGCGCTGTCCAAAGCCGGCAAATTACGGCGGCGGGCTGATCACGGTAAATCCGAACCCATCGAAATGGTTAGGCGCTTCGACTGTGAGCGACGGCGCGTTAACCTGGACTTGCCTTACGGTTGTCGATTATCCGACCTGGACGGCGGCCGTAGAGGATGACTCGCCGTTGATTTCGGGAGACGGATATCACACCTGGCAGCCAGGGACTAATTATTGGTACCATCAATACGCCGTTTCGAACGGCATTTCCTACTGGATGAGTACATCTGAGAATAACCCCAAACCGCCGTTCTATTGCACTTCTGGAAGCACTCCTCCTTCCGGTTTCAGCACCGTCTCGGATGGAAATTGTTCTTGGACGGCCCAAGCACTCATACCTTATTCCTCACAGAAAGAACCTTGGCGGCATGAAGCCTTCGTGAATGGGACCTACGGCGGTCCACCGGTCGAGATCCAAATGGACAAGTTTACCAACATAATTATATGGTACGGGGGCAAAGAAGCGCAAGTGTATCAGGGTGGAGTGGGCGGCGAAAATGGCTCAAATGCCCCATTATATACGTGGTATCACGTAGATGGAACTACTCAAGAGAACCCGGTTCGGTGTCCAAACTCCTCTGCGGGTGAATATACAGGATGTGGGTTCGCTGATCGTGATCCTTTGGTATATGTTGACATCACAGCAGCTTCCGGGGATAGTTTTCAAGATAACATCCTTCCCAATATCGGACCGCTGCGGGTAAATCCGGCAAATGGGGTCACATTTTACAGTGATTCATCCACTGGTTATACCGAAGCATTTTCTTACGCCGACAGTTATATCGAGTTTCAGCGTCTACAATTTCTATCGATTAACGGTTCTGCCGCTACAGGGCATGGTTTGAGCTATGCTTACAATGGCGGCGCGGGCTATGGATCAGGCATATACTATTTGAACGATCTTTTTCAGGCGGGTGGTGGTGTTGGGGCGATTAGTTGCGATGCCGGGTGCACGTATAGCAACGCTGTAATCATCTATAGTGGCTTATCGACCGGTGGTTTTGCCATCCACGGGGGATATGGGGCGAAGGTTGAAAACGTTACTGCGATTGGCCCTGGTTCTGCATGCGCCACCTGTACGTTCCTTGAGATACAATCCAATCAATATGGCAATCCTCATGTCTACAACACTGCTGTTTTTGGTTTTCTTAATCCATTTGCGATGCCGAAATCTCAAACACCCGATGTTACGGCTGCATCGAATGCGACGGATGTTTTGTCGGGCTATGCTGGCGGCCTCAACTTTGTATCCAGAAACGATGGTTTCACGTATACGACGTATCAAATGCCAGGGGTAGGCTCGACATGCAGTGGGGGAAGCGGGTCTTGCTACGGCATTTCGGCGTCATCAGCGCTCGTCGATGCAACGCTCGGTTCTTCGTTTGATGCCCGTATTCCCCCGTCGTTACTCAACCGACCTAACTCGCCCCTGTATGGCGCGGGCGGCGCTGTCGTGGGTGAGTCGCCTAGGGATATTCTTGGGTCAGCTCGGCCACAATCGGGGCGATATGACATCGGAGCATATGAGAGTGTTCGGTAAGCCTATCGTCGTTCATAGCGCGATTATGCCTGTGGAGATCTTCCTGCACATGCCTTCGGCGCTTATTGCAACGACGTCTCCACCGGCACGTCGGGCAAGGCTATTACTCTTTTAACATAGCGACGCGTAACATAGCGACGCGCCGGGATGGCAGCAGGGCCATGCCTGAGTCGCAGGTGATCGGGTACGGGTCGAACTAAATCCTTTTTCGAGAACGCGGACTATTAAAATAGTGGATCATGTTGATGGTCGGAAAAGTGACTACCACGAAACAGACAGGGAACGGACAGCGACATAATTTTTTGCTCGAAGCAAAGATCGTCGCTGTGCTTGCAGCGATCACAGTTGTCCTGATTATTGCAGCTTTCTATCGCGCGACGTTGATCTATTCTTTTAATCTTAATGAGGGTTGGAATGCAATAATCACAAAACATTTTGTGGATGGGAAGCCGATATATTATCCGCTTGGCGGAATACCTTTCACGAACAATTATCCCCCATTGTCATTCATTATAGTGAGGCCATTATGTTACCTGATCCATGATGCGGTGTTCGCTGGCAGGCTGGTGGCAACCAGCGCATTCATCGCCGTCATCGTAATCATTGTAGCCATCGTGCACTGCATCCAGCGGGACACCGTTGCCGCGCTTACCGCCGGACTGACCTTTGCGCTGCTCATGCTGCTGAATAGCAGTCACTATGTCGGCGCCGATGACCCGCAGATGCTGGCCCACGCCGTCATGCTGCTCGGCTTATATGTCTATGTGCGTTGCGCGACGGCATGGTGGTCCACCATTCTTGCAGCGGCTCTCATCTGTGTCGGTCTGTTTATCAAACACAATCCGATCGCTTTGCCGATAGCGATGGCTCTCTGGCTACTTGCATATGACCGCCCCGGTTTTACTCGCTTCGCATCAACCGGAGCGGCCGCCACGCTCGTCGGTCTGGCTCTCTGCGTGAAGATCTTCGGCCCGTTCTTTTTGCCCAGCTTACTAATCCCCCGCACCTTTTCTCTTGGTAAGGCGCAGCGTGATCTGGTCTATTATTTATCTCCGATCAAATTGTCGCTGATGCTGATGATGCTCCCCGTGGCATTGCGGGTGCAGGACCGCTGGACCTGGTTATTCGTGCTTTACGTTGCTACTGCTATCGCGATCTGTGGGCTATCAGCTGGCGGTGACGGAGTTGGCAGCAATGCACAGTTCGAGGTGATCATCGCTGTAGCCCTCTCGTCGGGGCACGCCCTTTCGCGTGTTGGCACGGTCGCCGGACCGCAGATGCCGGCGTTACGCATCTGGGTCTTGGCCGGGTGTGTTTTGTCGGCAGTCTGGAGTCCGGGCACGGATGCGGCGAAGGATGTATTTTTGCAACCGCGCTCTTGGCTTGCTGATCTGCAAGCCAAGCAGGCCGAAACCCTAAGGGTAGTCAGTATCATCGCAGTAAGACCAGGGCCGGCTCTGTGTCAGAATCTTGTCTATTGTTATTGGGCAAATAAACAGCCAGCGGGCGACCTGTTCAATTTCCGTTCTGCCTGGAAGGCCGGCGTTGTCAGCGACTCGGAGTTCGTGAAAAAAATATCTGATGGAAGCTACGACGTGGTCGAACTCCAGCAACTCGGGGCCATCACTGAGGGCATGGGCTCCGCCTTGAGGACAAGATATCGCCGGCTTGAGAACGGTCCCGCGTCCGTTATCCTCTACGTTAAGAATTAGAGACGAAAACGGGTGGTCATCGGGGTATTGGTTGCTGTGCCCCTCGTTTCAACGCTGTCGATCAGAACAATGTGTTATTCTATGCTGCGTACTATGAAGATGCGGGCGGCGGTTCTGGCGGGTGACAATCGATGAGCGGGCTTGAGCCTATTCCTTATTCGGATGCGCGGTTGCGCGCGATCTTGCAGCGGGTGCGCACGATCGCGATGGTCGGCGCCTCGCCCAACTGGAACCGGCCGAGCTACTTCGTCATGAAGTATCTGCAGGGGAAAGGCTATCGCGTGATCCCGGTCAATCCCGGGATCGCCGGCCAGAGCCTGCTCGGGGAACGGGCCTACGCCGCATTGCGTGACATTCCCGAGCCGGTCGACATGGTCGATGTCTTCCGCGCGGCGCGCGAGGCGCCTGATATCGTTGACGACGCGATCGCAATCGGTGCCAAGGTGGTGTGGATGCAGCTCGGCATCCGCAATGACGACGCCGCGGCCAAGGCCGAAGCCGCCGGCATCGAAGTGGTCATGAACCGTTGCCCCAAGATCGAATTCGGCCGATTGGGGGGCGAATTGTCGTGGAGCGGGGTCAATACCGGCATCATCAGAAACCGCGCCCCCGAGCCGCCGCTCCCCCGCCGCGCCAACGGGCGGGCGGCCGCCGCGGGCTTTACCGGGTCGGCCGCGCACAATGCGGTCCACGGCTTTGAGACGCGGGCGATCCATGCCGGTGCGGCCCCCGACCCGACGACCGGGGCGCGATCGACCCCGATCTATCAGACCGCAGCCTATGTCTTTGACGATGTCGACCACGCCGCCTCGCTCTTCAACCTGCACAATTTCGGCTATATCTATGCGCGGCTGAACAACCCGACGGTGGCGGTGCTCGAGGAGCGGGTCGCCAGCCTCGAAGCCGGCCGCGCCGCGGTCGCCGCCGCCTCCGGCCATGCGGCTCAGTTCCTGGTGTTTTTCACCTTGATGGAGCCGGGCGACGAGTTTCTCGCGTCACGCAATCTTTACGGCGGCTCGCTGACCCAGTTCGGGCTGTCGTTTAAAAAACTCGGCTGGCAGGCGCATTTTGTCGATCCCGCCGACCCGGAGAATTTCCGCCGGGCGCTGACCCCACGGACCAAGGCCATTTTTGTCGAGAACCTCGCCAATCCCGGCGGCATCGTCGTCGATCTCGAAAAGGTTGCGGCGGTGGCGCATGATGCCGGCATCCCGCTCGTCGTCGACAACACGCTTGCCACCCCCTATCTGTGCCGGCCCTTCGAATGGGGTGCCGACATCGTCTGCCACTCGACCACCAAGTTTTTGAGCGGTCATGGCCATGCGCTGGGCGGGATCGTCGTCGAATCCGGCCGGTTCGACTGGGCGCAGGGCAACCGGTTCCCGTCATTGACCGATCCCGAACCCGCCTATCACGGGCTCAAATTCTTTGAAAATTTCGGTGACTTCGCGTTCACCACCAAGGCGCGCGCGGTGGCGTTGCGCGATTTCGGCCCGACCCTGTCGCCGATGAACGCGTTCTTGACCCTGACCGGGATCGAGACCCTGCATCTGCGTATGGAAAGACATGTCGAAAACGCCCGCAAGCTCGCCGAATTCCTCGCGGTTCACCCGCGCGTCGCCTGGGTTTCCTATGCCGGGCTGCGCGACAGCCCCTATTTTGACCTGGCGCAGAAATACCTGCCCAAGGGTGCAGGCGCGGTTTTCACGTTTGGCGTCAAAGGCGGCTACGAGGCCGGGACGCGCCTTGTCGAAAATGTTCAGCTGTTCTCGCATCTCGCCAATATCGGCGACACCCGCAGCCTGATCCTGCACCCGGCATCGACCACCCACCGGCAACTGACCGACGAGCAGCGCGCAGCGGCGGGTGCGGGCCCGGATGTGGTGCGCTTGTCGATCGGGCTTGAGTCGGCGGATGATCTGATCCGCGATCTCGATCAGGCGCTCGCTGCCGAACCCTGACTGGAGAGGACAAGCTGACCGAATTTTATGCGCCCGTTTTCGGTCGGCTGATCTGAATGCGGGCCAAGCCATCATTCGCGGGCCAAGGGCGAGGCTCGTCGTCGTGGTGACATATGCAAGACAACAGCATGATTGCAGCGGTGCCCGAGCGCGCCCGGTCGATGCCCGCCGGTATCGGCGGGTTGCTCGGCTCGCGCCGGTTCGGGCCGCTGTTTGCGGCGCAGTTCCTGTCGGCGTTCAACGACAACGCGGTCAAGAACGCGCTGGTGCTGATGATCGCCTACCACGCCGCCGCCGGCTCGCAGCAATCGGCCGAGATCCTGATCCCGCTCGCCGGGGGGCTCTTCATCCTGCCGTTCTTTTTGTGCTCGGCGACCGCCGGTCAGCTCGCCGATCAGCATGACAAGGCACGGCTGATCCGGCTGATCAAGCTTACTGAAATAGGGCTGATGATCGCGGCGGCGATCGGCGTCATGCGCGGCAGTACGACGGGGTTGCTGGTCATCCTGCTGGCAATGGGGATCGCGGCCGCATTTCTGGGCCCGCTCAAATACGCGATCCTGCCGGATCTGCTGGCGCCGCGGGAATTGCTGCTCGGCAATGCGCTGGTCGAGGCAGGCACCTTTATCGCGATCCTGCTTGGCACGATTGCCGGCGTGCTGATCGCCGGGCGTCATGGCGCGACCGTGATCGCCGGGCTGATCATGCTGGTCGCACTTGCCGCCTGGGCAACGAGCCTGGCGATCCCCGCGACGGGCCCGGCGACGGCGCCGAGCCGTCTCGAATGGAACCTGTGGGCGGCTACTTCCAGGGTCATGCGCGAGGCTGCGCGTGACAAGATCCCGTTTCGCTCGATGCTCGGCATCTCGTGGTTCTGGCTCGCCGGAGCGATCTATCTGTCGCAATTTCCCGCTTACGTGCGCTTTTCGCTGGCCGGGGAGGAGGCGGTGGTCACCCTGTTTCTGGCGGTCTTTACGATCGGGATCGCCATTGGCTCGCTGCTGTGCAACCGCATTCTCCGCGGCCGGATCAGCGCCCGCACGGTGCCATGGGGGGCGTTTGGCATCGCTCTCTTCTCAATCGATCTATGGTGGGCGAGCCCGGCCAGCCCCGCGGCCGGCGCTCTGATCGACCTGTGGAGGTTTGTCGGATCGCCAGCGCATTGGCGGATCCTCGCCGATCTCTTCGGGATCGCGGTCTCGGGCGGGGTGTTCATCGTGCCGCTCTATGCCTTGCTGCAGGCGGCCAGCCGGCGCGCGCACCGGGCTCGCGCAATCGCTGCGAACAATGTGGTCAACGCCGCGGCGATGGTGATCGCGGCGGTGGCGACGATGGCGTTGATCGCGGCCGGGGTCAGCGTGCCCAGGCTGTTCCTGCTGACCGGCGCTGCGACCCTGATCGTCGCGGTGGCGTTTTGGCGCATGTTGCCGGGTTTGGCGCTGGTGCCGGGCGGGTTGGAACGAGACGAGCCCTGATCCCTATCTCCCCCGCCGCGCCGCTACGGTCGCTGCCCGCCACAGGTTGTCGACGGCTGATTTCCAGAAAAACAACATGGTCAAAAGCCTCCCCGGCCTTCAACAGCCGAGGACTTTCTGCCGAGTGTTGGGCCGGGGCGGGCGGATCGGTGGATCACCGGTTGCCCGCAGCTCGCGCCCGTGGGCTGAAGGCGCTCGGGAAAACCCTCGGGCGGGTTCATTCAGACCGGGTCGCCGCACTGGCCTGTGACCCGCGCGCAACAGCGAACGTCCATCAGCATCGGGCATCTCGCCGAGGCTCGCTCGCCAGGTCACCCGTGCGGGGTCTTTGCGCGCCGCGAATTTACGGCGCACGCTGCATGATGCCGGCGGCGCCGCTCGGGTCATAGCCGACTGCGACCCGGACATCGACGACGCAAACCTGGCCGGCGCGCACCGCGGCCACCGCCTCGCTCAGTGCTGGCACCAGCTGTTTCGGGTCCTCGACCGGCCCGATGCCGACACAGCCCTGACCGCGCGCCAAGGTCGCAAGATCGATATCGGGCCCGCGGATCGACTGGCCGATCCAGCGGTTCTCGACCGGCCGGCCGCGGTCGCGCGCCACCCGCTCCTGGTGCAACTCGTCGTTAAAAAACGAGCGGTTGTTGGCGATCACGACGAGGAGCGGGATGTGGTTGTGCACCGCGGTCCACAACGCCGTCACCCCCATCAGAAAGTCACCGTCGCCGAGAATCGCGACCGGCAGCCGGCCGCTGTCGCCGTCGCGCAGTGCGAGGGCGGCGCCGACCGCCATCCCCGGCCCCGAGCCGATGCCGCCGCCGCCATCGGTACCGAGAAAATCAAGTGGATGGCGGAAATCCCACAAATGCTCGGCCCAGCTGAGCGGCAGCCGGATCATCGTGACCGGGGCATCGCCCAGCACCGCCTTCAGTGCCGTTGCCGCCATCGGCACCTCGATGATTGTGGCGGTGTCGAGCGCCGACAATGGTGGTGGCGTGCGGCGCGCCCGTGGCGCCGGCAATGGCGGCGAGGTCGGGCGCAACTCTCTTACCGCCGCCAGCAGCGGCGGCACCGCGGCATCGGGATCGGCCAACAGATAGACATCGGCTGGCGGCAGCCCCTGGTAATCCATGCTCCAGCCGTTATGGACGTACTGGTCGAGCGAGATCTGGATCACCTTGGCCGTTGGTATCCGGCCACGGCAGGCGGTCTTCAAGGTCCCGGCAAGATCGATCCAGTCGAGGCTCAGGATCACGTCGGCGGCGGCGATCAGTTCGGCCATCTCAGCGCCGGCGGCATACAACCGGTGATTGGTCGGAAACACCGCACCCGATTTGCGGTCGGTCATGACCCGCGCCCCCACTGCCTCGGCAAGGGCGATCCGCCGCGCCCAGGCTTCGGGATCGCGCGAGCCGCGACCCATCATCATCACCGGCCGCTCGGCATGTCCCAGCAATTCCGCCGCCTGGCGGATGAGCGCGCCGCCGGGCTCGGGTGCTGCGGGTGGGGCAAAGCGCGCGAGGTCCGGCATGTCGGGCACGGTTTCGACCTCGTCCTCCTGCAATGCCAAGTCGAAATTGAGGTATACCGGTCCGCGCGGCGCGGTTTGCGCGATCATGTTGGCGCGCAGCACCGCTTCCTGGGCTGCCCCGATCGAGGATGGCTGATCGTCCCATTTCGTGAAATTACGGATCAGCGCGCCCTGGTCGCGGGCGGTATGGATCCATTCGATCCACGGCCGCCGCCGCACCGCATCGAGCGCACCGGTGGCGCCGAGCACGACGACCGGTGCACGGTCGCACCATGCGTTAAAGATCGCCATCGTCGCATGCATCAGCCCGACATTGGCGTGGACGATCGCCAGCATCGGCCGCCCGGTGACCTTGGCCCAGCCATGCGCCAGCGCTACCGCACTCTCCTCGTGCAGGCACAGAAGCATGCGCGGCCGGCTGTTGCCGAGATAGTTGACGAGGCTGTCGTGCAGCCCGCGATAGCTCGACCCCGGGTTCAGCGCGACATAGGGGATATCGAGTTCGCGGATCGCGGCGGCGATCGCATCGCTGCCCCACACCCGGTTCGAGGGTGCGCTCGGCACCGGTCGATCGATCTCTTCGCCCGCCGCTCCTGCCGGCTTTTCGGACGGAATTTCCACGCAGCCCTCCCATGGCAATGCTCCGGGGGGCGATTACGCGCCGTTCCATTGTCGGTGGCAAGATCGCCCGCAACCCGCACCATTCCCCCGGAGCACTTCCCAGCCTCCCTGAGCGGCAGACTCGACGCGGCCTTTGGGCGTCACCGCACGGTCGCCCGGACCCGCGGCAGCGGTGCGGCTGTCCCGACTGACGGAGCGAAGCGGATTGATCCTGATCGCCGTCAGCCGCCGGCGAGCGGCAGGGTGGCCAATTCTGCCAGCGCCAGCCGCGAATTCAGCACCAGCGTGTAAAAGGTCGGGATCTCGCAGCGCCAGCACAGCCCCGCCCACCAGCTGTTGGCATCGACCGCGACATAGGCGGTCTGGCCGGCGGCGAGGCCGAAATGGGCGAACTGGTTTGGCGCCACGCCCCGGCTATCGACGGTGACCAGGTAGTTGCCCGGCGGAACGTCGCGATAGAATGCCCGACCCAGCAATGCTGTGCCGACGATCTGGCCGTTGATCCGGACGTAAGGCTCCTCGCGAGAGATTTCGGGGTTGTCGGTTCGGAAAATCCAGATCCTACCCTCGCCAGGCGGCGGATAGCTCGCCAGCAGCCGGTTTTTCGCAGCCAGCTGATCCGAGGTCTCCAGCGCGCAGCCGGCGAGCACGGCGACCGTGAAGATCATCACAAAAAGCGAAGATATGCGCCCCACAGCGACCGGCATTGACATCGACCATCTCCGTCTCAATCCAACATCGGGGCAACGACATCCCTGCCGCCGACCAGTGCCATGCAAGCTCTTAACCGCGCTCCGCCTGGCGCGGATACCGCAGTGAACGCTTGTTATGCCATTCTCGCCCGCGACCGCGATCAACACAGCGTGAGCACACCGGCGTCAAACCTCGGATTACGGCAGCGGGTCGCCCTGTGGTGATCCTGTCTTGTCTCTGACACAGCAGGTCCGGCGCCGCCTCCCGGAGGTGGGTGAGGCGGGTGAGGTTGACGGGTAATTCCCGGGATCGTCTCGGGCAATCCGATGTCAGAGCGTTGCACCCGATGTCACAACCGAGAGCGGGCGTTTGCGCAGAAAGTTGAAGTCGCAACCGCGATCGGCCTGCAAAATCTCGTTGCGGTAGAGGCGGGCATAGCCGCGTTCGGGAACGGGCGGCGGCGCTACCGGACGGTGCGCGAGCTCGTCCTGGGGCACCAGCAGGTCGATGCGGCGCTCCTTGACCGAGAGGCGGATCCGGTCGCCGTTGCGGACCTGGGCGAGTGGCCCGCCCGAGGCGGCGTCGGGCGTTACGTGCAATACGATCGAGCCATAGGCGGTGCCGCTCATCCGCGCATCCGATATCCGCACCATGTCCTTGACCCCGGCGCGCGCGAGTTTCGCCGGGATCGGCAGATAACCGGCTTCGGGCATGCCCGAGGCCGACAGCGGGCCGGCATTCTGCAGCACCAGGAAGTCGTCCGGGGTGACGTCGAGTGCGGGATCGTCGATGCGCGCCGACAGATCCTCCAGCGAGGTGAAGACGACGGCCCTGCCTTCCTTCTCGAACAGTTTCGGGTCGGCGGCCGAGCGCTTGAAGATCGCCCCCTTGGGTGCGAGCGAGCCGAAGAGGGCGACAAGCCCGCCCTGGGGCTGCAGCGGGTCGGCGAGCGGTTTGATCACGGCCCGGTCCACCGGCGGGGCAAGCCGGCCGGTGGGTAGGGCGAGCCGCTCGGCCAAGGTCTCGCCCGATACCGTCAGGCAATCGAGGTGCAGCAGCGGCTGCAATTCGCGCAGGACGGCGCCGATGCCCCCCGCGGCGAACAGATCCTCCATGTAATGCGGGCCGGTCGGTTTCAGATCGACCAGCACCGGGGTCGTGTCGCTGATCTCGTTCAAATGACGCAGATCGATGTCGATGCCGGCGCGGCCGGCGATCGCGGTCAGGTGCAGGACGGCGTTGGTCGAGCCGCCGATCGCCATCAGCACCCGCAATGCGTTTTCGACGGCTTGCGCGGTGACGATCCGATCGGGCGTCAGCCCGGTGCGGGCGAGCTGCATCGCCGCCCTCCCGGTCGCCTCGCCGGCGCGCAGCCGGTCGGCATGAACCGCCGGGATCGCGGCGGTTCCGGGCAGGATCATGCCCAGCGCCTCGGCGATCGAGGCCATCGTGCTCGCCGTCCCCATTACCGCGCAGGTGCCGGCGGTGGTGGCGAGATTGCCCTCGATCTCCTGGATTTCCGCCGGCGATACGTCACCGGCGCGATAGCGGGCCCAGAACCGGCGGCAATCGGTGCAGGCGCCGAGCCGCTCGCCATGCCAGCGCGACGTCATCATCGGCCCGGCGACGAGCTGGATCGCCGGC
>DATJLK010000101.1:0-11349 GCA_035509615.1 Allostellaceae bacterium | reverse complement strand
GGTCGTGGCGGCGGCGGCGACCGGGGTCAGGGTGGTGTTCGCCTGATGGCCGCGGATCGGGTGTGAGCGTTCGTAATGGTGCTCGTGTCCGCAGACCACGAGATCGATGCCGTACTTGTCGAACAACGGTACCCATTCCTCGCGGATTCCGAGGTCGGCGCCATTGAACTTGTCAGCTGTCGAAATGGCGACCTGGTGCATGCACACCACGACCCAATCGATGTCTCGATCGTTACGGGCAGCAGATAATTCTTTTTCCAGCCACGCTTTCTGCGCGCCGGACGAATACCCCCGGACGTAGGAGCTGCCACCGTCCTGGTAGGCGACGTCATCATTGGCGATGCTGATCACGCGCACCGCGCCGACGGTGAATGCGTACCACAGCCCCCGGGTCACATCCGTCTGGCCGGCTGCGGCCGGCACCGAAAAATAGGTCTGGTAGGCTCGATATCCAATCGGTCCATTGCCCAGCTCATTCTCATGATTGCCGGCACAGGGCATCCACGGACGGTTGCGGGCGCTGCGGCTGTTATTCTCCCAGAAATCCACCCAGGTGCGCACCCGGTCATCGGCGAGATTGGCGTAGCAGAGATCGCCGTTGAAGAGGTGGAACAATGGCTGCAGCCGCTCCACGCCGAGAGTGGTATCGCCCGCCCAGGGCGAGCCGAGATTGTCGTTCACATAGGGCGCGTTCGGGATCGTCACGCCCTCTGGCGGCCGGTATATCCTGCCCAGGGTCGGCGTGCCCTGATCGCCGAAACTGGTGAAAGTAAACGGCGCGCGCCCGCGCGGGGCGGTTCGGAAGGTGCCAAACTCCGGCGCAGCGCCGTCGTGGAGTGCCGCGTAGAGATAGCTGGAGGCCGCCTGCAGGCCGCTGATCGGCGCATGATAGGCGTAGACGACCTGGCCCGATTTGGCATCGGTGTAGCTGGTCTCCTTGGCGGCAGCGACGCGCTCGAGCCCGCCATCGAGATGCCCGAGCAGCACGCGCGGATCACGAACCGGTTGCAGGGTGTGCCAGGACACCACCATCTGCGCGGATGCATCCGCGCCGAACTGCAGATGCAGTCCGGCGACCGGTGGAACGGCTTCCGGAGATGCGGCCAGTGGCTCGGATGCGGCGGATTCGCCCCGGGCGGCTCCGGTCCCGATCAGCGACGCCGCAATCGCCGTCCCGCCGCCGATACCGGCCGCCGCCAGCAGCTTGCGCCGGCTGAGTTCGAGGTCGAATCCGGTGTCCCGCGTTGTCATCGCCGCCCCCTTTTCCAAGCTGTGTTCAGGATAGGCTCGTTCGGCCGCACCGGACTAACTCATTGCGCAATCGAGCGGCGCCTGCTGCAATCGACAGGACACCGCCACAGCAACGGCGCCGGTGCCATCGCCGTCGCGTGGAGCGCCCGGATCATGAGGCGCCAGACGATCTGCGGCGGGTCAGCCGCGAGCGATCCGGCCGATCGTGATGGGTCACCGCTTTTTCGCAAATGTCAGTACCTTGCCGAGGATTCGACCAAGGCAGACACACTTGCGTGAACGCGAGCCGATCAACCGGGCAAAGGCGCGGCTGATCGTCGTTCAGGCTCGGGACTTCGCTTGTTTCATGAGCGCCCGGGACGGGCCATACGCATATCAGCCGGCAGGCAGATGTCCCGGTCAGACAAGACCGGCGACGAGGCCGCGGCTGAGGGCCTCTTCGGCGCACAGGTACCAGCCGCCATAGGCGCGGCGCGCTGCCTCTTCCGCATCGACGTCCGAGCCGTCGATCAGTTCGGCAAAGCCGCGCTGTTCGAGGCTCAGGCCATGGTCAATGTCGGCGATCATCTCCTCGAGCACGCGCCGGCAACTGCCCAACGGACCTTCGAGATGCAGATCCTTGGTCATGCGGCGTCCGTGGATCAACAGGGCGGCATCCGCGGTCAGCCAGCGCTTTGACTTGGGAAACGCCGCCATGACCGTCACCCCGGCCGAAGCGACGAGGGTCTTGCCGAGAAACCACACATCGCGATCATGCTGCTGGCGCAGCAGCCGGATCTCCTCGGCGAGACGGCGGCCGATCTCGGCGTCGCCGCCGTCGGTAAAAAGCTCGACGAGAATGGCACCCTCGACCTCGAGGACCGGCAGCAGCTGGTCAAAAAAGCTCGCCACCATCGGATGACCCACCGATCCCGACAACCGGATGGTCGGGCGTGCGAGCCGGGCGCGGATCGCCTCCGGGACCGGCGCGCCCAAGATCGGCGCCGGGTTGCCAGGCGCCACAGTCACGTCGGCCGGCTTCTCTTGGCCCTCCGGCCGCGCCGCACGTCCGGCGATTTCACGGCGTTGAGGCGCTTGCGGTTGGCACGCATCTTTTTTCGATAAAATGCTATCGCCTGTGACGGAATTTCCGCGGCCTTGCCGGTCAGCGCGGCCGCCGCCGCCATGTGCTGAACCTCGAATGCCGCCGACATCTTTTCCGTCACCATGCGCTTCACCTCGGCCGCGCCGGCCATGCCGCCGGCGAGCAACGCCAGCCGCAAACCGATCACCTGCTGCGCTTCAAGGCTCGCCCGCCACATGTCGAACGGCAGGTACAGCCACGAAGATCGATTTTTCGGCACGCGAGCCCCCTTTTGTGTGACTGATGATGGACTGGTGTCAATAGGGTGGAAACAGGATTCTCTAGTCTGCCAAGAGAGGCTCTAAATTCCCCTGCCGAGCCTCAGCCCGTCCGCAAGTCCACCGGATTTGATCCCCGGCCAATACCCGGAACGACATGCCGGCTGGCCCTCGGCGTCCATGGCGAGGTCAGGTGGCCTCGAGCGAACTCGGCTCCTTTCTTACCATTCATCACAGGGTGGCATCGTATTGCTGGTGGTGATGCGCGGCATGATCGTGAATCGTGAGTGGATCCCGCCGGCGGGACTAATGCTGCCTTGCCGTTGGCCGGAAGCGCCGCTGTTGGCTGAAAGCGCCGCCCGTTGTCCGTGTCATTTTGGCTGTACTAACGGATTTCCACCGGGAGTGCCGGGTGGCGGAATGATCGGCGTCCGGCTCGTCCGCTGGTTCGGGGGTAAGACGACGTTGCCATCGCCGCTCGCCGGCGGATGAATGATACCGCCGGAGCGGCTGAGTTCCTCGCTCAAGGATCCCGGCGCCTTCCCTGACCCGGATTGAGGTTGCTGCTGCGGTATGGTGCTTTCCTTCCCGCTCGCAGCAATCTCCATAGCCTGGCCATCCCGGATCAGGCTCGAACCGTGAGCCGCATTCGGCTCGCGGGCTTGCGCCAGGACGACGGAACTTGTGAAGGCTACCGTCACTAGTGCCGCGGTGATAAACGCTCGCATATCTCCCCCGAGCATAAATCTTGCCCTCCCGAACGATTGACAGAGGGCGAAAGTTTCGTGCCATGACGAGTGGCCGGCCCGCATCAGACCGGCGCATGGAGATTTTACGGAACCTGTCCTCGGGCGGCACTCGGCACCGACCGTGGGCCCGAAATGTCATAGTTTCGCGATTGCTTGCTGGCAGCATGCCGGTCAACGCCGCCCGCCCGCCCGGTTCGAGAACCCTTGCTTACGATGACTGGATTGAGCTGACGGCCGGCCTGATCGGCATCGGGTATTCGGTAATCCATCAGTAATCCAACTGATATTTGAGGCCGAGGCTGGTGCCGGCGGAGTCCGCCGGGGTGGCGCCGGGTGTCGCATTGGCGCCGGTGCCGACGGTCCCGACCACTTTGAGCCCCTTGGCGATGTCGATCTCGACCTTTGCCTGGCTGCTGTTGCCGCCCGCACCCTGCTGCGCACCGATATAGACGCCGCGGGCGACGTATCGGCCCGCCTGCAAGCTGGCGCTGCCATTGGCGTTGGTGCCGATTGACAGCTGCTCCAGACCCAAGCGCTGGCGCATCCCGCCGAGCGGATCGCCGACCCCCGACGCGGTGCCGCTGAGCTCAGCCAGCGAGTTGGCAATTCCCGCCAGTTCGAACGGGCTCAGCGACGAGGCGTTGCGGTGGAACAGCACTTGCGCCAGCACCTCGTCGGGTGGCAGTTCGGGAATGCTGGTCAGCTTGATCTGCGGATTGCTCGCGGTGCCGGTGATTGCCAGCGATGCGCTGGTCGTGGTCGTGGAACTGGTCGCGACGAAATCGAGGCTCGGATCGGTCAGGCTGCCGCCATTGAAGCCAACCTCTCCCTTGTCGAAGGTCAGGGTCTGCCCGGCGATGCTGAGATTGCCGCGGACCATGTGGAAACTGCCGAGCGGCTGCGGCGCCGCGGTGCTGCCGGAAATTTTTACGGTGCCGGCAAGTTCGGCAAACAAGCCGCGGCCGCGCACCACAACCTGATGCGCGGCGACGGTCGTATCGAGCGCGATCGCCGGCGGCGGTGCCGGTGGCGGGGCCGGCGGCTGGCCGGCGATACGCACAGCGAGGTTCGGTACTGCGACTGGCATGCGCTTTGGGATGCCGATCTCGGCGTGCAGCACATCGACCTTGCCGGCGACGGCAAGCTTTCCAAGGGCTTCACCGCGTACTTGCAGATCGGCATCGAGGGTCGCCGTCAGGCGGTCGCTCGCGATCGGGCGGGCATTGCGGGCAGTGATTTGCAGATTGACCGGCAATTCCGGCGCGGAGACGTCGACCGAGCCGGTTGCGCCGATTGTCCCCGGCCCAGCCCGGCCCTGCAAGCGGGTCAATCTGATCGTGCCTCCGTCGGCTTCGACGAGCCCGCTGATATCGGTGATGTCGGCGCCCAGAGAGAAATCCTCGATCGTGGCGTTCGCCAGCTGCGCCGTGCCGCTGATCCGCGGCGCCCGTAACGATCCGCCGATCCGGGCGTCAAGCGAGACCTCCCCCGTTACCCGCCGCCCGCTTGCGCTCAGCAGCGGATCGAGCATTGTCAGGTCGAGCGCGCCGACGGCCCGAAGATCGATCGGCGCCGATGGTGCGGTCGCCAATTGCCCGCCGACCGATAAGCTGGCCGCCCGCCCGGCCGTCAGGCGCGCCGCGATGCGCGCACCGGTTCCGGCGAGATCAGCCGATGCGATCACGTTGGCGGCGGGCAACACTCGACCCGGACCACTGCGCAAACGCAGACCGCTGGCCTCCAGCCGGAGCCTGCCTTCCGGGCGCCCTGGTGTTCCGGTCAGTTTGGCGTCACCGTGCAAAACGCCGTCGGCGGCAAAGCCCGGGGCAAAGGCGGCGGCCACACCGGCGGAGAGGTTGCGCATTGCCACGCTCAGATCGAGTCTCGGCGACACCCGGCCGTTCGCATCGATCTCCCCCTGCCCAAGCGCCAGCCGGAGATGGTCGATGCTTATGCCGTTGCCAAAGCCAACACCGGCCGGCCCCAGCAAATGCGCCTCTTGGCCCTTCCAGGCCGCTTGCAAGGCGGACAGCGTGGCCCGGCGGGCTACGGCATTGACGGTTCCGGTGGCGGCCAGACGCGCGTCGCCGCTCCCGGGGGTGCGGATCTCGGCCGCGGCGTTCAGCCGGAATGCGTCTTCCGGGCCGGCGAGTTCGATCCGCGCCGACGCGGCGACGCCGCTCGCCGATTTGCCGCCGGCAACAATACGCGAGTTGAGCATGGGATGGGTCAGCGGATCGACGATGACCGCCGCCAGTTCAGCATGGCCGGCCGACGCAGCTCCGGCCAGCCCCAGATCATGCGCCGCGAGGTGCAAATCAGCTCGTTGATGGCCCCCGGCTTCGTCGGTGACCACGCTGGCGGTGAGTGCGCCGGTGATCGGCTGCCCGATCAGTGGACCGACATCGGCGAGGCGCGACATCCGCAGGTCGAGCCGGCCCAGCGGGAAGCGTGCACCGGGCGCCAGGGCGAGCGTGCCCTGGGCATGCGCGCTCTTCCAGTCGGCACGCTCGATCGTGACCTTCAGCCCGCCAGCGACGGTGTGGGTCGCGGCGACGGTCAGTGCGAGCGGCGATCCCACCAGCATACCCTGTGCGGTGATGCGGCCGGCAGGTTTGCCGGGAAGGCCGTTCAATTGCGCCTGCGCGCTGAGCGGGCCCTGCGGCTTTCCGACCGGCCCCAACCTCCCTGAGAGATCAGTTGTCGCGGCGAGATCGTCGGCCGGTCCAGCCACCGATCCTTGTAGCTTGATCGCGCCCGCCAGGGTCGGAACTACGCTGGTCAGATCGGGCAGAGCCAGTTGCCAGTCGAGCGCAAGCTTGCCGGGGCCTAATTTGCCCGCACCCGATGCATGGAGCTTGCGACCATCGAGTTCGAGCCGCGACAGGGTCACCTGCGAGCCCGTCGCGGCGGCCGACAACGTGAGATGGGCGTCGTCGCCGATCAGCGCCGGGGCCGGAGCCTGCCCGCCAGTAATCGCGACGGTTCCGCTGGCGCCGAGCCGGGTGGTGCCATTCTGCACCGCCGCAGTCAGGTCCAATGCCGCACGGCCTTGCAGATCGAGCCCGGCCAGCGACGCCAGCGGCGCCAAGTTCGGTAGGTCGAGTTTAAGCTGACCATGCTGTCCGGCCGTGGTGGTCGCGTTCCCGTCAGCCGTGATCAGCGGATGCGCCAGCGAGAAATGGACCGGGCGGTCCGGCTGGTCGAGCCGCATCTCGGCCGTCACCTCGACCGGCGCTGCGCTCAGCAGGTCGGGCCGGGGCCCCGGAATGCGAACTCCGGCGAGCGATGCCGATAGCCGCACCGCGCCGGAATCGCCCTCGACCTTGGTCGTAATCCGCGCGGCGGAGGCACCGCCGGCTCTGAGGGCCGCAATATCAAGCATCGCCGACGCCGCGGGTCGGACAAGGGGTCCATCGATCTTGGCGTCGAGCGCAATCGACTGCCATGACAGATCCGGTCGCGGCGCCATTGCCGGTGCGGTCGCGGTGACGGCAAGCTTGGTCGAGCGATGTTCGAGATCGATCGTCCCCTGCGCCGCCGCCCGCAATGCCCCGGCGGCCAACGCCAGTTTCACAACGGCGGCTGAGCGCGGTCCGTCAAGACTTGCATCCACTTCCAGCCGCCCGAGATCGGGCAGGCCGGCGATCCTCGATATCAAACCGTGCGATGGCTCGTGCCCGATCAGCCGGATGTGAAGATCGGCGGGGTCGAGGCGGGCATCGAGATGGTAGCTGCCGGCGGCATCGATCCCCTCTGCGGCCAGGATGACCTGCCCTTGCTCGCTCGCGGTGATCGCAGCCGACCCGTCGAGAGCCAGCGAGGTGGCGGTTCCGGTTACCGCCGCCGCGATGTTCAAGCGAGCGACATGCAGCCTGTCGATATCGACCGCAAACCGTAAACCCGATGAACTGCTTTGAGAGCTTGCCGGGGAACGCCGGACAGCGATTTCCGTCGCTGAAATACGGCGGATTGCAATCTCGCCGGCGAGGAGTCGCAGCGGCGACCAGTCGAGCTTCAGATCGTCGATTGTCGCCCAGATGCCGTCCTTGTCATGAAGCGCCAGATGGGCGGCGTGTAGCCGATCGGGAAACCGGCCCGAAAGCCCGTCCATGGTCACGAGCCCCGCGGTCAATTGCGGAGCGAGCCGAGCGATCAGCGCTTGTCCGGGCGCGGTGTTGCCGCCAACCAGCACCAGGACGACAAGCGCCACCGGTCCCGCGACCAGGATGGCAACGCTCCACCCGATCCACTGCAGAAGCCGCCGCCGCATCAGAAAGCCTGCCCGATGCCGAGGTAGATTTCGAACGTACCGCCATTGGGAATCCGTGTCAGCGGGACGGCGATATCGAGCCGGATTGGACCGAACGAGGTATAGTAGCGGGCGCCAATGCCGGCTCCAAATCTGAGACTGTCGTCAAAAGGCGAGCCGCTGGCGGAGACCTGGCCGCCGTCGAGAAATGCGGCAAACCCGTAATCGGACAAGATGCGTTGTCGGAACTCGAGGCTGCCGGCGACGATCGAAGTGCCGCCTTCGGGGTTTCCGTCGGCAAAGTGCGGACCGATCGATTGATATTTGTAGCCGCGCACGGTGCCGCTGCCGCCGGCATAAAAGCGCTGGTCGGGCGGCAACTCGAACTGGCTGGCGCCCTCGGCAGTCCCGAGCAGTCCGCGCAACGCGACAACGCTGCGCCCGGGTTTGTTCCACAACGACGACATGTCGAGATAGGTCGATCCCGAAAGCTGCATCAGCACAAAAGTCGCGTTGGAGCCGCCGAGCGAATAGGTCGGCGTCACCAACGCCGCGGCGCGCACGCCGCTGGTCGGGTCCAAAAGGCTGTTGGTGCTGTCGTATTTCACGGTCAGCGGCAGCCCGATAAGCGTGTAATTGCGCGTGATCCCCTCCTGCGCGATCCGTTCCGCTTCCCCGGACAGGCCGATCGAGCCGCTCCAATGCGTTAGAAATGTGCGCTTGAGCAAGACATCTGCGCTGAGCGCGTTTTGATCATAGGCGAGCAGGTTCTGCTTGACCGCACCGAGATCCGCCTGCAACGATTGGTTGCGGTCGAGAAAATCAGGTTTGATGAACTGAGCGCTGACATCGTAAGCAGGACCGTGCTCGACGGTGCCGCCGCCCTGCACGCCGGCCGACAGGTTCAGCTGCTCGGCATTGCCAAACAGGTTACGATCGGACCAGGTGGTCGTCAGACCGGCGCCAAGATCGGTCGAATAGGCTGCGCCAAAGCTGACACTGTGCGCCGGTCGTTCGACCACATCGAACTCGATCGGGAGGCGGCCCGCAGCGTCGAGCTTATCGGAGGTCGTCGCCCGCACCGACGCAAAGACCCCGAGCGAGGAGAGGTCCGCCCGCGCCTTCTCCAACGCCTGAGGACTGAATTGCTCGCCGGGCCGGATCAGCAGACGCTTTTTGACAAAGTCCGGGTTGACGGCATGCAGCCCTTTTATCGAAATCTCGCCGAAATCGACCCGTGGACCGGTGTTCACGGTATAGGTGACGTCGAGGCTGTTGGCGGCCGGATCCTCGATCACCATTGGCGCCGACACTTTGGCAAGCGCGTAGCCCTCTGTGCGCAGCGCGTCGAGCAGCCGCGTCTGTGCCATCAGCACATCCTGAGCCCGCGCCGGTGCGCCGGGTGCGAGGCCGAGCCGAACCCGCGCCTGTGCCGGCAGGGCGCCCTTGATCTCGACTTTGCGGATGTGGAACAGCGGACCCGGCTGTGGCGCGACCGTCACGGTGACCGGCGGGTTCGCCGGCGCGCGGCGCAGCAGGTCGGGCAGATCGCCGTCCTGGAGCCCGTGACCGGCGATCGTGATGCTGACGCTGCCTTTATAGTAACCAAAGCTGTGCATCGCCGCCACCAGCCTGCCGGCGTCCGTGCGGGCCCGTTCGATCAGGGCAAAAGGCCCGGCGGGCGCGCTTTCACGCAGGCTGACCAGGTCGGACGAATCGTGCAGCGCCTGGTCGAGCGCGCCGTTGCCGGTCTTGCCGAGATTGACGGTATAGGGCTGCGGATCCGCGGCCTGCGACCGGGGGGCGGCGAATGTTAAAGCCATGGCCGCGACGGCTATGACCAACCCGCGGCTAACGCGATGCCCGCTGCGCGGCGTCGGCGAACCGGCAATTTGGCCGATCACGCTCGGGCTTGCCATTGCTTGCCGGCATTCCGTTGCTCCGCCTTGCGTGGCGTGTTGGCCGGCGAGACCGGCGTCGACCTGCGTCCCGCCGAGATGTGCCATCAGCAGGGCAGGAGCCTTCATCTCACTCACTAACGCGCCTATGACCCGCGGATCTAGGGGAGGGGGCTGACAATCCGTGACACAATAAAGGCTTCTACTTTGCCCGGAGCCGGCCGGCTCCTTCATTCATATGGCCGCTGATTATCCCAACAGGTTGTCCATCCCCAATAGGTGATCGTCCAAAGCGGATCAAGGGAAACAGCGAGCACCAGATCTTTTATCGAACCGGCGTCATCACTTGCCGCATCCTGAAAGCCCAAGCCAGATGCTGCCGATCGAGTCAAGATCGCGACGCGTCGCGAGCGAATCGCCAAGCCCGCCTGCAATATCCCATTTGTGGGGCGTTCCGCGATGGCCGCGGGCGCGGCCGGCCGGAGGGGCCCCGACGCAACAGGGTTGATCCGCGCCAAAGATGACCGGATCCGCCGGCACATCGCTGCGAGTGGCGTCACGCCTCGCCTGGTGGGGACCCCGACCGCTGTTGATGATCCTCCAGCTCCTTGGCATTGGCATCGAGTTGGTCAGCAATACGGCGAATCGCCTCGGCGATTGGTGACGCGCGCAGGGCCAGTCGTCGGAGCGATGCTGCCTGGTCGCGCAGGAACTTAATATGTCTTTCCATAGTATAATCAACGATCGTAATTTCCTCTCGTCATGTGACATTTTGTAATGCATTTCTCCGTTGTTTTACGAGGCGCCGTTTAAATCAACCAGGCTGACAACACTAATTTAATGCACTGTATGATATCGTAACCTCGGCGGTGGTTGAGGAACTGAGATCCAAATCGCGGCGTTATTGCGGCATTGGTTCCGAGTGTTGGGCCGAATGAGCGGCGAGCTGAATGAGCGGCGAACAGCTACCCACGGCCGAATATTACCGGAACGTTGCCGATGAGATCAGGCAGCTCGCAGAGCGAAGTCAGTTGCCGGAAGTGCGCCGTGAATTACTGGAGCTGGCCGAGCGCTTCCGGCGGATGGCCGAGCATGTCGAGCGCCGATATCCCTGTCGGAGCGGCTAAGGACTTAATCCGAAATTCGTCCAACCATTTGGCGCCAGGCATTTGGGCGTCGATCGAGGATGTCGGGTGCGGTATCGAGCTCAATGGAGGTCGATCCGGACGACATCGCGGACACTGCGACCGCCGTAGCGGTCACCCGGAACCACCAACCGCAGCGTGTGTCCTGCCATCGGCTGACCGTTCCGGCGATAGGCCAGCAGCGCCTCTTTACCCTCGAATTCGGGGTCAATCTCCGCGAGCGCAAGCACCGCGGTGTAGCCGTCGCGCCCGGTCACAATGACTGTGCGGTGAACGCGCGCCCGGCGATCGCCACCTAGCATTTCTGCGTGTTCGAGCACCGACCAGAGCAGCGCGCCGGTATAGGTGGCCTCCTCGGGACCATGGCCGGTCATGAACGACACCTTCTGGTCAATCGCCGGCAGCTTTTCAACCATTGCCGGATCGATCGTGTGTGTCTGCTCGACGAACGCCGTGCCAATAATTGCCTGATCCGCCGTCGCCTTGTGACCGGGAAGTATCAGCGATATGGCGATCAGCGCCGCGGCGACGACCAACCGGGGCGGCGCTACTGCACGACCATGACGTCGCAGGCGTTGATCACGGCGATGGCTTCCTCGGCCACCCGGAGGGCAGTTCATCGATGGCCTCTTTGGTGACCGGGCGAGCGGTCATCACCCCATTGCCGTCGCGCAGGATCGGCTGGCCTGCCGTTCATGCCGCGGTCGGCAATG
>DATJLK010000100.1:0-8213 GCA_035509615.1 Allostellaceae bacterium | reverse complement strand
CGATCCTGCATCGCACGATCACCGCCAACACCAACCGTCCCGGCATTCCGGTATCGGGCCCGTTCGTGCGCGGCAAGGCGCCGACCCTCGAGGTCGACGTCACCGATTACGGCTACCGCTATGTCGGCATCCGCCCGCTCGAGGAGGATCAGACCTATGTCCGGTCCTACCACTTCGTCATGCCGTTCACCCAGATCCGACCGCAGCAGCTGGGCCGCGCCATGGGCGGCGGCGACCGCTCGATGATTGCCGGCCACATCTGGGTCCCGATCGACGACTATAACTGCATGGTCTACAACTGGATGTACAGCTACGGCGCGGACGGGCTGACCGACGAGGACCGCATGGAGCGCGGCAACGGCAACGGCCCCGACTATGTCGAGCAATCGGGCGAGTTCCGCTCCTTCCGCAACAAGACCAACAACTGGCTGATCGACCGCCAGGTCCAGAAACACGAGACCTTCACCGGCATCGAGGGGGTCAACACCCAGGACCGCGCGTTGCAGGAAGGGATGGGGCCGGTGGTTGACCGCTCCAAGGAGCATTTGGGACCGGCCGACCGGGCGATCATCGCCACCCGGCGCTTGCTGCTCAACTCGGTCAAAACCGTGCAGGCCGGCGGCAACCCGCCGGGGACCGACACCAGCTATTATCAGGCGCGCGCGATCGAAAAGATCTTCCCGCGGGATGAAACCTGGCGCCAGACCGTGCTGCCCGAAATGTACGCCGAGGATCTGCCGGTCGCGGCAAAATAGCCGGGCCGGCTTAATCTCCCGCTTATCAGCGACTGCGAGAGTCGTCATCCAGAGCGGCGCCGGCATCTGACTGGCCGGAGCTTCGCGGACGGTCCGGAGCATCGGGTCGGTGTATTTCTGTGCAGATGGCTGGGGGCCGGCGGCGAGGTGTTTGTCGCGGGGCGGCCGTGGCGCCGCCGTCGCCGGCAGTTGTGGCGCTACTGGCCGTTGCGCCACTGGCCGTTGCGCCGGGGCTGGCGCACCGGGAAGCGTTGCTGCGCGATCCCGACACCTGCTTGCACATCGCTGCGGGTCGTCGAGCCGGTCAAGATGATGGCAATGCCGGCGCTGCAATTATCGTTAATCGAATGGCGCGCGCCCGATTTCCAGCATTTCCAATCGCTCGAACATTGCTGATGCCCGATCAGCGGGCCGTGAGTTTGCTCGACCATTTGCCGGGCTGGCGGCGCATCTATAGCGACGCGCACGCCGTCATTCATGTCCACGCGAATGGGTCGGTCAGCAAACCGCTACGCTGACCTGCTGCCGACCCGCTGCCTGCTTATTCAGCCTTCACCGAGCGCGTCGATTTCGGCGTCTTCGGGGAAACGGCCGAGCTGCTTTTTCGAGAAGGCGAGCTTGCCGTCGACGGTGATTTCGAACACACCGCTTGTTCCTTTGACGAGCTCAACCTCGGCGCCGTACTTTTCTTCGAGCCGCGCCCTCGCACGGAGGGCTCTGGGTAGGTAGTTTCAAGGAACGCAATATTCGATCCTGACCTTCATCGCCGCTGACCTTTCGACAGGAAATGGCGAAGCGCTTTTAGCACAATAACGCCGCCTCGGCCATTATGGTTTTAAAGAGATGGCCGATTCCACAGCGGCAGAAAATCCCGCCCGGGTCAGCCCCGGAAGTGAGCAAGAGAGGCCAGCGCCACGAAAATACCGATCGCGATAACGGCAAAAGTCGTGCCCGCAAGAATACGGGTGAAGATTTTGTGTCGGCGTCGCTCACTCCATCGCATAAAATCCTCCAGGTAGGCGGCCCGGTCGGGAACAATTCTCGATTTTGGAGGGTTCCGCAAATCCGTCAAAGTCCCTAATTTGTCACACGGCTATTGGACTGATCAACAGCCTGAAGAACTGTGTTTGCCGATCGGGACAATCTCTTTGAGCCTTTGCGCCGCTTTGACAGAATTGGTTTCACTCGGCTTTGCCGCAGCACGGGCAGAGAAAAGACACAGTATGTACCCAGAAAAGACACAGTATGAAAAATCTCGACGAATGAACTTGGCTCAAAAAGACTAGGCGAGCCCGCCGGAAGCGAACTTGAGATTCATCGATTATCGCGCTGAGCCTGCTTACACAGACGTTTTACAACCGCAATGTTCGTCCGGCAGCGCGGTCACGGAGGGCCGTCAACTTAGCGGATGCGGTTCTCAGGAAATTCGCCAAGTGCTGGTCGGAGTGAGAGGATTTGAACCTCCGGCCCCTGCCTCCCGAAAGCAGTGCTCTACCAGGCTGAGCTACACTCCGCCGACCGGGTGCGGTCTATAACGCCAACCTCACGCGCGCGCAAGGCGGCCGCCGATTGGATCATATCAGCGGCGACGAGGCGCCGCATTCCGCCGCCGGCGATGCTTCAGAAGCGGCGATCACCGGCAAAGGCGGCGGCGGCGGCCAGCGCACGCTTTTCGGGGCCATCGGCAAAGGGCAGCAGGGCCCGGGCCGCGGCCGCGGCGTAACCGCCCGCGCGAGCCAAAGTTTCGGTCATCCCGCCGCGGCTTTCGACGAGTTCTATCGCGCGTTCGAGGTCACCCGGCCGCTGGTCGAGCTCTTCGAGCGTACGCCGCCAGAAACCGCGTTCTTCATCGTTGCCGCGAGCAAAAGCGACGAGCACCGGCAGGGTCACCTTGCCGTCGCGAAAATCATCGCCGACACTCTTGCCAAGCTCGGCCTCGCGCGCCGAGAAATCAAGCAGGTCGTCAACCAGCTGAAATGCCGTCCCGAGATCGCGGCCAAATTGATCGAGGGCTTGTTCCTCGGTGGTCGGGCGCCCGGCCAGCACCGCCCCGATACGGCTCGCGGCGGCAAACAATTCGGCGGTCTTGGACTGGATCACCGCGAGATAGTCGGCCTCGGTCGTCGCGGTGTTGCCGGTGGTCATCAACTGCATGACCTCGCCCTCGGCAATCACCGCCGAGGCGCGCGACAGGATTTCAAGAACCCGCAGCGAACCGTCGGCGACCATCAGCTCGAACGAGCGGCTGAACAAAAAATCGCCGACCAGCACCGCGGGCTTGTTGCCCCAGACCGCATTTGCGGTGTCGCGGCCGCGGCGCAGGTCGCTGGCGTCGACGACATCGTCGTGCAACAGCGTCGCGGTGTGGATGAATTCGACGGCAGCGGCGAGCGCTATGTGGCGATCGCCGCGGTAGCCGCACATCCGGGCGCATCCGAGGGTCAGCATCGGCCGCAGCCGCTTGCCGCCGCCGGCGACAATGTGGCCCGCCAGCTGCGGGATCAGCGCCACCGGGCTCTGCATATGGTCGATGATCAGCCGATTGACGCGTTCGAGATCGCCTTTGAGCAGCCGGCTCAGCGGGTCGAGAGAGGGTTTCGGCACCATGCCCAAATGATCGACACCCGCCACCAACACCACCCGCTTCTCCCGCACGCCTGCGTTGCCATTCGCCGGGCCGTCCGATCGGCTTGACGCGCCGCAGCACCGATGAGCATAGAATGTCAATGAGGGCGGTCAAGAGCCGCACCGCCCGTACCGCTTTCCAACGCAAGATGCGATGAAGGAATTGCTGCGCACCAACAACCCCGTCCGTCTTTCCTGGCTGCAGGCGCTGTTGAACGATTCCGGGATCGACAGCCTGGTATTGGATCATTACACCAGCCTGGTCGAGGGTAATATCGGCGCGATCCCGCGGCGCCTGATGGTATCGGATCGCGATTTTTCGCGAGCGCGCGCGTTGCTCGCGACGGCGGGTGAGGCCGATCCGTGAGCGGCGCGCCGGTTGCCGAGGAGCCGGCCGTCACCGAAGATCGCCTGCTCGGCGGGCGCATCCGGCTGCGCCAGCCGGCGCAGGGCTACCGCGTCGCGATCGATCCGGTGTTTCTCGCCGCCGCGGTGCCGGCCGAACCGCATCAGCTGGTGCTCGATGTCGGCTGCGGCGCCGGGGCGGCAATCCTGTGCCTGGCGGCGCGGGTGCCGCAGGCCCGTATCGTCGGGCTCGAAATGCAGCGGGACCTCGTCCGGCTTGCCGGCGACAACGCGATCCTGAACGGGATGGAGATGCGGGTCTCGGTGATGATTGGCGATCTGCTGCGCCCACCGCCGCGGCTGTCGCCCGGCGCCTTTGATCATGTGATGGCAAACCCGCCCTTCAACGAGCGCGGCCGCGGCGTGCCGGCGGCAACCGCGGGAAAAGCCGAGGCAACCATCGAGGGCGACGCGGATCTTCGTGCCTGGGTACGTTTCGCGCTGACGATGGTGCGGCCCAAGGGAAGCGTCACATTTATTCACCGCGCCGACCGGATCGACGCGCTGCTGGGCGAAATCGCTGGGTGCGCCGGCGAAGTCGTCGTCTATCCGCTATGGCCGGGCGAGGACCGGCCGGCGAGCCGCGTTCTGGTGCGTGCGCGCAAGCAGATTGCGGCGCCGGCGCGTCTCGCTCCGGGGCTGATCCTGCATCGGCCCGACGGCCGGCTGACCGACCGCGCCGAAAGCATCCTGCGCGACGGCCGCGGCCTCGAACTCTGATCGCGGGGGTTCCCGACTGGAGGTCGGGGCAGTGGTTCGCGGCCGGCATCCGTCCTATCTATCGCGGATGGCTATTCGCGATCATCTCGATCTGGAGCGGCTGTGGCGGCGCGGACCGGTGGTAGCCGTGGTGCGCTTTGAGGGGGTGATCCTGCCGCGGGCGCGCCGCAACGCGATCTCGCTGGCGAGCCATTCTGCGGCAATCGAGCGGGCGTTTCGCCTGCGCGGTCTGGTCGCGGTGGCAATCGTCGTCAATTCGCCCGGCGGTGCGCCGGTGCAATCGGCCTTGCTTTACCGCCGCATTCGTCAGCTGGCCGACCAGAAAAACATTCCGGTTGTCGCTTTTGCCGAGGATGTCGCAGCCTCCGGCGGTTATTGGCTGGCGCTTGCCGGCGACGAAATCTTTGGCGAGGAAACCTCGCTCCTCGGCTCTATCGGCGTCGTCAGCGGCAGCTTTGGCGTGCACGAATTGATCCGGCGGTTTGGCATCGAGCGGCGGCTCTACACCGCAGGCACGCATAAATCGCTGCTCGATCCGTTTTTACCGGTGAACCCGGAAGACGTCGAGCGCCTGAGCGCTTTGCAGCAAGACATCCACCGCGCCTTCAAGGACCATGTCAGGCGGCGACGCGCCGGCAAGATCGACGCCGACGATGAGAGCCTGTTCAACGGCGATGTGCTGACCGGGCACATGGCGGCACAGCGAGGGCTGATCGACGGTATCGGCGAACTGCGCGGCGTGATGCGCTCCCGTTACGGCGACAATGTCCGCCTGCGCGCAATCCCGGTCGAGCGTCGCCGGCCGTTCTGGGGCCGTCTGCCGCTGATCGCCCGAGAGCCGGCCGACCTGATCGGCGAGGTTGCCGATTGGCTCGAGGCCCGCCTCTTGTGGAGCCGGTTCGGCCTATGAGCGGTGCCGGACGAGGCGCGCTGGTCGCGTTCCGGCCGGCGCCGGGCAAGCGCAGTTGTTGACCCGGTTCCGCTGCGGCCGGTAAATCTCGGCGATGTTCGAGTTTCCCAAGCTCGTCTTTCTGATCGTGGTGTTCGCCGCCATATGGATCGTCTACCGCTGGATGAATGGTCCGGGACGGCAATTGCCGCGCCGACGAGCGGCAGCACCGCCGCGCACGATCGCGGCCGAAGATCTCGTCGCCTGCGGCGTCTGCCGCACCTATGTCGCGGCCCAGGCGCCGAGCTGCCTGCGGCCTGATTGCCCGCGGCCGCGCTGACGCGAGCGAGTGCGAGAGGCTGATGAGCTTTCAATCGTTGACCGCCGATCTGCAGAATTTCTGGGCCCGGCAGGGCTGCGTCATTCTGCAGCCTTACGACATGGAGGTCGGCGCCGGGACTTTTCACCCGGCAACGGTGTTGCGGGCGCTCGGACCCGAGCCGTGGCGCGCCGCCTATGTCCAGCCGTCGCGGCGCCCGACCGACGGCCGTTATGGCGAAAATCCAAATCGCATGCAGCATTTCTACCAGCTGCAGGTGATCCTCAAGCCGGCGCCGGCCGACAGCCAGGAATTGTATCTGGCGAGCCTCGAGGCGCTCGGCATCGATGCCCGCGGCCACGACATCCGCTTTGTCGAGGACGACTGGGAGAGCCCGACCTTGGGCGCCTGGGGGCTGGGCTGGGAGGTCTGGCTCGACGGCATGGAGGTCAGCCAATTCACCTATTTCCAGCAGGTCGGCGGCATCGACTGCGACCCGGTCTCGACCGAGTTGACCTATGGGCTCGAACGGCTGGCGATGTATGCGCAGGGTGTGGCGAACGTGTTCGATCTCGATTTCAATGGCGCTCCGGGTGCGGCGCGGATCACCTATGGCGATGTGTTCCAGCGCGCCGAACGGGAGTTTTCCGCCTACAATTTCGAGATCGCGGATACCGCATTGCTGACGCGTCATTTTGTCGACGCCGAGAACGAATGCCGTGCGGTACTGGCCCGCGGCCTCGCGCTCCCGGCCTATGACCAATGCCTGAAGGCGAGCCACCTGTTCAATCTGCTCGACGCCCGCGGGGCACTGAGCGTGACCGAGCGCGCTGCCTACATCCTGCGCGTGCGCGAACTCGCCAAAAGCTGCTGCGAAACCTGGCTCGCCGGAACGGCGGGAGCGAGCCGCGGCGAATGAACGCAATCAGCTTGAAGAGGATTACAGGACTGCCCGCGGCAAGATCCCGCAACCCAATTTTCCGCGGGGTCGCGCGTCTGGGATCGACAGCGGGATGACGACAACCGTGCGGGCCAATCAGGGTGAACTGTTGCTCGAATTACTGTCGGAGGAAATCCCGGCGCGCATGCAGCGGCGCGCGATCGCCGATCTGAGCGGATTGTTGCGCGACAAGCTGGCGACAGCCGAAATTCCGGCGGCCAAATTAAGGGGCTTTGCGACGCCGCGCCGGCTGGTCGTCATTGGCGAGGGTATTCCGGCAACCCAGCCCGATCGGACCGAGGAGCGACGTGGTCCGAGGGTGGGCGCGCCGCAACCGGCGATCGACGGCTTTTTGCGATCGACCGGGATCGCAGGGATCGAGCAATGCGAGGTCCGCGACACCGGTCGCGGCGAGTTCTATTTCGCGATTGTCAGGCGAACCGGGCAGCCTTCCACCGAGGTGCTGCCGGTGTTGATTAGGGCCGCGATCGAGGAGCTGGCCTGGCCAAAATCAATGCGCTGGCCAGGCGCCTCGCTGCGCTGGGTGCGGCCGCTGACCTCGATTATCTGCCTCTATGACGGCCAAATCCTGCCGTTGGCGATCGAGGGCGTGCCGGTCGGGCGTACCTCCCGCGGCCACCGGTTTTTGTCACCGGGCGAATTCTGTGCGGACAACGCCGCCGAGTATCTCGAAAAATTGCAACATGCCTATGTCATCCTCGACCACGATCAGCGTCGTGAGCTGATCCGTGCCAGTCTCGACGATCGCGCCGCCAAATTGGGGGTCGCAGTCAAACCCGATCCGGGGCTGCTCGACGAGGTGACCGGTCTCGCCGAATTCCCGGTCGTACTGTCAGGCGCGATCGACCCCGACTTCATGGATCTGCCGCGGGAAGTGCTGCAAACCGCGATGCGGACGCATCAGCGGTATTTCTCGTGTGAGTATCCCGACGGCAGCGCCGCGCCGCATTTCCTGTTTGTCGCCGACAATCTCGCCAGGGACGGCGGCGCTGCGATCATCGCCGGCAATGAGCGGGTGCTGCGCGCGAGACTGGCCGACGCACGCTTTTTCTGGGATCAGGACCGCAAGATCCGACTCGAAGACCGCGTCGATGCGTTGAAGGACCGCATCTACCACGCCAAGCTCGGCAGCGTTTACGACAAGACCGAGCGAATCGAACAGCTTGCGGTCTCGCTTGCAACGCGGATCGCCGCCGCCGTCATCCCGGCAACAGCGGGGGTCCAGACCAGCCGCATCTCACCTGATCTCGATTCCCGCTTTCGCGGGAATGACAACGGAGAATTGGCTCGGCTGGCCGCACGCGCAGCGAAACTCGCGAAAGCGGATCTGTCGACCGGCATGGTTGGTGAGTTTCCCGAATTGCAAGGGATCATCGGCCGCTATTACGCGCTGCACGATGGCGAGCCGCGCGAGGTGGCTGATGCGATCGCCGACCATTACCGCCCGCTCGGGCCAAACGACGATTGCCCAACAGAGCCGGTCAGCGTCGTCGTGGCGCTCGCCGACAAGATCGACACGTTGACCACGTTTTTCGCCAT
>DATJLK010000099.1:0-29196 GCA_035509615.1 Allostellaceae bacterium | reverse complement strand
TCGAGCACGCCGCCATAGCGGCGTTCGGCAAAGCACGGGATCGACAGGCTCGGCTCGCGGGTCTTGAGCGCCCGGCCCCAGGAATCGGCGCAGGCGGATTCGCCGACCACACTCCAGTCAAAGCGCTTGTAGCCCGCCCATTGCAGCCCGTTGATGAAATAGATCATCGCTCCCGGCGTCGCGTAGAACAGCACGATGTCGGGCGGATCGAGCCGGCCTGAGGCGAGCGGCGCCACCGCCAGCGCCTCATAGCGGCCATCGGGCACGCATTCCATCGCCGCCTGGTGGGCGCTCGCATCCGCGGGCGTGCTGTACCACACCCCGACCATGTGCTTTCCGGAGCGCCACGCCTCGTCCTTGGCGCCGCCGAGCCCGACCACCGCCCGGCATTGCGCGCCGACCAGATCCTCCGCAGTCAACCCGACGGTCCAGCCGAGCCGGGCGGCCTGCGCCACGATCTGGTCGAGCGTGTGGATCGATTGCGGCCGGCGGATGCGCGGGATCGCCTCCATCGCAGCGCGATCCTCGAACAACTTCATGCCGAACGGGATCGAGCGCAATCTGAGGAGGCGCTCCAGATCAAAGGCGAGCCTGGTCCAGTCTTTGCTCATCTCACGCTTTCCCTATCAAACGACGGCATCGCCGCATCCGCGCCGATGTTGGGGCAGCATCGCGGCGAAACCACTATTTATCACATCGTACGGAACCCGTAGGAATCCACGGGGTTCGGGCTCACAGTAAATTGCGAAGGCTGCAACAGCGGCCGGCGTAACCGACGACCGACAGCCCGTGATCAAGGCGGAAAGGGTTTGTAATGCGGGTGTTCTGCGTCCATCCGGGACCACTCACCTACTCGCAGATCTTTCTGCGGCTCGAACCGATTGGTCTCGAACTCGTCGCCGCCGCGATACGCCAGGCGGGTCATGCCGTCCGCCTGCTCGATCTGCAGGTCGAAGACCAGCGCGCCTACTTCCGGACGATCGAGCGCTGGGCGCCGGAGGTGATCGCTTTTGGCTGCAACTATCTGGCGAACGTGCCGGAGATCGTCGACCTCGCCAAAGCGACCAGGGCGCGTTTTCCAAACATCGTGATCTGCGTCGGCGGCCACAGCGCCTCGTTCACTGCCGAGGCGATCATCGATCACGCCGCGGGTGCGGTTGATTGCGTTCTCAAGGGCGAGGGCGAGGCGAGCGTGCCCTTGCTGCTCGCCGCGATCGAAACCGGTGCGGCGATCACCACCGTTCCCGGTGCGGTGACCCCGAACGGCACCGGACCGCAGCCGGTTTTTGTTCATTCGCTCGACGAGGTGATGCCGGCGCGCGACCTGTTGCGGCATCGCAAGAAATACTTTCTCGGCATTCTCGATCCGTGCGCCTCGATCGAATTCTCGCGCGGCTGCCCATGGGATTGCTCGTTTTGCAGCGCCTGGACATTTTACGGCCGCAGCTATCGGCTCGTCAGTCCCGCGCACGTCGTCGAGGATCTGCGTCGCATCCGCGAGCCCGGAGTCTTTGTCGTCGACGATGTCGCCTTTGTTCACCAGAGCCACGCAATGGAACTGCGGGAGGCGATCCTCCGCGCCGGCATCAAAAAGCGCTATTACCTCGAAACCCGCGGCGACGTGCTGCTGCGCAACAAAGAGGTTTTTCGCGCTTGGAAGCGCATCGGGCTGCAATATCTGTTTCTCGGGCTCGAAGCGATCGATGACGACGGCCTCAAGCGCTATCGCAAACGGACCTCGCTCGGGCGCAATTTCGAGGCGTTGGAATTCGCCCGCTCGCTCGGTCTGATCGTCGCGATCAACCTGATCGCCGAACCCGATTGGGATCACGAGCGGTTTCGCATCGTGCGCGAATGGGGGCTCGAAGTCCCCGAGGTCGTCAATCTCAGCGTCAACACCCCTTATCCCGGCACCGAAAGCTGGCTGACCGAGGAGCGCGTTCTGACCAGCCGTGACTACCGGCTTTACGACATCGCGCATGCGGTGATGCCGACACGGCTGCCGCTCGCCGAATTCTATGAAGAGCTGGTGACGACCCAGCGGGCGTTTTACCGCAAATTCGCCGGCTGGCGGGCGGCCTATACCGCAGCCAGCACTGTCGCCCGACAATTGCTGCGCGGCCATCCGAATTTCTTGAAGAGCCTATATCTTCTCGACAAGCTCTATCGTCCGGAATTGCTGCTGGCCGACCATAACATGCCGGTCACCTACGAGATGCCGCTGCCCGGCCGGGAGGCCGCGGTCCGCCGGTCGAGACCTGCCGAATTCTACATTCACCCGCCGCGCGGCCGCAAAAGCCGGACGATCGATGCCGCGACCGAAAACTTTGTCGAGGCAACCCGGGTCGGCAGCACGCCGTGAATCCCGCTGGCACCCGGTCGATCGATCGGGGTCTGATCGCCCGCTTGCCACGCAACCGCCGCAAGGCTTTATATGCATCGCGGCGCCGGCCGGAGGAAAAATCCGATGCGATTTCTCGGGGTCCATCCGGGCCCGCTGATGTACACGAAGATTTTTTTGCGGCTGGAGCCGCTTGGTCTCGAACTCGTGGCGCAAGCGGTCCGCCACGCCGGGCACACGGTTCGGCTGATCGATCTGCAAGTCGAGGATCACCGCGCTTTTTTCCGGACGCTGGAGAGCTGGCATCCGGATGTCGTCGCGTTTTCGTGCAATTATCTGGCAAACGTGCCCGAGATCGTCGATCTCGCCAAAGCGACAAAGACACGCTTCCCCAACATCTTCATCTGCGTCGGCGGCCACAGCGCTTCATTTACCGCGGCGCCGATCATCGCTCATGGCGAGGGAGCGATCGACTGCGTCCTCAAGGGCGAAGGCGAAGCGGTGATGCCGCTGCTAATGGCGGCGATCGAGTCGGGCCGCGACCCGATCACCGTGCCCGGCGCACTGACTGCCGGTGGCGAGGGACCGCCGCCAACTTTTGTCCACTCGCTCGACGAGCTGACCCCAGCGCGCGATCTGTTGCGTCATCGCCGCAAATATTTCATCGGCACGCTTGATCCCTGCGCGTCGATCGAGTTTTCACGGGGCTGCCCGTGGGATTGCTCGTTTTGCAGCGCCTGGACCTTTTACGGCCGTAGCTACCGTCTCGTCAGCACCGAACGGATCATCGAAGACCTGCGCTCGATCCGCGAGCCAGGCATCTTTATCGTCGACGATGTCGCTTTTATCCACGAACGCCATGGCATCGAAATCGGCGAGGCGATCGCCCGCGCTGGCATCAAAAAGCGCTATTACCTCGAAACGCGCGGCGACGTACTGCTGCGCAACAAAGAGGCGTTTCGTCTGTGGGCGCGCCTCGGGCTCGTGACGATGTTTCTGGGTCTCGAAGCGATCGACGAGGAGGGTCTGAAGAAATATCGCAAGCGCGTCGCTCTCGACCGCAATTTCGAGGCGGTCGAATTCGCCCGTTCGCTCGGCGTCAATGTCGCGGTCAATCTGATCGCCGACCCCGATTGGGATCATGAGCGCTTCCGGGTGGTGCGCGAATGGTGCCTGGAGATGCCGGACGTCATCAACATCAGCGTCAACACCCCCTATCCCGGCACCGAAAGCTGGATGACCGAGAGCCGCCGGCTCGAAACCCGCGATTACCGGTTGTTCGATATCCAGCACGCAGTCTTGCCGACGCGATTGCCGCTCGCCGAGTTCTACCGCGAATTGGTGACGACCCAGCGTGCGATCCTGAAGAAACATCTCGATTGGCATCAGCTGGCCGATGCCGGCGGCATCGTCGCTCGACTCCTCCTCCGCGGGCAGACCAATTTTGTCCGCAGCCTGTTTCAGTTGAACAAGGTCTATCGGCCGGAATTGCTGCTGGCCGACCACGACCTACCGGTCGCCTACGAGATCCCGCTGCCGCCGACCACGCCTGAGCGGCGGGTCAACCCCGCCTCGCTCTATATTCACGCGGCGCGCGGCCGCCGCGGCCGGGCAATCGACGCCGCAACCGAGCGATTTGTCGACGAGACCCGCATGGGAACGAGCGCGTAACATCCTCGGAAAGAGGCTGCTGGCGGATTTCTGCATCGGAATAGGTATGCATATCCCCGAGGCCAGGCCTGACCTGGCCAAACCTGCAAAGCAAGTGATGTAGAGGGAAACATGAATTCGTACCCGGTCGCGCCGGTCAATGTTGCGGTCGTCCGAGCATGGCTCGCCAGGGATGACGAAACTGCCTTTATCGATGTCCGCGAGGAGGGCCAGCATGGCGAGGGTCATCCGCTCTTGGCGGTCAACCTGCCCTACAGCCGTCTCGAACTTGACATCGCCCGATTGGTGCCGCGGCGTTCCTGCCAAATCGTTCTTGTCGATGATGGCGACGGGATCAGCCAAAAGGCGGCACGCCGGCTCGCGGCGCTCGGTTACACCGATATCCATGTGCTGGAGGGCGGCGCCCCGGCCTGGGCGGCGGCCGGCTATCACCTGTTTCCGAGCAGCAACGTGCCGAGCAAGGCCTTTGCCGAGATCATCGAGCACGAAGCTGCGACGCCGGCGATTACCGCCGACGAACTCGACCGGCTGCGCCGCTCGGGGCATCAGGTGGTTGTCCTCGACAGCCGCCCGCTCGACGAATACGCGCGGTTTCACGTGCCGGGCGCCCTGCCCTGCCCCGGCGTCGAATTGGTGCATCGCTTTGCCGACGCCGTGCCGTCGCCCGAAACGCTGGTTGTCGTCTCCTGCGCCGGGCGGACCCGCGGGATCATCGGCGCGCAATCCCTGATCAATGCCGGCGTACCGAACCGGGTCATGGCGCTGGCCGGCGGGACCCAGGGCTGGCGGCTGGCCGGCCTTGATCTGGAAAGCGGCGGCGGCGATGACCTGCCGCCGGTCAGCGCCGAGGCTGCCATGATCGCGCGCCAGCGCGCGGCCGAAGTCGAGGTGCGCTTTCAGGTCCGCCATATTGATCACGCTACACTCGCTCGCTGGCAGGCCGAGGCCGACCGGCGGACGACCTACCTGCTCGATATCCGCACGCCGCAGGAATTCGCCGCGGGCCATCTGCCAGGCTCGGCCTCGGCGCCGGGCGGACAGTTGGTGCAGGCGATCGACCGCTGGGTGGGCACCCGCGGCGCGCGCCTGGTACTGGTCGACGATACCGGCACCCGCGCAATCATGACTGCGCATTGGCTCCAGCAGATGGGTTGGGACGTGCAGGTTCTGGATCAGGCACTCGACAATATCGCCCTGGAGCGGGGAACAGCGGCGCCGTCGCCAGCCGTCGCTCTACCGCAATTGCCGGAACTCGCACCCGCCGTGGCGGCGGAGTGGCTCGCGGCGGGTGCTGCAGCCGTCTCGCTCGAGGCGAGTGCCGGCTTTCGCTCGGGCCATCCGCCCAGTGCGGTATGGGCCACCCGCGCGCGGCTCGACCGGCTAGAATCCGCGGTGCTCGCGGCCTCCCGGATCGTGTTGTTCGCCAGCGACCCGCTGAGCGCCCAACTCGCCGCCATCGATATCGATGAACTCTCCGGCGCGCGCCTGGCGATGGTGGCCCGCGGCAGCGAGGCATGGCGCGAGGCCGGCCTGCCGCTCGTGGCAAGCCCGGACGACCCGCCCGACCCTGAGCGCATCGACTATCTGTTCTGGAACCATGATCGCCATGTCGGCAATCGCGCCGCGATGGAGGCGTATCTGCGCTGGGAAACCGAATTGCCTGCGGCAATCGCCGCTGATGGCCTCGCCGGCTTTAATCTCCACCGGTGGTGATCCCCGGGTGATGGCCGAATTTGGCATCCGCAGCAACAAAGCGATTGCGCGCCGACGATCGCCGGCAGAGGCCATCTGTCCTTATGACCCGCCACGCGATCGCGCCCGGAGTGTGTGCACCCCCCTACTCCACGCCGCCAAGCCACCTTTCGCCCAAGCGTGACCACCGCGGCACAGCGGCTGCATAACTCGCGCAGGGAGTGTACGCCGCCTGCCGCCGCAACGCTGGCGTCACGACAGCAACCGATCTAAAGTCCGCTCTGGGTTAAAAAGCGGGTAACGACATGGCCGCGCAGGTTCGCACGGTGGCGTTCCACGGGATCGAGGTCATCGAGGTCGAAACCCAGGTGACGATCTCCTCCGGCCTGCCGGCGTTCACGATTGTCGGTCTGCCGGACAAGGCAGTCGCGGAATCGCGCGAGCGGGTCCGTTCGGCGCTGAACTCGCTCGGCCTGTCATTGCCGCCAAAGCGCATCACCATCAATCTCGCCCCGGCCGATGTCCTCAAGGAGGGCAGCCATTTCGATCTGCCGATCGCCTTGGCCTTGCTGGTCGCGATGGCGGCGTTGCCGGCCGACGAAATCGCCAATCACACGGCACTGGGCGAGCTGTCGCTCGACGGTTCGATCACCAGTGTCGCCGGAGTGCTGATCGCCGGCCTTTTTGCCGCCGCTCACGACAGCGCGCTGATCTGTCCGGTCGCATGCGGCGGCGAGGCGGCGTGGGCCGGTGAAATCGAGGTCATCGCAGCGCCCAGCCTCTTGGCGATCGTCAACCATTTCAAGGGCAGCCAGCTGTTGCCGCCACCCGAGCCGCGGCTTGCCGCCTCGACCATGGCCGGGCTCGATCTGCGCGACGTCAAAGGTCAGGAGAGTGCCAAGCGCGCGCTCGAGATCGCCGCCGCCGGCGGTCACAACCTCTTGATGGTCGGGCCGCCGGGATCGGGCAAGTCGATGCTTGCCGCCCGCCTGCCGGCGTTGTTGCCGCCGCTCGAACCGGCCGAGGCGCTCGAGCTCGGCATGATCCAATCAGTGGCCGGCGGATTGCGCGGCAACGGGCTGACCCGCGAGCGGCCGTTTCGCGACCCGCATCATTCCGCCTCGCTGCCGGCATTGATCGGCGGCGGCGTGCGGGCCCGGCCGGGCGAGATCTCGCTCGCGCATCAGGGCGTCCTGTTTCTCGACGAACTGCCCGAATTCAACCGCAACGCCCTCGAAGCCTTGCGCCAGCCGCTCGAAACCGGCCATGTGAGCATCGCCCGAGCCAATGGCCATGTGACCTACCCAGCGCGGTTTCAGCTGATCGCGGCGATGAACCCGTGCCGCTGCGGCCACTTCGCCGAAGAGGCCTGCGGCCGCGCCCCGCGCTGCGCCGAGGAGTATCAGAGCCGCCTGTCGGGGCCGCTGCTCGACCGCATCGATCTCCACATCGACGTGCCGGCGGTCTCAGCCGCCGATCTCGCCTTGCCGCCGCCCTCTGAGGGCACCGCCGCGGTCGCCAAGCGGGTCGCCGCCGCGCGCCGGCGCCAAGCTGCACGCTATGCCGACGCGACCGGCGACCACCCGATCCGCATCAATGCCGAGGCCGACGGGGCACTTCTCGACGAATTCGCCGCCCCCGATCCCGAAGGCCGCGCGTTGCTGGTGCGCGCCGCCGAGCGGCTGCGGCTGTCGGCGCGCGGCTATCACCGCGTCATCCGCGTTGCCCGCACCTTGGCCGATCTCGAAGGCGCCGCAATCGTTGGCCGTCGCCACATCGCCGAAGCCCTCTCCTACCGTCGCCAGCGCACGCTCCCTGAAAGCTCGCCCGCTTCCAGACCGGGCGCGGCCTCGCTCCGCTAGTCTGGATAATGCAAGTCAGGCCTATTCCATTTTCCGGATGTCGGAGCCGGACTGGCGCCGGTCTGATCGAGCGGAGTTCGCTCTTCCGATGCCGCTGTGCGGGCCGGAATCCCGATCGATTGCCCGGTCGTCGGAAGATGGAGGATCGAGCACCCGTTTTTTGGATGACGCAACCTTTTGGCTGCCTTCGCCAAACCCTGTGATGCCGTCCCTAGCCGCCGGCGGCGCGGCGGGCAGCGCGCAGGCGCAGTCCCGGGGCGGGGCGTTCGAGCAGGACTTCGCGGCGAAAGCGGACGAGACGGGCGGGGCGTCCGCCGGTCTCGGCGGAAATCCCGCCGGTTTCTTCGACGAGGCCTTGCTGCTCGACCAGGCGGCGGAAATTCTGCTTGTGCAGGCGTACGCCAGAGAGCGCTTCGACCGTGCGCTGCAATTGCAGCAGGGTGAAAGACGGCGGCATCAGCTCAAAGACCACCGGGCGGTATTTGATCTTGCCGCGCAGCCGGCCGATCGCAGTGGCAAGGATGCGGCGATGATCGGCAAACATCGCCACCCCCGACACCGGCGCGTCATCGCCGGCCGGGATTCGCGCGCGGCCGCGGCGGGCTTCCTCGACCAGCCCGGCTTCATACAGGAGCTCGTAGCGTTCGAGGACCAACTCCTCGTTCCACCCAGCCGCAAAGGCGAGCCGGAAGCGCTCGCCGCGCAGCCGGCGTTCGACTTCGGTTGAGGCGGCCTCGGCCCAGTGTACCAGCCGCTTCTCGAGCGGGCCCAGTGCCGCCGGCTTGCCGTCGCGCCAATCCTCCCAAGGAAAATGGCGGTACCAGCTTTGCCATACCGCTTCGACGCCGCCGCCCGGTTGCACTTCGCGCACCAGGGCGAGATAGGCGACGGTCAACACCCGGTTTGGCCGGCTGTCTCCGGTTTCGACCCGGTCGCGATCGCCAAAGGTGTAGAGTTGCTCGACATAACCGAGGCGCTGGCCGGTTTGCCGCTCGACCCAGGCGCGCAACCCGACTTCGAGGGTGCGATGCTCGACTTCGAGCGGTCCGGACGGCAGCGCCGCGACCGCATCACCGATCCGCACCGTCAGCACGCGCGGCTCGTCAATCGTCGCGGCGATGATGACAGCGCTGAGGCGGATCGCCAGCGATGCCTCGCTGCCGGCGCGCCGGGCCGGCGGTGAGATTGGTGCCGCCAAATCGGCCGTAGCGCTCTGCATTCCTTCCAATCGCTTCCGGGATAGAGCCGATGCACTCTCGACGCACTCCATAGCACAATTCCGGTGCAAAAGGGGCTATACCCACCCTGAAGCTGCGGCTTCCTCCGTTGCCGGCCGGTGTTTGGTCAGCTTATGACACTCGATCCTTGTCTTTCCGGTGGAAACCGGGGTCCCGCTGTCTGCATCGGCCCCGCCAAGTCTGGTCAAGGTCCTCATCTTTGGCGACGCATGGAATGGCAGCTATCAGCGCATCCGGATCGCCGACGCTGGCGACAGGAAGGGATCGATCATCACGCTCCGGGACCAGATGCAAATGACGCCGGCTGACGAACCCCGGGAAAACCAGGGACTTCAAGCCAACTCGCTCGGTTTCGCGGAATCCGTGATCATGGGTATCGCCGGAAGCGGCCCTGCCTATAGCGTTGCGGCGAGCACGGCGACATTGATCGGCGCGGTCGGCGTATTGGCACCCGCCAGTCTGCTGTATTGCGGGCTGATCATGTTTGGCATCGCCTTTGCCTTCCGCCGGTTGAACCGCCTCGTCGTCGACGCCGGCGCCTCCTATGCCTGGGTCGCGGCGATTTTCTCGCCGGCGCTCGGGTTTTTCGCGGGCTGGGCGCTAATCATCAGTTCCGTCGTGTTCATGGTCTCCGGCACCCTGCCCGCCGCCGCGGCGACCTTAAAGCTGCTGGCGCCCGATCACGTCGGCAGCCAGGGTGCCGTCACCCTAGTGGCCGCCGCCTGGCTCGTGACGATAGGTGCGGTTGTCGCCAAGGGGATCAAGCTCAGCAGCTACCTGCAGATCGGGTTTACACTGGTCGAGGTCGGAGTGCTGGCGCTGCTCTTCGCTCTGGCGGCGATGGGCTTCGCGCCGCCGCCGGCCCATGCCTTTACTACCGCCTGGATCACCGGGGCAGGGTTCACCCCGGCTCTCTTCGCGAGCGGCGCTGCGACTGCCCTCTTCGCCATAAGCGGCTGGGACGTCACCGCCAATCTGAACGAGGAAACCCGCAACGGCGCCCGCATCGCCGGCGCCGGCAGCGTTGTCGCCGTCGGGATCGTGGTCCTGCTGCTGGTCGGCTTCAATGTCCTGGCATTGTGGCTGCTGAGCACCGCGGAAATCAGCCATGCCAGCATCAGCATCGTTGCCGTTGTAGCCCACAAGCTGATGCCACATCCCTGGGATTATCTGGCGGTTGTTGCCGTCATGCTGAGTACGATCGGCACGCTGGAGACCTCGATCCTGCAGTTCACCCGCACATTGTTCTCGATGAGTCGTGACAAAGTGATGCCGGCGCGCTATGGCCGACTGCATCCGGCCTATCGCACCCCCTGGGTCGCCACGCTGCTGATCACCGGGCTCGGTCTTGCCCTGCTATTCGGCTCCTCATGCCTGGACGGCATCAAGACGGTCGTCGACGACACGGTCAACGCCGTCGGTTTTCAGGTCGCTTTTTATTACGGGCTGACTGGTCTTGCTTGTGCCTGGTATTTCCGAGCGGCGGCGCTGACAAGCATCGGCGAATTCATTTTTCTGCTTGCCTGGCCCTTGGTCGGTGTCGTCTTCTGTCTTGGCACGGCCGTGTACAGCATACCAAACTTCGACCTCACCACCAATATCCTCGGCGCCGGCAGCATCGCGATCGGCATTGTGCCCTATCTCTGGAGTCGCCGGCGGGCGTCCATCCGCATCCCGTTGATCGAATAGCCGAACATCTACCGCTCTATGCTTGGATTACAATCCGCGATTTGTACGCCTCGCCGGGATCTGCTAAGAAACGGGGCCCGCCGGAACACTGAAATCGCCCTACTGAGCGATGCCGGGTTAGCACAGTGGCAGTGCAGCGGTTTTGTAAACCGAAGGTCGGGGGTTCGAATCCCTCACCCGGCACCATACCATCACAGCCTGAAAAAGAATTCTGCGGTGGCGCGACGATCAGGCGCAATCAATCTCGGCAATAAACCGCCGTGGAAAAGGAAAATTGAGTGTTTACTTGTTCTTTGTCGATGACCTGAAGTCAAGTCTTTTGTAGGTAATGACACCTGACCTAAAAAAATAATCGATCAGAGCCCGACGATATATCGATCACAAAATAGCGACCGCTATTCGTCATTCGGTGAAAGCGGACACTTGAGGGACGCGCGTTGCCTCGGCGGCCTCCGCCCGTACCTGCGATCCCCCGCCGCCGCTTTGCCGGGATGGCGAGTTCGTCGGGATGGCGCGCCGACGAAGACGTCAAATGTCGGTTTTTTAAAATCACCCTACCCTTTTTCTAAATCACCCGACCCTGTTTCTAAATCACCCCGCCGGCGCGCAGATCGGCGATCTCCGCCGCCGAAAGCCCGAGCCACCCGCCATAGATTTCGTCATTGTGCTGGCCGATCGTCGGGCTGATGCCGGCCCCGACCTTACCGGTGCCGTGCAGGCGCAACGGTGTCGACGGCACAACGATCTCACCCAGTTCGGGGTGATTGATCCGTTCGAGCATCCCGCGCTGATGCATGTGCGGGTCGTTCAGGACCTCCGGTGCCAAGCGCACCGGCGCGCACGGGATGCGGTACTCTTTGGTGATCGCGAACACCTCCATCTTGCCGAGCGTGCGGGTCCACTCGCCGACCAGCGCATCGGTTTCGTCCATATGGGCGACGCGGCCGGCATTGGTTGCAAAGCGCGGATCGTCCGCCAAATCCTCACGCCCCATCGCCTTCAGCAAATTCTGGAAATGCGCCTCGGTCACAACGTGGATCGCGACATGCCCGTCATTGGTCGCAAACACATTGTAGGGCGCGCTGTTGAGCCCGGCTTGCCGGTTGCCGGTACGCGGCGGGATCTCGCCGGTGCGATAGTAAAAATCAAAGCTGCCGGCCAAACTTGGCCACACCGTCTCCTGCATCGCGACTTCGACGAGCCGCCCGACACCGCTGCGATCGCGATCATATAGGGCGGTAACGACCCCGGCATAAAGATGAATTCCGCCCATGAAATCGACGAGTGTCGGGCCGGCCTTGACCGGCGGGCCATCGGGGAAGCCGGTGACGCTCATGATCCCCGAAGCCGCCTGGATCGTCATATCCATCGCCAGATTGTCGCGATCGGGACCGCTGAGGCCATAGCCGGTGCCGGTGGCATAGATCAACCGCGGGTTGACCGGGTGCAGCCGGCTCCAGCCGACACCGAGGTCGTCCATCGTGCCAGGCGAGAAATTTTCCAACAGCACATCGGCGCGCTGGACCATCCGGAACAGCAATTCGCGCCCGCGCGGCTCCTTCAGGTTCAAGGTCACCGCGTGTTTGTTCTGGTTGAGCATCGCAAACGGCAGGGTGGCGCTTTTGCCCGGATCGGCGCGGCGGCGCCCGGGTTCGCCGCGCGGCGGCTCGATCTTGATCACAAAAGCTCCGGCCTTGGCCATCAGCAAGGTGGCATAGGGGCCCTGAAAGATCTGACCGAAATCGATGACCGTCACCCCGGCCAACGGCATGTTTGCCCGTATTTCGCCCGTCACTTTGTCCGCCTCCGGCTTCGCTAAAAAGGGAAATTTCGGTCGCATGCGCCCCTTTTGCGAGTCATGCTAAATCCGGATAGCCACGGAGGATACGCCGATGAAATACGATGTCATCTCGGCCGACAGCCATATCGATCTGATCTGGCTGCCGCCCGATCTGTTCACCCAGAACGCGTCGGCGGCGATGAAGGACCGCATGCCCCGTGTCACCGACGGCGCGCGCGGCAAGGAATGGGTGACCCCATCGGGCGCCTCATTCGGGCTGATGAACGGCATGGGCTCGGCCGGCCGGCTCTATGAGCCCGGCAAGATCCACCGCTCGGACCGGATGGCGGCGGAGGGGATCTATGATGACGGCAAAAAGGGCATTCGCCGCATGACCGATCCCGAGTTGCGGATCAAAGACCAGGATCGCGACGGCGTCCAGGCCGAGGTCCTGTACGGCATCCTCGGCGCTTCGCAGCGGATCAACGACGACGAGGCGGCACTCGAGATGCTGCGCATCTATAACGACTGGCTCGCCGATTTCTGCGACACCCACCCCGACCGCTTTGCCGGGCTCGCCTGCATCCCGAACAACGACATCGACGCCGCGGTCGGCGAGGTCGAACGGGTCGCCCGCCGCGGCGGGGTGCGCGGCGTCGAGATCTCGCGCCGGCACGACATGGCGCGGCTGTGGGATCCCTGGTGGGAGCCGGTGTGGACTGCCGTCGCGGCGAGCGGCTTGCCCTTGCATTTCCACACGATCGGCGGCGGCAACCGGCCCGATCTCTCAAAGCTCGCCCCCAAGACCGCGCTCGCCGCCCGCGCCGCCGGGATCACCAATTTCCAGATGGTGATGTCCGATGTGCTGCTGTCGATGATCTTTTCGGGTGTGCTCGAGCGTCACCCGACCCTGAAGGTGGTCATCGGCGAGGCCGGCATCGGCTGGATTCCCTATGTCCTGAACCGGATGGACGCCGAATGGGAAGACCAGTTCAAGGAACTCGATCTGAAGATGCGGCCGAGCGAATACTGGCGGCGGCAGTGCTACGCCACCTACCAGACCGACCCGATCGGCACCAAGCTCGCCTCTGACATCGGCGAGGACAACATCATGTGGGCCTCGGACTTCCCCCATCCGGACGGCATCTGGCCGGACTCTCAAGACTACATCGCCCGCGAACTTGCCCATTTGCCAGCGGCAACAAGACGCAAGATTGTCTGCGACAACGCCGCCAAACTCTACCGCTTTGTGAACTGAGGCAGCAGCGGGAACCGGCGCGACGGGCGAGACGGAACGCCAGCAGCGAGGACGCGGGCGGCTCTCCGTCTCACCCGAGACCGATACGCCGCATTCGCTTTTTCCGTCGCCTCAGCGACGGCGAGGGTCCAGTGCCTGCCTCTGACGGGCTGAGGACACTGGGTTCGGCCCATTCACAAGCTTCACTTGGCCCTGGCCGCCACCAATGTCCGGAACAAAGCGCCGACGACACCGGCAAAGGCCAGTCCCTACGGCAGGGCTGGGTCCCGCCCTCCGCCGGGAAGGTCCCGGCCGTGAAGGTAAAAGAACGCACAGCACTGATTCTTTCGAATGCGTCTAAGCACCAGGTGCCGGGTTTCGCCGGCAGGACGAAGATTGTGCGGGGGTACCACCTGTCAGAAATCGGACCCCCAACGCCCGCACCGGGAATAGAGATTTCAGAAAACCGCAAACCCGGGCATCATCACCGGCAATGGGCATTCCCGGGCATCCGGGGCCGATATCGCAAGATCTAAGGGGGAGGTGACCATGGCAACGCCGGACCACGAAGACATCGCATTGTGGCATGCGCTCAATCGCCTGATGATCGATTATTGGGCAGAAGTGGATCAAAACGGCGGAGAGCGGGCGCACCAGTTCTATCTACCCGACGCGCTCTATGCCGTCGGCAACAACCGCTTCGACGGCACCGACAAGATCCGCGCCTTCTACACCCGCCGCCGGCAGATGGGCAACAGTTCGACGCGTCACCTCGTCGACAATTTTCGGGTCTTTCCTGACGGCGCCGGGCGCGGCCGGGCGCTCGGGATCATGAGCCTTTATCGCGCGGACGGCCGCCCGCCGATACGTACGGTCAGACCGCCCTCGATGATCGCCGATTTCGAAGCGCAATGCGCGCTCGGCGATGACGGGCTGTGGCGTTTCCAATCGCATCTGCTGCGGCCGATTTTTGTCAGCAGCGACCTGCCGGTCTCGATCACGATCGATCCGCAGCGCCTCTAGTGGTGCGAATTTACGTTTGGTACGGTGCATCGAGATTGCCTCGCTGCGCTCGCAATGACACCGTTACTTGTCGTCATTGCGAGGAGTTGAGCGACGAAGCAATCCCACAGACAATTCGCACAGCGAGAGATCACCAGACACCTGGCCTCATTGGAGACTTTCCCAGGGCGGAATAGCGGCGGGCGGGTCAGAGGATGAATTTCGACAGATCGGCGTTTTGCGCCAGCGCGCCGACCTGGTCGCGGACATAGGCGCGGTCGATCCGGACTTCGGTGCCCTCGGGCCGGTCGGAGGCGGTAAAGCTGATCTCTTCGAGCAGGCGTTCGAGGATCGTGTGCAGGCGACGGGCACCGATATTCTCGACCGCGGTGTTGATCTCCTCCGCCAACAGGGCGAGTTCGTCGATCGCATCCTCGTCAAATTCGAGGGCAACCCCCTCGGTGCCGAGCAAAGCCTTGTACTGCTTGATCAGGCTCGCCTCCGGCTCGACCAGGATGCGGCGGAAGTCGGCGCGGTCGAGCGCCTTCAATTCGACCCGGATCGGCAACCGGCCCTGCAATTCCGGCAACAGATCGGCAGGCTTGGTCTGGTGGAACGCCCCCGACGCGATAAACAACACATGGTCGCTCTTGACCGCACCATGCTTGGTGGCGACGGTGGTGCCTTCGATCAACGGCAACAGGTCGCGCTGCACCCCTTCGCGGCTGACATCGGGGCCGCCAACGCCGCCGGCGCGCTCGCCGCGCCCGCAAATCTTGTCGATCTCGTCGATAAAGACGATGCCGTTCTGCTCGGCGGCGGCGATCGCCTCGCGCACCACCATCTCCTGGTCGAGGAGCTTGTCGCTCTCCTCGGCCATCAGCACGCGATAACTGTCGGCGACCGTCATCTTTTTCGGTTTGGTGCGGGTGCCGAACGCCTTGCCAAAAATATCGCCAAGATTGAGCATCCCCATCTGCGCGCCGGGCATGCCAGGGATCTCAAAGGTCGGCAGATTGGCGGCCGCACTCTCCTGCACCGCAATTTCGATTTCGCGCTCGTCGAGCCCGCCCTCGCGCAGTTGTTTTCTGAACTTTTGCCGGGTGTCGGCGCTGGCGTTGGCGCCGACCAGCGCATCGAGCACCCGCTCCTCGGCGGCGATTTCGGCTTTGGTCTCGACCTCCTTGCGCAGCCGCTCGCGGGTCATGCCGATCGAGATCTCGACGAGATCGCGCATGATCTGTTCGACATCGCGCCCGACATAGCCAACTTCGGTGAACTTGGTCGCTTCGACCTTGACAAACGGGGCCTGCGCCAGCCGCGCCAGGCGCCGCGCAATCTCGGTCTTGCCGCAACCGGTCGGGCCAATCATCAGGATGTTCTTGGGCAGCACCTCTTCGCGCAACTCGGGTGCGAGCTGCTGACGCCGCCAACGGTTGCGCAAGGCGATCGCAACGGCGCGCTTGGCGTCGTGCTGGCCGACAATAAAGCGGTCGAGTTCAGAGACGATTTCGCGCGGGCTGAAGGCGGGCATCGGCGGCTAATAGTCCAGTTTTTCGAATGTGATCTTGTCGTTGGTATAGATGCAGATGCCGGCGGCAATGACCATCGCGCGCTGGGCAATGGCAGCGGCGTCGAGCCCGTCGACGCCGATCAGAGCGCGGGCCGCCGCAAGCGCGTAGCCGCCGCCCGAGCCGATGCCGATCAGCCCGTCCTCGGGTTCGAGGACATCGCCGGTGCCGGACAAAACCAACGACACATTCTTGTCGGCAACCGCCATCATTGCTTCCAGCCGGCGCAGATAGCGGTCGGTGCGCCAATCCTTGGCGAGTTCGACGCAGGCACGTGACAACTGCCCGGCATATTGTTCGAGTTTTCCCTCAAGCCGTTCGAACAACGTGATCGCATCGGCGGTCGCCCCCGCAAAGCCGGTGATCACCGCACCTCCGCCGAGCCGGCGCAGTTTGCGGGCGTTCGATTTGACCACGGTCTGACCCATCGTGACCTGGCCATCGCCGGCGATCACGACCTGACCGTCCTTGCGCACGCACAGGATCGTCGTACCATGCCAAGCATTGATTTCGGGCATTGATTTCGGGATGTCCGTTGCGGGCTGTCATTTTTGACATGTGGGCCTGCCGGGTTCGCGGTCAAGCCGATGGACCGATCGGCCGCTGGAGCGATAGTGGCAACTTCGCGGCAAAACCGCTAAATAAAGCAGGCCGCATATTGGCGGCGCGGCAAGGAGAGCACCGTGCGGGTGGCGACAGTCGAACGCAACACCAAGGAGACGCAGATTACCGGCCGGGTCGATCTCGACGGCACCGGCGTCGGCGATGTCGCAACCGGGATCGGCTTTCTCGATCACATGCTCGAGCAGCTCGCAAAGCACAGCCTGGTCGACCTGACCTTGCGGGCAAAGGGCGATCTGCATATCGACTTTCACCACACCACCGAAGACACCGGCTATGTCGTCGGCGAGGCGGTATCAAAAGCGCTCGGCGACCGCGCCGGCATCGCCCGCTATGGCCACGCGGTGATCCCGATGGACGAGACCTTGACGCGGGTCAGCCTAGACGCTTCGAACCGGCCCTATCTCGTGTGGAAGGTCGGATTGACCCGGCCAAAACTGGGCGAGATGGATACCGAGTTGTTCAAAGAGTGGTTCCAGGCTTTTGCCCAATCGGCCGGTGTCACGCTGCATGTCGAAAACCTTTACGGCGAGAACAATCATCACATCGTCGAATCCTGCTTCAAGGGCTTGGCGCGGGCATTGCGCCAGGCGGTCGAGATCGATCCGCGGCGCGGCGGCATGGTACCGTCGACCAAAGGTGTTCTGGGCGGCAGCCTGTGATGGCCAACCTGTGATGATCGTGGCCATCGTCGATTACGGCTCGGGGAATCTGCGCTCGGCCGCAAAGGCGTTCGAGCGCGCCGCCGCGGAGAATGCGTTAGCCGCCAAGGTCGCGGTCACCAGCGAGCCTGAACATGTCGCCGCCGCCGATCGGGTCGTGCTGCCCGGGGTCGGCGCCTTTGCCGATTGCCGGCGCGGGCTCGCCGCGGTCCCCGGTCTTGAAGCGGCACTGCACGAAGCCGTCTTTGCCCGGGCTCGTCCGTTTCTCGGGATCTGCGTCGGCATGCAGCTGATGGCCGAGCGCGGCCGCGAATTCGAAACCACCGACGGCCTCGGCTGGCTGGATGGCGAGGTCGTGGCGCTCGAACCGGGTGATCCGGCGCTGAAGATCCCGCATATGGGCTGGAACGAACTAACCCCGCGCCGGAGCCACCCGCTGCTTGCCGGGATCGCCTCTGGCGCTCATGCGTATTTTGTCCACAGCTACCATTTCCGCCCCAGCAACAAACACGACATTGTCGCGTTGACCGACTACGGCGGCCCGATCACGGCGGTCGTCGGACACGACAATCTCGCCGGGACCCAGTTTCATCCTGAAAAGAGTCAGGCGGCGGGCTTGCGGCTGATCGGCAACTTTCTGCAATGGCGACCATGAGCAATGACGAGGCGGCAATGCCACGGCTCAATGTCGAGCGGCTGACCCAATATTCGGGCACCGATCTCGACGATCTGTGCGAGGCGACCGAGAGCGCGATCGTCGAGGGCGGCGGTTTTGGCTGGCTCAAGCCGCCGCCGCGCCAGGTTCTCGAAAACTACTGGAAGGGTGTGCTGCTGGTTCCCGAGCGGCGACTGGTGGTCGGCCGCCTCGATGGCATCATTGCCGGCTCGGCGCAGCTGAGCCGGGCGCCGCGCAACAACGAAGCGCAGGCGTTTGCCGGGACATTGACCAGCGCGTTTGTCGCCCCCTGGGCCCGCGGCCATGGCCTCGGACGCGGGATCGTCATCGAGATCGAGCGGCTTGCCGGCGAATTGGGACTGGCGGTGCTGAACCTCGATCTGCGCGACACCCAGAAGGCGGCGATCGGCTTGTACGAGAGCCTCGGCTATCGGCGCTGGGGCACGCATCCGGTCTATGCCCGGGTCGACAGCCGTATTGTCCCGGGTCATTACTACTACAAGCTGCTCGACGATCGGCCGACACCGTGATCCTGTTTCCGGCGATCGATCTCAAAGACGGCAAATGCGTGCGCCTGGTGCGGGGCGAAATGGCGAGCGCCACGATCTTCAACGATGATCCGGCATCGCAGGCGCGCGCGTTTGCCGCCGCCGGGTTTGGCTGGCTGCATGTCGTCGATCTCAACGGCGCCATCGCCGGCCGGTCGGTCAACGGCGCCGCGGTTGCAGCCATTCGGGAAGCGGTTGATCTCAACATCCAGCTCGGCGGCGGCATTCGCGACCGCGCCGCGATCGAGCATTGGCTGGGGATCGGGATCGATCGGGTCGTGCTCGGCACCGCGGCGCTGCGTGACCCCGATCTGGTGCGTCATGCCGCCGCCGCCCACCCGGACCGGATCGTGGTCGCAATCGATGCTCGCGACGGCCGGGTTGCGATCGAGGGCTGGGTCGAGACCGCTGATATCGGCGTTCTCGAACTGGCGCACCGGTTTGAAGATTGCGGGGTTGCGGCAATCATCCATACCGACATTGCCCGCGACGGCGTGCTCGGCGGCATCGATGCCGAGGCCGTCGCCGCACTCGCCCGCCAACTCCGGATGCCGGTGATCGCGTCGGGCGGTGTCGCCTCGCTCGCCGACATCGCCGCGCTGAAGGAGCATGAGGATGGCGGGATCGCCGGCGTGATCTGCGGGCGGGCCCTCTATGACGGACGCATCGACCCGCGCGCCGCGCTGCGCCTGGCGGCAGGCGAACCGCGATGCTGAAGATGCGGGTCATCCCCTGCCTCGACGTCAAGGACGGCCGGGTCGTCAAAGGCGTCAATTTTGTCGATCTGGTCGATGCCGGCGATCCGGTCGCGCAAGCGCGCTTTTATGATAGCGAGGGCGCCGACGAATTATGTTTTCTGGATATCACGGCCAGCGCCGAGGGGCGCGACACGCTCTATGACGTGGTGCGCCGCACCGCCGAGCAGTGTTTTATGCCGCTGACGGTCGGCGGCGGGGTGCGCACGGTCGAGGATGTCCGCCGCCTGTTGCTGGCCGGCGCCGACAAGGTGTCGATCAATACCGCCGCGGTGGCGCGCCCCGAATTCGTGCGCGAGGCGGCCCAGAAATTCGGCAGCCAGTGCATCGTCGCCGCGATCGACGCGAAGGCTGCCGCAACCGGTCGATGGCAGGTTTTTACTCATGGCGGCCGGCGGCCGACCGGCATCGATGCAGTCGATTGGGCGCGCCGGCTCACGGAATACGGAGCCGGCGAGATCCTGTTGACGTCGATGGACCGCGACGGCACGAAATCGGGCTTTGACATCGCCTTAACCCGCGCCGTCGCCGACAGGGTGCGGGTTCCGGTCATCGCCTCGGGCGGGGTCGGCACGCTCGATCATCTGGTCGAGGGGATCCGCGACGGGCACGCGACCGCGGTGCTCGCGGCCTCGATTTTTCATTTTGGAACCTGGCGCATCGGCGAGGCCAAGGCGCGGCTGGCGGCGAGCGGCATACCGGTGCGGGACTGAGCAATGCCAACACAAGAACTGGGTCACGCCCTTGATCACCTCTGGCAAGTCATCAACTCGCGGCGCGGCGCCGACCCAAAGATTTCGTATACCGCGCGACTGTTCTGGCGCGGCCGTACCAAGATTGCGCAAAAGCTCGGCGAAGAGGCGGTCGAAGCGGTCATCGAGGGGATCCGCGGTGATCGTGCAAAGCTGGTCGGCGAAAGCGCCGATCTGCTTTACCACCTGTTTGTGCTGTGGGCGGATACCGGTGTGGCGCCGGCTGACGTCGCCGCCGAACTGAGGCGTCGCGAAGGCACTTCGGGGCTCGATGAAAAGCGCAGTCGCGCCAATTTGTGAGCCGGATTTGAGACCGATCTGAGACGGGGGCGAAGTGTGGCCTACGATCGCAACAATGTCTTTGCCCGCATCCTGCGCGGCGAACTGCCGTGCAACAAGGTCTACGAAGACGAGCACGTCCTCGCCTTTCGTGACATCAATCCGCTGGCCCCGACGCATATTCTGGTGATCCCGAAGGGCGAGTACGTCTCGCTCGCTGATTTCTCGGAAAAAGCTGGTGATGCGGAGATGGCGGCGCTGGTACGCGCGCTCGGGCTTGTCGCAAGACAAGAGGGGGTCGCCGAAAGCGGGTACCGCATCCTCGCCAATCATGGTCCTGCCTCGCACCAGGAGGTGCCGCATTTCCATGTGCACATTTTCGGCGGGCGTGACCTCGGCGCCATGCTGTCGCGCGGTTAGTTCAACCCCGCCGCATGGCGGGCAAAGGTGTGCGACGGGGTTGACATCGCCGGTTTAAAGCAGCGCCCGGCTGCGCTGCAGCGTCGCTGATGGCGCGGTCGGAAACCCGCATATCGGCGTCGGCACGGACCCGCCGCATCAACCGAGGGCTCGACGCGCCGTTTTCATCCGTGGTCCTGACGGCTACGATGCCGGCATCGATTCCCGCGACGATGGAGGCGAGCGATGAGCGGTTTAGGGTTGCCGATGGCCGGGCGCCCGGCGGAAGTCGGTCTGTCGGCCGAGCGGCTGCAACGGATTGGCAAGACCTTGCGGCATGACGTCGAGCGCCGGCTGATCCCCGGTGCGGTGATGCTGATCGCCCGCGGCGGACGGATCGGTTTTGCCGAGGCGATCGGGTTTCGCGATCGCGAGGCCGGGGCGCCGATGCCGCTCGATGCGATCTTTCGCATCGCCTCGATGACCAAGCCCGTCACCTCGGTCGCGGCGATGATGCTGGCCGAAGAGGGCGCATTGCAGATTTCGTCACCGGTCGCCGAATACCTCCCCGAATTCAGAGAGCGCACGGTCGGCGTCGAGCGCGTGCGGGCGCGGCGGGTGATGACGGTCCAGGATTTGATGCGCCACACCTCGGGTTTGACTTATGCCGGGTTTGGCGACTCGGCGGTGCAGATGCTGTGGCGCGACGCCGATCTGATGAACGAGACCCAGACCAACGCCGATCTCGTCGGCAAGCTCGCTCGTCTGCCGTTGATGTTCGAGCCCGGGACCACCTGGGAATACAGCATGTCGACCGATGTGCTGGGCCGCGTCGTCGAAATCGTCTCGGGGCAGAGCCTCGCCGATTTTTTTGCGGCGCGCATTACCGGTCCGCTCGGCATGACCGATACCGCCTTTGAAGCGATCGACATCAAGGCCGCCCGCATCGCCGAGCCGCAGACCGAGGCAGCGAGCGGCGTTCGCCCGCCGATGCGCAATGTCGGCCGGCCGCATCGCTGGGCCTCGGGTGGCGGCGGGCTGGTCTCGACCGCCGCGGATTATCTGCGGTTCTGCCAGATGCTGCTCAATGGCGGTGAACTCGACGGCACCCGCCTGTTGGCGCCCAAGACGGTCCGCCACATGACCGCCAACCATCTGCCGCCGGGTTGCAGCTATGGCGACACCGCGCGCGAGCGGTTCGGCGCCTTGGCCCCGGTGCCGGAGATGGGATACGGCTTTGGTCTCGGCTTTTGCGTGCGCACCCAGCCCGGAATGTCGCCGGTGCCGGGCTCGGTCGGCGAATATTTCTGGGGCGGAGTGACCGGCACCTATTTCTGGATCGATCCGGCTGAGGATCTGGTTGCGATCTTCCTCTCCCAGGCCCCCGACCGCCGCCTCCATTACCGCTATCTGTCACGCCAGCTGGTCTATGGCGCGATCACCGGCCCCGTGACGCGGTAAGGATATGATCGCGCGTTGCGGATAGCGGGGCGAGACGCGGCGACACGAAGCGGTTAAATTCTCGGCAAAATCGTGGAGCGAAGCTCGGCGATGATAATCGGCTGGATCTCGGCTCCGGACGGCGGTGCTATGTCGGAATTTCTTACAGCGGTCGCCGGCTTTTCTATTGCTGGTTTCCGCTGTCCGATCCTGTTACCGGAGCAATATTATAAAACGGACATCTTCGGTATCTTGTCGAAATTACATGCTTCGTTTGGCGACGTGATTTGGCGAGGCTGCTCGCCGGTGGTGCATGCTTCTGAACAAGGTGTCGGCTCCCTTTACATTCGGGTTCGGAGAAAAGCTACACTGCAATGGAAAGTAACGTGAAACCTGCGGGTTACGCCCATGGCATGAGATTTGCCCCAATCGGGAGCAAATCGCCGGCTCGCGTGCCTCGTGTCGAGACGGCGGCATCGCAAGGAGAGAAGAGTGACGTTATCACTGCGGATCGGATTGCTCGCGGGCTGCACAGCGTTGCTGCTCGGCGCCGGCGCCAAGGCATCACCGATCGATTACATCTTCACCGGGATGGGTACCGGCACCCTAAACGGTACCCCGTTCAGCGGCAGCTTCACCGTGACGGAGGTTGCTGACACGACGAATATTACCTTCGGCGGGGGCGAATACGCGAATGTCTCCAGCACCGCCACTTTCGTTTCCGGCGCACTAACGGCGACGTTGACTGGCGTATCCAATGAAACCTTAGATAATACCGCTGCTCCCGGTTACGTGGGGTTCGCACAACTGGTATCGTTGTCGCCGGTTGAAGTCGCCGACGAATCGCTGACGAACCCGGTGTTCGAGACATATGATCTCGCCACCGCGTTGCCGTTTACGAGCGGCGGCCTCTCTGTCGCACCGGCGACATATGCGACCAATCTCGGCGATCTTTCGTTCGACACCATCACTTCGCTGGGTTTTCAGGCGGTGACCGTACCGGAGCCGGCCAGCCTCGCGCTCTTTGGCACGGCGCTCGCCGGCTTCGGCTTCTTCCGTCGCCGCCGCCGCCCGGTGTAATTCCGACGGCGAAAGCACATTCGGCGGCGCTTCCCGGCGCCGTCCTTAGCGCGACGCCGCGGGCCGAGCGCCTCCGCAGATCGGCGGCTGGCCGGGCTGCGGAGCGTTGGCGGGGAGTCAGGCCGCCTCTTCGAGAGTGGAGCCGACATCCAAGGTCGTCGCACGGCGGAGATCGCGCGGTCGGGTCTCATCGTGTGGCCGGCCGCGATGCATCGTGCAGCGATTGTCCCAGATCACCAGGTCGCCGACCCGCCAGCTGTGGCTGTAGACAAATTCCGGCCGGGTGGCGAAGAGGTTGAGGTCGTAGAGCAGGATGCGCCCGTCGGCCACCGGCCAGCCGACGATGTGCGAGGCGTGCGCCGACAGGTAAACCGTCTTACGGCCCGAGCCCGCATGGCGCCGCACCAGACGCTGCCGCGACGGCGGATATTTCTCGCGCTCGCCCGGGCCGAATTCGGTAAAGCCGATCTGCCCGCGCGACCAGAAGATGTCGTGCTCGGCGATCAGCGGCTCGATCGTGGCTTGCATAGCCGCAGGGAGCGCGTCATAAGCGGCGCGCATATCGGCAAATTCGGTCTCGCCGCCACCCAACCCGCTCGCCGGCGGCACCGCCACCGCGTGCAGCATGCCAAGCACGACCGGCACCGGCATATAGGAGGCGTCGGTGTGCCACAGCCGGTTGCCGAGCATGTCAAGCCGGCGGCGGTCATAGGGATCACGCAGTTTGCCGTCTTCATCGAGATTGGAGATGTCGCCGATCTCCGGGTGCTGGAGCCGCCGCCTTTTGGCTGTCGCTGCCGCGCGCCCGATTTCGAGCGGCCCGAACAACGCCGCAAAGTCGCGCAGCTGGGTATCGTCGAGCCGCTGGTCGCGAAACACCACGACCGCATATTCGTCGATCGCCCGCCAGATCGCCTCGACCATCGCCGCGTCGAGCGGTCCGGACAGGTCGGTACCCGTCGCCTCGGCGGCGAATACTGGGTGAAGCTGGCGCAATTCGAGGTTCATGCATCTCTCCCTTTCCCGCGACAACAGCTCCAGTCTGGTGCTACCCTCTGCCTCAGGTCAATCGGGCGGTTCCGGTGGTTTCCCTGCGCTCGCCGCCTCTGGCTATCGCTGCATACACGATCCGGCCAATATTCTGCGGACGATTGGCGTCGCCGATTATGCACACGCGCGGAGCAGCCATGCATGTCGTGCAATTGAGAATTGATCGCAACTCTGTTAAATCACGATGAGTGATCTACATAGGGGCGGCCGGTGTACGTGTGTCTCTGCAATGCGATCACCGATCGCGACATTCGCGCCCAGACAGCATGCGAATGCAGTACGGTATCGATGATCTACCGGTCGCTCGGCACAAAACCGAAATGCGGCAAGTGCGTACCGCTGGTTCGCCAATTGCTGCGCCAAGTGGCCGAGATCCGGCCACCGGAACCGATGCCGGCCGCCACGGGCTGAACAAACCCGGCCTCTCATCCTTGCGAACGCGTCATCTCCTTGCAACATAACTTCCGGGCGATCCTGCGGGAGGTGAAGAATGCGCGGCGATGCAACGGTTCTGCGTCATTTGAATGCGGTGCTTAAGAACGAACTGACCGCGATCAATCAATATTTTCTGCATGCCCGCATGTTGCGCCACTGGGGCGTCACCAAGCTTGGCAAATACGAGTACTCCGAGTCGATCGACGAGATGAAGCACGCCGACCGGCTGATCGAACGGATCCTGTTTCTCGACGGGCTGCCCAATCTGCAGGATCTCGATAAATTGCTGATCGGCGAGAATGTACGCGAAATCCTCGAATGCGATCTGCAACTCGAACAGCACGCGATGCCTGCCCTGCGCGAGGGTATCGCTTATTGCGAAAACGTACGCGATTTTGTGACCCGCGATCTGTTCAGTGATATCCTTGAAGCCGAAGAGCACCATGTCGATTTCATCGAGACGCAACTCGATCTGATTCCAAAAATCGGGCTCGAAAACTATATCCAACTGCAGTCGGGACCGGCTGAATAGCGGGGAATCCGAACCGCTTCCACTCTCGGTCGACGCGGTGGATTGCTTTTTCGCCGCGCCCGCCCTCGGCTTGGCGTGGTCGAGTGCGCGGGCTGGGTCCGACCACCAAACCGGCAAAGTGCCCAGCGCCCAGCTGTCACAGGTGGGGGCGGTCGGCGATGGAGAGGCGGAAAACCTAGCTTTTAGCGGTCATCACCTGCCGTACCAACCCCGCGTGCAAACCCTGCCGGGGCGCACCCTGGTGGGGCGCAGCAACCGCCCGCCTGCGCTGCCGCTCATCATCGGTTTTGTAGCCGATAGCGGAGCCAGACCACGCCGCCCTCCAGCACCTCGGTGCTCGCCAGCGTCATCGATCGGATCGGCGCGGCGATTCCGGCATCCTCCTCGTTCGAGTCGAAGATGCTCGGCGCGCCCTGTGCACCATCGACGGCGGGGCAGATCGCCAAGCTGATCTCGTCGATCAAGCCGGCGCGCAGAAACGACCCGTTCGACCTGCCGCCACCTTCGAGCAGCAGGCGTTCGAGTCCAAGCTCGCGGTTCAGGATCTCCAGCGCCAACCGTAGATCGAGCCGCTGCTTGCCGGCGAAGATGTAGGAAACACGATCCCGACGGAGACCCGCCAAATGCGCGTCGGAGACCTGCTCGGTCAGCGCTACGACGATCGGGTCGCCGCCGATATCGGATCGTCCCCAGGCAATCTTACCCTGAGCGTCGAGGGCGATGCCGTAAGCGACATCATCGGCGGACCCGGCCGACCCGGACCCTGATGCGGCGAACCGCCGGGCGAACCAAGGTTCGCGCGGATAAGTCTGGTCGGTGTGGTCGGGATAGGCCTCGCCCCTGGCGTATTCGCCGCCGGTGACGCGGCCGATGAGCCACGAGCCGCCGCCGAGCTGCTGGTGCAGACGCTCGAACAGCCCCGCCATCCGGTTTTCGGCGGGTTGCCACCTGCTGCTGAGAATACGGCCGTCGATGCTCGCATTCATGTGGCAGATCACATAAGGCTTCATCTTTGCTCGCCTCCCCAATCTTGGCGCCCTTGCGATCCGATCGAGAAATTTACGCGACCATCACGGGTACCGGCGCATATGATACCGATCCGCCGGCGCGTGGATCTGCTTTGAGCGCTCCGAGGACCGGCTTGGCGGTTTGCCCCGAAAGCGGTCTGAGGGTGAATTTTCTACCAGAGCTTGTCCCTGGCTTGAGGGCGGGCAGATCGGCCCCACTGCAGTCGCCGGTTGGAATCGCGACAAGCAAATAATTCTGGCGAACGGCTGGTTCAGGACACTAGCGGGTTCAATAGAGGCGGGTGCGATAGCTTTCGGTGGTTTGGCGCTCGGCTTCGTCGGGGTCGATGCCGCCCACCTGCTCGGCGATGATACGGCCCAGTGACGGGAAAGCGGCGCGCTCGATCTGTTTCTTTGAGTTCCATAAATCGGAGCGGATCAGCGCCTTGCCGCAATGGAAATAGATCTCCTCGGCGGCGACGACGATGCCGCTGCGCGGCCGCTTGCCGTTGACGGCTAGCGGCTCGAGAAGTTCGGGATCGGTCGTGACCTGCGCCCGGCCGTTTACCCGCAAGGTCTCGTTAAGCCCGGGCACGAAAAAGATCAGGCCGATTCCAGGCGAGCTGAGCAGATTGCCGAGAGTATCGACCCGGTTGTTGCCGAGCCGGTCGGGGATCAACAGGGTGGTGTCGTCGACGACCTGTACAAAGCCGGGCGCATCGCCCTTGGGCGAGGCGTCGCAGCGCCCCGATGGATCCGATGACGCGATCACCAGAAACGGCGACAGCGCGATGAAGTTGCGGCAATGGCGATCGAACCGCGTCAGTTGTTTTTTGACCGCGCGCTCGCCGGGTTCGCCATAGAGCTGGCGGAGTTGTTGTGGGTTTTCGATCGTATCCACCCGCCGTTTCTCCGAAATGTGATGCTCCACTATGCGGCAACGCGAACAAAAGCGCTATCGCCATTGGCATTGGCGGCGGGGGCGAGTATCAAACAACGCTTAACCACGGCGGGGCTGCAGATGAGCGCTGACGCGGCAGTAGAGGCGGTCGGGACCTTTATGGGTATCCCCGCCTCGCGTGATCTGTCCGCGAGCAAGGCGGCAGTGCTCGGCATCCCGTTTGATTGCGGCTTTCACCCCACGCGCATCGGCTCCCGGCTCGGGCCCAACTCGATCCGCGAGCATTCCGGGCTGGTGCGGCGCTATGAGCCGCCGCTGCGCGATTCCGACCCGGTGGCGCGCCTTAATCTGGTCGACTACGGCAATGTCCGGCTGCGCTCCGGCTATGTCGCCGAGGCGTTCGAAAACATCGAAGCGGCGGTGGCGGAGATTGTCGGGGCCGGGGCGGTGCCGGTGACGATGGGCGGCGACGGCGCCGTGACGTTGCCGCAATTGCGGGCGTTGCACCGCCGCCATCCCGATCTTGTCGTACTGCATATCGACGCTCATACCGACACCTACCCCGATGACGGCGAGAGCAGGTTCACCAACGCTACAACCTTTACTCGCGCCGCCGAGGAAGCGGTGGTCGACCCGCGCAACTCGATCCATCTCGGCGCGCGCGGTGCGGTGGCGAGCCCGGGCCTCTTCGAATACACGCGCAATTGGGGCTATGAGCTGATCCCCGGGATCGAACTCGACAACCTCGGGATCCCGGCGGTGCTCGCCCATATCTGCAAGAGGCTTGTTGGCCGGCCGGTCTATCTGTGCTTTGACATGGACGTCTTCGATCCGTCGGTGGCGCCGGGTGTGTGTACCCCGAGCTGGGGCGGGCTCAGCGCAAAAGAGGGGCTTGCGATCCTCGACGGGCTCGCGGAATTGGACTTTGTCGCATTCGATGTGAACACCGTCAGCCCGCCGCATGACAGCGCCGGGATGACCGCGTTTCTCGCCGGCACTGTCATGCACAAATGCCTGCAGCTCGCCTGCGCCGGGTTGGAGCGCGGCCGTTCAAAGCCGCGGGCGGATCAGCCGGTGCCGACCGCATGAGCACAAATCTCTCCGGCGGCGAATATCAGGGCCGAAAAGAGGGCGGCCATCGCGCATCGCTGACAATCGACACCTTTGACGGCGACGAGCCGAGGCTGGCCGGCGCCGCCCTCGCGCGACGGCGCACCCATCGCCGCCCGGATCCCGCCCGATGATCTCGACGCCCCGTCGCCGCAAGCCGAAACAGCTGGCCGAAGCGGCGAATGAAACGCCGCATTATTTCGGGCACCGCGAGCGGCTGCGCCAGCGGCTGATCGATGCCGGGACCGAAAATCTGCCCGATTACGAACTGCTCGAGGTGATCCTGTTCGCCAGCAATCCGCGCGGCGATGTAAAGCCGGTGGCCAAGGAACTGCTCGAACATTTCGGCGGCTTTGCCGCGGCGATGAGCGCCGAGCCCGATGCACTTTTTGCCGCCGGGCTCGGGCTGGCCGGCGTCGCCGCGATCAAATCGGTGCGCGAGGCGGCGTTGCGGCTGATGCGCGCCGAATTGCACGAGCGGCCGGTTGTCGGCTCCTGGGACAAGCTCATCGATTATTGCAGCGCCCAGATCGCGCATGGCAAGGTCGAGGAATTTCACATCCTGTTTCTCGATCGCAAGAACGTTCTGATCAGGCACGAGCGCCAGCAGCGCGGCACGGTTGACCACACCCCGGTTTACCCGCGCGAAGTGGTCAAGCGTGCGCTCGAACTCGAAGCCTCGGCGCTTATCCTGGTGCACAATCACCCGTCGGGCGACCCGACCCCGTCCAAGGCCGATATCGCCGTGACCCAGGACATCAAAAAGGCCGCCGCCCCGCTCGGCGTCGTCCTGCACGATCACCTGATTATCGGCCGCAACCGCCACGTCAGTCTGCGCGACCTCGGCCTGATCTGACCGGATGGTG